>DASVGP010000019.1:0-39290 GCA_036379475.1 Bryobacteraceae bacterium | reverse complement strand
GGCGGTAAGGGTCTGGTTGGCATTCACGCCGCGACCGATTCCTACCACACGCGCGCAACTCGGACCAAAGCGCCGCAGCCCACCTGGCCCGCATTTAACCGCATGATCGGCGGCATCTTCAAATTCCACTTTCCCTATCCGGCTCTGATTCAGGTCAAAATCGATGATCCCAACAGCCCGCTCACATCTATGTTTCCCGCGAGCGGCTACGTCATCGTGGACGAGACCTATACGTTCGCGCAAAATTCGTTCAGCCGCAAACGGGTCCACGTGCTGACCAGTATCAACTACGCCAAGATGAGCCAATGCGAAAAGGACAAGGAGCCGCCCGCCACCCGCCGCACCGACGGCGACTACCCGTTGAGCTGGATCCAGCGCGTGGGCAAAGGCCGCGTCTTTTACGAAGCTCACGGCCACAGCGAAACCGTCTATGCCTACCGGCCGTTCATCAAGCACATGCTTGCCGGCATCCAATACGCGCTCGGCGATCTGAAAGCCGACGATAGCCCCAGCGAACGGTAGAGGCACAGAAAGCCGTAACCTTCAGAGCCGCGCGCCAGCAAGCGGAGCTCCACTCACCGGCCCAAAAGCGGCATGGACAGAAGCTAATGGCTGCCGGCCGCCCGCTGAAAGCTCCCCCGCACGCTACCATGAAATTAGTCCATGAATCCCCCTCCCGTTGACGTCAAAAAGACCGTCAACCTGCCGACCAGAGACTTTCCTATGGAGGCAAAACTGCCTTCGAACGAGCCCAAATGGCTCGAATATTGGCAGAGCATCGATCTCTATCGCCGTATCCGCGAGTCGCGCGCCGGGCGCCCGCAGTTCGTCCTCCACGACGGGCCGCCCTACGCCAACGGCAACATCCACATCGGCACAGCGTTCAACAAAATCATCAAAGATTTCGTCGTCAAGTCGAAAAATATGGCGGGTTTCGACTCGCCCTACGTTCCCGGCTGGGATTGCCATGGTCTGCCGATCGAGTTCCGCGTAGACCAGGAACTCGGTAAGCGCAAAGCCACGATGAGCGCGGCGGAGATCCGCGCCGCCTGCCGCGCCTACGCCGCAAAATACGTCGACATCCATCGCACCGAATTCAAGCGCCTCGGCATCCTCGGCCGCTGGGATGATCCCTATCTCACCATGAGCTCCGAATACGAAGCCGTCATCGCCCAGGCCTTAGCGGACTTCCTCGAGCGCGGCTACGTATACAAAGGTCTCAAACCGGTTCATTGGTGCATTAAGGATCGGACCGCACTCGCCGAAGCCGAAGTCGAATACGAGAATCACACCAGCCCGTCCATTTATGTCCGCTTCAAGCTGGTTTCCGATCCCGCTGCCCTCGATCCGGTTCTCGCCGGCCGCGACGTCTCGGCCCTGATCTGGACCACCACGCCCTGGACCATCCCCGCCAATCTCGCCATCTGCTTTAATCCGCGCTTCGAATACGTTGCCGTGGATACGCCGCAGGGCATCGCCATCGTGGCCGAAGGTTTGCTGCCGCAAGTGGCCGAGGCGCTCGGATGGGATCGAACCATCATTGCGCGCTTCCCTGGAACGCGTCTCGAAAACGCGCGATTCCGCCATCCCTTTATCGATCGCGATTCCGTTGGCCTGCTCGCCGATCACGTCACGCTCGACCAAGGCACCGGCGCGGTGCACACGGCCCCCGGACACGGCCAGGAAGATTTCGTGATTTGCCAGCGCTACGGAATCCCGGTCTATTGCCCCGTGGACGCCGCCGGCCGCTTCTTTTATGCCGAGGGCGCGACTGGCAGCCTGCCCGACGAACTACTCGGCAAAACTGTTTGGGAAGCCAATCCCATCGTCATCAGGCTGCTCGAAGAGCGTGGCGCGCTCGCCGGGCAGGCGCGCGTCGAACACAGCTATCCGCATTGCTGGCGCTGCCACAATCCGGTCATCTTCCGCGCAACGGAGCAATGGTTCATCGGCATGGACCGGCAGCAGCTTCGACAACGCGCTCTCGAAGCGATCAAGAACGTGAAATGGTATCCGGCCTGGGGTGAAGAGCGTATCTCCAATATGGTCTCGACCCGCCCCGATTGGTGCATCTCGCGCCAGCGCGTCTGGGGCGTGCCGATCATCGTCTTCTACTGTGAACAATGCGGGCAGCCGTTTGTCGAAAAGCATGCGCTCGACAATGTCATTGCCCAGTTTCGCGAACACTCTTCCGATGTCTGGTTCACCAAGTCCGCCACCGAACTCATGGGCCCCGACTGCGCTTGCCGCAAGTGCGGCGGAACGGAATTCCGCAAAGAGAACGATATCCTCGATGTCTGGTTCGATTCCGGCTCCAGCCACCTCGCCGTGCTCACTGCGGAAAACGATCTGCCCTGGCCCGCCGGCATGTATCTCGAAGGCGGAGACCAATATCGCGGCTGGTTCCAGAGCTCTTTGCTGATCGCTGTCGCTCTCAAAGACGGCGCGCCTTATCTCGAAACCGCGACCCACGGCTGGACACTCGATGCCGACGGCCGCGCCATGTCGAAATCATCCAACAGCGTCGGGCCGGAAAAAGTGGTCAAGCGATACGGCGCCGATATTCTGCGTCTCTGGGCCGCTTCGGTCGATTTCATGGAAGATGTCCGCATCTCGGACACCATCCTGGAGCGCCTCGCCGAAGCCTACCGCAAGATGCGGAACACCTTCAAATACATGCTGGGCAATCTCGGCGATTTCGATCCGGCCAAGGACGGCGTTCGCGCCGACCGGCTAACCGGCATCGACGCCTGGATTCTGGTGCGCGCCGAAAATCTCGCTCTCCGTTGTGCGGCTTTTTACCACGAGTACGCCTTTCACAAGGTCTATCGCGCGATCTACGATTTCGCCACCACGGATCTCAGCGCAACCTACTTCGATATTTTGAAAGACCGGCTCTACACCGGCGCGCCCGCATCGCCCGGCCGCCGCAGTGCCCAGACCGCGCTGCACCGCTTGAATCTGGCTCTGGTGCGCCTGCTCGCGCCCATTCTTTCCTTCACTTGCGAAGAGGTCTGGCGTCACACCAAACCGCGAGTTCTTGATGCTGCCGAAAGCATCCATATGGAGTACTTCCCGAAACCGGAAGACCTCACGGCAGGTTTGACTTCGGCGCGGCGTGAAGATGCCGCCGACTGGGACCGCTTGCTCGAAGTGCGTGCCGTGGTTTCAAAAGCGATTAACGATTTGCGCGATCGCAAAGTGATCGGCGCCTCGCTGGATGCGGCGGTTTCTCTCCACGCCGGCGGCGAAACCTATGCGCTGCTCGAAAAGCACGCCGCCGACCTCCCCGCCTGGTTCATCGTCTCCCAAGTGGAGCTTCAGAGCCCCGACCGTGAGGGAGGGGATTTAACAGTCCAAGTCGATCGCGCGCGCGGCGACAAGTGCGAGCGCTGCTGGAAGTACACCGCCGATGTCGGCTCCAACCCCGAATTCCCCACCGTCTGCGCCACCTGTGCCGCTGTTTTACCCGAATTTTTAGAGTTGAGCCGTGTCTAACCGGAGATCACTGATATATCGGATCGGGCCGCTCCTGGTTGCGGCGCTGGTCGTGATCGGCGATCGGCTCTCCAAAGATGCCGTCGCGCACTCCATCGGCTTCTTCGATTCAATTTCCATCATCCCCGGCTGGCTGCGCCTCATTCACACGGAAAACTCCGGTGCGGCTTTCGGCGTACTCTCGGAAGGCACGCATCCCCTGGTTCGCAGTGCGCTGCTCATTGGCGTTTCGGGCGTGGTGTTGACTTACGTCGCTTTCGCGCTTTGGAGTCGCACCACCAGCTATGCTTCCGCCGTCACCCGCTTTGCGCTGGCTCTCATCCTAGGCGGCGCGATCGGGAATCTCTACGGCCGCATCGTCCACGGCGCGGTCACAGACTTTATCGAAATTTATCACGGCGCCTGGTCCTTCCCGGCCTTCAACGTCGCCGACAGCGCCATCACCGTCGGCGCGATTCTGTTATTGTTCGATTTACTCCGGCCGCGCCGCAAACACGATCAAACCACAGCCGGAAGCGGGGTGCCCTCTGGTCCCGACCGGTTTGCGGATACCAAATAAATATGCATCCCAAGCTCATCAGCATCGGTTCGTTTTACATTCCGACCTACGGCGTCCTGGTCGCACTGGGATTTCTCGCGGGCCTTTTCATCACCGTGCGCCTCGCGAGGCGCAGCGGAATGTCCGGGGAAAAGATCACCAACTTGGCCGTCTATTGCGCGATAGCCGGCATCATCGGCGCCAAGCTGTGCATGTTTCTCTTCGATCTGCCGTTTTATTTCCACCATCCCGGCCAGATCTTCACACTCGAAACTCTGCAGGCCGGCGGCGTCTGGCATGGCGGTCTTATTCTGGCGCTCATCGTGGCCTTCTTATATTTGCGTAAGCAGCAAATGCCGCTGCTTCGCACCATGGATGCTTTCGGCCCCGGCCTCGCATTGGCGCAGGGCATTGGACGCATCGGCTGCTTCTGCGCCGGATGCTGCTGGGGCACCCCGACGCACATGCCTTGGGGCGTCACTTTTCATTCCGATTTTGCCGCGCCGGTGCCGCTGAATATACCGCTACACCCATCCCAGCTCTACGAGTGCTTCGCCGATCTAATGATTTTCGGGTTTCTCTACCGGCGCTATAAACGTGAGCATCGCGTCGGAAATATCATCGGTCTCTTTCTCGTGCTTCATTCGTCGGCACGCTTCGTTACTGAGTTCTTTCGCTTCCACGAGCAAGGGTTTTACGGACCGTTTTCCATTACGCAATGGATAGCCTTGGGCCTGCTCGCGCTCGGCATCGGCATTCTGGCGCGTCCGAAGAAGACGAGTATCGCTGCTCCTGCGCAAGTCCCGCAAACGGCCCGCGCCCGATAACTGCCCGTGCAAATGATTGCCATTTCCTGATAGACTAAGTGCCCAATCCAAATCGGAGGTGGCGTTTATGCGCCTCGGTTTATCAACAACCGTTTTGCTGGCTCTGGCAGCCGTATCTACTGCGCAGGACCCGCACAACTGGAATTCGCTTGGACAACTGAAAACAGGGGATCAAGTGCGCATCTCGCTGACAGGGCGGAGCCCGTTAACCGGCGCGTTCCGGAACTGGTCGCCGGACCAAGTGACCATTGCGGACATGAGTCTAAGGAAGAAAGATGTACTTCAGGTCCAGCGCTATCGGCGTGGGGTATGGAGCCGCGGGAAGCGCGCGGCCATCGGCGCGCTGATCGGTTTTGGTAGCGGCTTCGCTCTTGGTGCCGCTGTCATCGACTGCGGCAAGGCGGGACCCAACTCATGTAGCCGCGCCGGAGCCGGAGCGAGCGGCGGCGCGGTTGGAGCCGTAATCGGCGCGGCTATAGGTGCTGCGTTGCCGCATCACAATCGAGAGCTGATCTATAGCGCCAAATAGCCGCGCGGAGCTTTAGCTTTGCACTCCACTACTGCACGGACCCGTACTTATGCGAGTCATTAAACGATAGCGTTACCTGGACCGTCTTTCCCGGCGCAATCTTGATCGGTGCGGGTACTCCAGGTTTCTTCTCGTAGAGTCCGACCGACGCATCGGACGGTGGCAGAGTATCCCCTTCATAGTTGCCGCTCGGATCGTAAACTGCCGCAACATAAACCGGCGAGGAAGTAATGTCCTGAAACGTCAGTGTTGCGTTTTTTGCCGACGCCTGGTCCTGTCCGATCGGCGGAAGCTCGCCATCCTGAAAATCGGGACCGTCGAAGACGAAGACCAGAATCTCGTGCTTGGCATCGACCGTGCCGCTTCCTGTGTAATTCAGTTTGATCTTCAGCGTTCGGCTCGTCGGCGCCGTCTGGCTCTGAGGCGCCGCCTGAAACGCGGCCATAAGCAGAAGAGCCGGTATCGCAGCCCAGAAAATCTTTCGCATCGTTTCGCCCCCTCCTGTGCGTCTTCCTGCATCCTACTACGCTGCCGGATCGGTGCACCCCCTTACAATCGAAACATGGCTGTTACCGCCATTGCCGACGACGTCCTCACCAAGTATGAACCCGTGATCGGCCTGGAAGTACATGTCCAGCTCGGCACCAAAACGAAGATCTTTTGCCGTTGCCCGGTCGAGTTCGGCGCCGCGCCCAATACGAACGTCTGTCCGGTTTGTCTCGGTTTACCCGGTGCGTTGCCGGTCTTGAGCCGCCAGGCGGTGGAGCTGGCTATTGGCGCCGCACTCGCTCTACGGTGCTGCGTGAACCCGTTTTCGCGGTTTGCCCGCAAGAACTATTTCTATCCGGACCTGCCCAAGGGCTATCAAATCTCCCAATACGATCAGCCGCTGGCCGAGCACGGCTATCTCGAGATCCTCACCGCCGCCGGCAAGAAGCGGATCGGCATCACCCGCGTTCACATGGAAGATGACGCCGGCAAGAGCCTGCACGAAGGCTTCAAGGATTCCGACCGTTTCACTTATGTCGATCTCAACCGCTCCGGAACGCCGCTCATCGAAATCGTCAGCGAACCCGATATGCGCTCGCCCGACGAAGCTTACGCTTATGTCACCGAGATCAAACAGATCATGCAGTACATCGGCGTCTCGGATTGCGACATGGAAAAGGGTCAGCTTCGCTGCGATGCCAACATTTCTGTGCGGCTGCGCGGAGCCCGGGATTTCGGCACCAAGGCCGAAGTCAAGAACCTCAACTCCTTCCGCTTCTTGAAAATGGCGCTGGAATATGAGATCGAGCGCCAGATCGGAGTCCTCGAAGCGGGCGGCAAAGTGATTCAGGAAACGCGCCTGTTCAACACCGATACCGGCCAAACCGCCGGCATGCGCAGCAAAGAAGAGGCGCACGACTATCGCTATTTCCTCGAGCCCGACCTGGTTCCGCTGCGCGTGAGCCACCACTGGCTACACACGGTGAAGAGCGCTCTTCCCGAACTGCCGCAGGACCGCCGCGACCGCTTCGTGAACGAATACGGCCTGCGCGAATACGATGCCCAAGTGTTGACTCTCACCCGCGCAATGGCCGACTATTTCGAATCCGCGGTAAAGGCCGGCGGCGACGGCCGCGCTACCGCCAACTGGGTCACCGGAGATTTGATGGGGCTGCTCAAAGCGGCCGGCAAAGAGATCGGCGACTCTCCCGTTTTGCCACACCATCTCGGCGAGCTGGTTGCTTTAATCGGCAAGGGCGAGCTTTCCGGTAAACTCGCCAAGGAAATCCTGCCCAAGATGTTTGAGACTGGCGAGTCGGCCACCGTCATCATGGATCGCGAAGGGCTGCGCCAGATCTCCGATGCCGGTGCCCTCGAAAGGCTGGTCGAAGAGGCGATTGCCGCCAATCCGAAGCAAGTCGAACAATACAAGTCCGGCAAAACCGCCGTGCTCGGTTTTCTCGTAGGTCAGGTGATGAAAGCCAGCCGCGGCCAGGCCAATCCCGCCGCCGTCAACCGGCTCTTAAGCCGGAAACTCGGCTGAGCCGGCCTTACGCGGGCTATTTTTTCGCGTCGGCGGTTGTGCTTGTGGTCTTTTTCTTCGAAGTTGCCGCGGCTGCGGACGGGATGTCCAGCATGCGAACCACGGAAGGCGTGTGGTCGTACTGGCTGATCGGTTTCGCCTTGCTGTCCCGGTCGTGGTAGGCCGCCTGGACCTGGTAATCGATGGTGAAGCTGAGATCCTCGAAGCGATAGCGCCCGTCTTTCTTGGTAAAGAATTCCTCGTGGTCTTTGGTTTTCTTGTTGGTCAGCGTCACCATCGCGCCCGACAGCGGCTTGCCGGAACTGTCGGTCACGATACCCTTCACGGTCCGCGAGGTGGGCGGTTTTTGCTTTTTCCGCATTGGCGGGCGGCTGGTCCCGAAGGTGGCTGCGGACCCGTCGTACGGATTGGTGTCGGGTGTTCCTCTCATTTGACCGCTCGACACAACGGCGCCGGCCAAAAGCGCGACGGCCGCGAATAGAACAAACTTACTCATGGTTCTTTTGGTATCGTACAACTTCGCGGGCGCTCGCGGGCGCTTGCGTTCCAGCGCATGTCTTTCGCCCACGCCTCCGTTCTTTCTTTCGAGAGCCGCCGCGCGGCGGAAATGGCCGAGTTGATCCGCCGCAACGGCGGTGAGCCGTTAGTCGCGCCGGCTTTGATCGAAGTGCCGCTCGAACAGAACCAAGCGGCTTTGGATTTCGCTTCCCGCCTTTATGCCGGAGAATTCGATGCCGTCGTCTTCCAAACCGGAACAGGCGCCCGTCTGCTCCAGCGCGCCATCGCGGCGCGAGATCCCGAAGAGAGGTTTTTTGAGGCGCTGCGGAGCGTCGCGACCGTCTGCCGCGGCCCCAAACCGGCGGCCGTGCTGCGCGAATGGCAAGTGCCGGTCAGCGTGCTTGTGCCCGAGCCGGCCACTTGGCGCGAAGTGCTCGCGGCGATGGAAACGAGGCTGGAAAAGTCGCTCGCTGTGCAGGAGTACGGCCGCGCCAATCGCGAACTGATCGAAGGTTTCACGCGCCAGGGGAAAACCGTTTCCAGCATTCCGGTGTATCGATGGAAATTGCCCGAAGACACGTCTTTGCTCGCACAGGCGCTCGACGATTTGCTCGCAGGAAAATTTCAGGTGACGCTGTTTACCACCGGCGTGCAGATCGAGCATTTTCTAGAGTTCGCGGCTGGGCGCGGCGAGCGGGATCGCGCGCTGGCCGCTTTCAACGGCATGTTCGTCGCCTCCATCGGGCCCGATTGCAGTCAGTCGCTGCGGGCGAGCGGTGTCGCGCCCGCTTACGAACCGAGCCATCCCAAAATGGGCATCCTGGTTCGCGAAGCGGCGCTGAAGTTTTCGGAATTGAATTCGGTCTAGTAGAGACTTACACATATGCGAACGCAACCAGCCCTGCGGTTCTCATTTCTAACAGGCGTGCCCGCTCTCTGCCTGACGCTCGCGTCCGGCCTGGCTGCCGCTGCGCAAAATCCCGAAGCCACGCCGGAGCAAACCATTACCATTGACGCAAACGCGCCGGCACACGACTTTCCCCATTTCTGGGAAGAGATGTTCGGCTCCGGACGCGCCGTGTTGAGTCTGCGGGCCGATTACCGCAAGGACCTGAGTCTGGTCAAGGGCATCACCGGCTTCCAATACATTCGGTTCCACGGGATTTTCGACCGCGATGTCGGCATCTATAGTCAGGACGCGCAGGGCAATCCAGTCTACAATTTCTCCTACGTAGACCAGATCTACGATGGCTTGCTCGAACACGGCATTCGTCCGTTTGTCGAACTCAGCTTCATGCCCAAGCCACTCGCGGCCAACCCGAAGCCGCATCCGTTCTGGTACCATCCGATTCCTTCGCCGCCGGCCGATCCGGCGAAATGGGCCAATCTCATCCACGCCTTCGTACAGCATCTGGTCGACCGCTACGGCAAGCATGAAGTAGAACAGTGGTATTTCGAGGTTTGGAACGAGCCCAACATCGATTTCTGGGACGGCGTTCCGAAGCAGGCGACTTATTTCCGCCTGTACAACACCACCGCGCGCGCGGTGAAGAGCGTGGATCCGAAACTCCGCGTGGGCGGCCCGGCAACGGCGCAGGCGGCCTGGGTCCCGGAGTTCATCGCGTATTGCACGAAACATCACGTGCCTTTCGATTTCATCTCGACGCACGTCTACGGCAACGACTCATCGGAAAACGTTTTGGGCACGCACGAGCCGATTTCCCAGCGCGATATGGTAGCCCGCGCGGTGAAGAAAGTTTACCAGCAAGTGAGGGCCTCGGCCGCGCCCGACACGCCAATCATCTTTTCGGAATACAACGCGACTTATCTGACCCAGCCGGAAATCACCGACAGCGCCTTCATGGGGCCGTGGCTCGCCAACAACATCCGCGAATGCGACGGGCTGGTCAACATGATGTCGTACTGGGATTTTTCGGATGTGTTCGAAGAGCAAGGCATAGTGAAGAAGCCTTTCTACGGAGGCTATGGCCTGGTAGCCGAGCGCAATATTCCCAAGGCTGCGTTTCGCGCCTTCGAGCTGTTGCACGAACTCGGGAATCGGCGGCTGAAGTTGGCCGATCAAAATGCGCTGCTGACCAAGCGGCCCGACGGAACCCTTGTGCTCGCGCTCTGGAACTATGCGGCGCCGGGGAAAACGGTTCCGCCGAAAACCTTCCGGCTCGTCGTGAAGAACGCACAGGTCACAAAATATCGCATGCGCTTTGTCGATCCGGACCACGGTTCGTCGTTGAAGGCATGGAAGCAAATGGGTTCACCCAAGTATCCGTCGGTCTCGCAGATCCGCGAGCTGATCGCGGCTTCCCATATGCAGCCGGCACAAGAGCATCCTATTTCGGAGCCAGTCACAGTTGCGTCGCAGGGCTTGGCGGTTTTGGAACTGCTACCCTGACCGCGCCCGCAAATTAACCACTTTGCCGATCACGAACACAGCCGGGCTGTTCACCTTCGTGCGGTCTTCGGCGACGTCGCCCAGGGTGCTCTCGACGATGCGTTCGCCGTCCATGGTTCCGCGCTCGATAAAGGCAACGGGTTCGCTGGGCTGCCGTCCCGCGGCGATTAGCGATTGCGCAATGAAGGCACGATTCTGCACGCCCATCAGAATGACCAGCGTGTCAAGGCCCGCATATTTTTGCCACTCCAGCGCCAAGCCTTCGCGGCAATGTCCGGTGATGACGGCAAAGCTCTGCGAAACACCGCGATGGGTTAACGGAATGCCTGCGAGTCCGGGAACCGAAATGGCCGAAGTCAAGCCCGGGATGAACTCGGCGTCGATGCCGTTTTCCAGAGCGAATGCCCATTCTTCCGCGCCCCGGCCAAAGACC
The DNA here is from genome assembly GCA_036379475.1 of Bryobacteraceae bacterium. Classification (GTDB taxonomy): domain Bacteria; phylum Acidobacteriota; class Terriglobia; order Bryobacterales; family Bryobacteraceae; genus Bog-105. The sequence goes on along the minus strand of DASVGP010000019.1, from coordinate 28,525 downwards.
AGCGGATCGCCGCCTTTCAGCCGCCCGACGATCTTTCCGGCAAGCGCGTGTTTTCGAATCAGCTCGAAGATTTCTTGCTGCGTGTGTTCCTGCCGGCCGTGGTGCTTGCCGACATAAGCCACTTCCGCATCCGGCCTTGCATACGCCAGTGCGCCCGCGCCGACCAGGCGGTCGTGCAGAATCACATCGCATTCCCCGAGTGCACGCACAGCCTTGATCGTCAGCAGCTCCGGGTCGCCCGGACCGGCGCCGATCAGGTACAGCTTTCCTCTTTTTTTGTTCGCTGCGGCCACCTGATTTCAGGTTAATGCTCAGTAGTGCAGAATTTCGCTGACCGTGTCGAACGTATAGCCGCGATCGAGCAGTTCCGGGACGATTCGCCGAAGCGCGGTGAGCGTGGGCCGAACGTCCGGCCGCGGATAGACCGAGCGCCCGTCGTGCAGACAGATAATGCCGCCGGGCGAGCACTGCCGGAGCACATAATCGGCGACGTGCTCGCCGCCCCAATGCCAGTCGTGGCCGATCACTGTCCAGAGCACGCCCAAAAGCGAGAGCCTTTCCTGCACTTGGCGCATGCCTACCCAGCGGAAGCCATAGGGAGGCCGCAGGAGCATGGGGACAACGCCGGTCTCGAGTTGGATGATTCTTTGCGCCTCGGTGAATTCGCGATCGATGAATTGCCGCGATTTCAGCATCAAATGCGGGTGCGAGTAGGTGTGATTGCCGATCTGGTGCCCGGCGGCCGAGACCGCTCCGGCGACTTGCGGTAATCTCCGCACGTTGGCGCCGCACTGGAAGAAGGTCCCCTTGATACCTTCGCGGTCGAGGTATTCGAGAACGGCCATCGTGCCTTCGCTCGGCCCATCGTCGAACGTGAGCGCGACTGAGCGCCGGCGCCCCGGGCCGCAATAAACAGAGGGCCCAAAAAGCTGAGAAGATTTAGAGACGCTGCCGTAGGCGGCCGTGGCCGACACGCCGCCCAGGACCGCCCCAGCGGTAAAACCCGCTACGGTTCCAGTTCGCATCCTCAATACACTAAAAATGCTTCATAGATAGACTAACATTCTTTCATAATTTTGCAAGCCCCAAAGTCACTTTTGTTGATGCTCAGGGGCAGTGCCCGGCCGCCCCGCGCCGCGGCCATGCGAGCAGCCATGCGCATCGCCTGTTTCATGCTGCGCGCATCGGCTCCGTTTTTGCCCGCGATATCGAACGCGGTGCCGTGATCCACCGACGTTCGAATAATGGGAATGCCCAGCGAGACGTTGACGGTGCCTTCGAAATCGATGAGCTTCATGGGGATGTGGCCCTGGTCGTGATACATGGCGACGACCAGATCGTATGCACCACGCGAAGCTTGCAGAAAAATCGTGTCGCCCGCATGCGGGCCGCTGCAGGAGATGCCTTCTCCTTGCGCGGCGCGAATGGCGGGCGCAATCAGGCGATCGTCTTCGGCGCCGAACAATCCGTGCTCGCCGGCGTGCGGATTGAGCCCGCAGACCGCAATGCGCGGCTGCTCAAAACCGAGCAGCATCATGGCGGAGTGGCCGAGTTCGATGGTGCGCAGTATGCGGCCGGTGTCGAGCTCGCAGGCTGCGCGCAGCGGAACGTGAGTGGAGACATGGACGGTACAGAGGCGCTCGCTGGCCAAAAGCATCCGCGATTCGCTTGCGCCGCACAGTTCGGCGATGTATTCGGTATGCCCGGAAAAAGGACGCCCCGAGAGCGTGACCGCCTCTTTGTTTAAAGGCGCGGTCACCATGGCATCGGCCTCGCCGCGCAGGCACATTTCGGTGGCGGCGCGGACATAATCGACGGCTGCCTGACCATAGCGTCCGTCGAGCTGGCCGAAGCGGAAATCGCCGGCAAAAAGCGAGCCGGTTTGTTCGAGGCGCGCATGCTGTAATGCGATGCCGGTCACTCGTTCCGCGGCAGCGAGTACGCCGCGCTCACCCACAACAACCCAGCGCGCTAGCGGCACAAGCTCGGCATCGGCGAGAGCCTTGAGAACAATCTCCGGCCCGATACCGGAAGGATCTCCCATCGTAATCGCAATCGTCGGAACGAAATCGGCTAATTCGCTTGGCATGTAAAGAAGTCCGCAACTCTAATCAAAGCATCGGAAGCGCCGAAACCTCCGGATTTCGTCGCCACGGCCAAGCCGTCTAGCAGACCGCCCCGGAGCCGTCCCCAGGGCAAGCCGATCGCGATTTCGCCTTCGATCTCGATGGCTTCGGTTCCCAGCGCGCTGCATACCAGGAAGGCTGTATCGCCGCCCGAAAGCAAGAGAGCAGCGCATCGTCCCGCGCTTTCGAGGAGTTCCCGCATGGCGCCGCAATCGGCTCCGCGTGACACAGTAACAACTGCGTGATGTCCCGATTGCAAGCATCCCGCCAGCGATTCCGGCTGAGCAGAACCGGCAGCGAACCACTCGACGGGACGTTCGCGGCTGAGCGCCGACAGTTGCCCGAGCGTGACCGGGTGATCGGAGCCAACGCAAAAGATACAGGGCATCTGCATCGCTTCATGAGGGCTTGCTCGCTGCATGCTGCCAAAGAACATTTTGGCAACTGCGGCAGCTAAACCCGCCGATCCGGCATAGAGAACGCGGCGGCCGAAGCGAAACGTGGCCGCGACGATCGCATCCAGATCTCCGTCGCAGGCGGCCTCTACCGAAATGAATCGCTGCCCGCTCTCGATGGCGCGTTCGAGAACATCGGAGGCGAGGTGAACGCAATCGCCGAGTCCTTGCGCGCGCAGCCGGTCCGCAATGCCGATCGGCTGCCAGCCCGCATCTCCTTCCAGATGGAGCCGGCCGTTCCGAATCAGGCGGCCAAGGCTGGGGAATGCCGGTGTAATGATGGCGAAGTCGCAGCCAAATGCCTCCAGAACCATTGCGATCTCGGCTCCGATGTTGCCGCGCAGGGTGGAGTCAATCTTCTTAAAAACGATTGTGGGATCGAGCGCTGCCAGTCGCGCGGCTGCTTCGCGAATGCGCTCCCGCGCTGCGCAGATATCCAGATCGCGGCTTTCGGTGCTGAGCGCAACGACTTCGTGCGAGGTGGACGATAGCTCTTTGATGCAGACAATCGTTCGTGCGCCGCGCAGTTTAAAGGGAGCAGCGGCATCGCAGGCCCCGGTGAGGTCGTCCGCAATGAACGCGCAGCGCGGTGCGGTTTTCTGTATCACCGGTATCTCGACAACTTTCATTATCGTTCGAAGCCGTTCGATCCGCTCCGGCATCTAAAGCAGCGATATGGAAACACGAACTTTAGGAGCGAAAGGTCTTAGCGTCTCCGCACTGGGCCTGGGCTGCATGGGAATGTCGGAGTTTTACGGTTCGGCCGACGATGCCGAATCGATCGCGGTCATGCACCGCGCCATCGATCTGGGCATGACGTTTTTCGATACCGCCGATGTCTACGGTGTAGGCCGGAATGAAGAGCTGGTCGGGCGGGCGCTCCGGGGGCGGCGCGAACAAGTCATTCTTGCCACCAAGTTCGCAAATGTCCGCGCTGCCGACGGAGCTTTTCAAGGGATTAACGGAAAACCCGAATATGTCCGTTCGGCCTGCGAGGCCAGTCTGCGGCGGCTGGGTGTCGATCGCATTGATCTCTACTACCAGCATCGTGTCGATCCGGATACTCCCATCGAAGACACCGTAGGCGCGATGGCCGATCTGGTGCGGGAAGGGAAAATACGCTATCTGGGCCTTTCGGAAGCGGCACCCCGAACCATTCGGCGCGCACACGCTGTGCATCCGATTGCGGCGCTGCAAACCGAATATTCGCTATGGAGCCGCGACCCGGAAGATGAGATTCTGCCTACCGTGCGCGAACTCGGCATCGGCTTCGTCGCCTACAGCCCGCTCGGCCGCGGATTCCTGACCGGCCGTTTCAAGACGCCCGAAGATCTCGCCGCGGATGATTGGCGCCGCCTCAATCCGCGTTTCCAGGGAGAGAATTTTCAGCGCAACCTGCGGCTGGTCAGTGAAGTGGAGGCGCTGGCCCGCGAGAAGAACTGCGCTCCCTCACAGCTTGCACTCGCCTGGGTGCTCGCGCAGGGCAAGGATATTGTCCCAATTCCCGGCACCAAGCACCTGCATTATCTCGAGCAAAATGCGGCGGCTGTCCGGATCCAGCTTTCCAGCCACGATCTGGAGCGCCTCCACCAGGCATTCCCGCGTGATGCCGCTGCCGGAACACGCTATGCCGAGGGCGGTATGCGGGCCGTGGGACGTTGAGACTGTAATCTAAATTCAGAAACCTTGCTCATCTGGTCGCCGCGCATATTCCGGGCTTTCGTTGCCATTTCCGGCATCCTGGGTGTCGCTGCTCTCGGGGTGTACTACTCTGTTCCGCTGCCGGTCCCCGCTCCGAATGCCGCGCTCCGGGATATTGTTAATTTTGGCGCCCGGTTTCACGACAGAATTGCACTAGATGCGTGGCTTCAGGCGATTGGCTCTTTGTTGGCGGCCATTTTCCTTTTGGCTCTCGTGTATCTGGCCAAGGGCCTCGAAAGGCTGTCCGGTTGGATTGCAAGCTTCGGAATCGCCATGGTGCTCGCCATGGCCCTCCTCGATGTCGCGATCACTCTCGGCGCCTTACAAGGAGCTGTAAACGGTCACCCGGCAACCGCGGTGGTGTGCTTTGATCTCACGTTCGTATTTGTTCACGTTTTCCCGATTGTTCCTGCGATGGCAACTTTCCTGGGTCTGGGTGCTCTCCTGCTCCGGTCGCCAGTACTTCCACGCTTATTTTCATGGGTGGCCTTGGTGCTCGGCCTCGGTTTCGGAATACTCGGATTCGCCGGCCTCTTCAACCCGCGCGCAAATGGAGCTACTATCTTCCTTCTCAGCTTGCAGGAGATATGGATCGTAGCGGCAGCAATTGTCGTTCTGTTGCAAACGGAGAAGAGACTGACGCCGGTTCAGGATGAATATCTAGAAGAACCGGGTAATTTAGCCTGACGCTTGAACCAGTAGTCGGAAACGCGTCGAAAATCGTTTGCGCTATTTGCTTTGTCCCGTTCCGCGACCTGCTCCCGCTGCTGCCGCCGAAGATTGGCCGCTCGGCTGGCCTGTCTGGACTGGAATTTCGCGACGCTTGCTCGCTTCCTGAGGCAGCGGCACCGCGATCTCCAGCACACCGTTGGTGAAGTTGGCTTTCGCCTGCTCGGTCTTGGCGCCCTGGGGCAGCGGGATCTGGCGGTAAAACGAGCCGTAGTGGCGTTCGGATCGGTAGGTGTTCTCGCCGCGGTGTTCGTGCTCGGATTTGCGCTCGCCGCGGATAATCAGCGAGTCTTCCGTCACTTCCACCTTGACGTCTTCCGGCTTCAAGCCCGGCACGTCCGCATGCACGCAGAGATTGCCGTCGTGCTCGGCCACTTCGATCGCGGGAAAGCCGGCCATGGTTTCGGCTCCTCCCTGTCCCAGGAAGTGACCGAAGGCGCGATCCATTTCGTCACTGATGCGGCGCATCGACGAAAAGGGATTGGTGAAAAACTCGCTCGGACTCAGAGACAAGGGATCGGAGCCGGTATACCTGCGGACGCCTTCGCGGCCCTGATTCTGCCTTTGTACATCGATATTTGCCATGGGAATACCTCCGCAGCTTTAGACTTTATGTGCGCGGATTGATTACCCCCTAAACATCTCAGATTTCCGGCGTAATGCGTCGATAAGTGCTTCGAGGATGCGCACGCTTACATGACGATCGGAAAGAAGTTGATGGCTAGTAGTATCGCGATGCTAGGTCTGACAGTAATTCTGAGCGTCTCGTCGTTGCGCACCACGGGATCGCTCGGCAACGAATTGTCGAAGACAGCATCGGTTACGGGAAGACAGATGGCGCTGGCGGGAGCGGCGGCGGCCGGCGCGGCGAACATGCTGAGCGCCGAACGCGGCTTGCTGTTGGGTCTGGCGCTCGGTGAGCAGGCCAAGGCGACCAGGCTGAACGCAAGCTTTGCGGCCGACGCGCAGAGCGTGAGCCGGGATATCGACGAGATGCAAGCCGCCGTGACCACCAGCAAGGGCCGGGCTGCTAACCGGAAGATGAGCCGTGCGTTGCGGTCCTGGCTGCCCGCGCACCAGCAGCTTTGGCAGCTTTGCGCCAAGCAGGATTACCAGACCGCATTTAAGGTGTTCGACGATCAGGTAGCGCCGCAGGCTCGAGCCATGCAGCAGGCGGCGAACGACGTGGTGGCGCTGGCCCAGCGCGCGCTCGAGCAAGAAAAAGGCCGGGCAAGGAATCTTCCGGTGGAGAGCCGCTGGATCGCGATCATTCTGCTGATTATCTCGCTCGCGACCGGCGCTTTCGGCGTGTGGATCGTGCGCGGCGCCACGCGCAGTCTGCGGGAAATGGCGGCCAATATGTCAGGCACCGCGACGGCGGTAATCCAGGCTTCGCAGCAGATCTCCTCGCTCAGCGAGCAACTGGCCCGAGGCGCTACCGATCAGGCGGCGTCGCTCGAAGAAACTTCGGCTTCGAGCACCGAAATCAGCTCCATGACGCAGCGGAATGCCGAGCATGCACAGGCGGCGACGGCCATTGTGGCGAAAGTGGACGACCAGGTAAAGCTGGCCAACCGCAATCTTTCCCAGATGATCGCGAGCATGCAAAACATCACCGATTCCAGCAAGAAAGTAGCGCAAATCATTACGGTCATCGAGCAGATCGCCTTCCAGACCAATCTGCTGGCGTTGAATGCCGCGGTGGAAGCCGCGCGTGCTGGAGAGGCCGGCCTCGGTTTCGCAGTCGTTGCCGACGAAGTGCGCTCGCTGGCGCAGCGCTGCTCGGAGGCCGCACGCGATACCGGAGAGCTCATCACGGCCGCCGTTTCCACCTCGAACCAAGGCCGCACGAAGCTGAACGACATGGTCGCGGCCATCTCGGCGATTACCGAGAGCGCGGCTAAAGTGCGGGAGATGGTGGTCAGCGTGAATGCGGCCAGCCAGGAGCAGGCGCGCGGCATCACTCAGATCTCCGACGGCCTCTCGCGCATGGAAAAAGTGACCCAGCAAACGGCTGCCAGCGCGCACGAAGGCAGAAATGCGAGCCACCGCATGCTCTCCCAGGCCCGAGCGCTGGAACAGGTGGTCACGGAACTGGAGTTAATGGTGGAGGATGCGCACGACTCCGGCGCGCAACCCTCCTATGCCTGAATTCGGAGGGCGGGATTAGCCACGATCCGCCCGTCGATGCTTCGCTTCCCTTAGACTTGCTCCCATTGCCGCGTTTCGGCCGAACGGAAAACCGTGTCGATGACCGCCATGTTCGCCTTGGCGTCTTCAAGCGGAACCGGCACCTCTGCGCCCTCCTGGATGGCTCGGGCAAAAGCATCGCCTTGCGCGGTGTAGGCGTCGCAGGTGGCGAATTCCTCGATTTGCGCGCCGCGGCCGGCGAGCTCGCTGCCATCGTCGATGAAGATGCGGCTGGGTCGATCCGGCGGAATGTTATACGGAATCTCCATTTCAATGCGTCCGCAGGTGCCCAGGATTTGCATGGTCTGAAACGGAACCAACTGCGTGGCGCAGGTGAAGACCGCCTGGCCGGGGGCAAAATCGAGGATCGCCGAACTCAGGCGGTCCGTGCCCATTTGGGGATCCCGATCTAGGAGACTGATAACGCGACGCGGCTCGCGCCCGAACAGCCAGCGCGACATGGTAATGGGATAGCAGCCGATATCCATGATTCCCCCGCCGCCGATTTCGCGAATGTTGCGGACGTTTTTCGGGTCCACATTGAAATAGCTGAAGGCGCTCAGAGTGCTTCTGAGTTCTCCGATAGCGCCGCTGCCGACGATCTCTCTCGCGCGCAGCCATTGCGGATGCGTGCGCACCATGAAGGCTTCGCCGATCTTCACGCCGGTCCGGTCGCGCACGGCAATCAGTTCGGCTGCTTCCGCTGCCGTCATAGCGATGGGTTTTTCGCAGAGCACGTGCTTGCCGGCTTCGGCGGCTCTAATGGACCAGGGGACGTGCAAGTGATTCGGAAGCGGATTGTAGATCGCCTCAATACCGCTGTCCCCCAATAGCTCTTCGTAAGAGCCATACGCCTGCGGAATGCCGAGTTGCTCGGCGGCTTGCCTGGCCTTTTGCAAATCGCGCGAGGCGATCGCCACGATGTCGCAGCGGCTGCCTCGCTGCATGCCGGGAATTACTTTTTTCAGAGCGATATTCGCGGCGCCCAGCACACCCCAACGCACTTTGGCGGACATGCCTCCGAGTTTCTCATGGTGTGCGACAGACCGTCGTTGTTTGCGTCGCCACCGGCCGCTTACGCTTTCAAAGTGAATCGAAATCGCATGTCTTCGCCGAACCACTGAATATAGTTGGTTCCCCATCCATTGTTGAACAGGCTGAAGTGGATGCCGTTGGACAGATCGGGCTGGGCATTGGAAAAGTAAATGGGCGATTGCTCTCCGAGCACGACCACCGGCGCATCGAGCGTTTCTACTGAGAAGCTGCCTTGGGTGTCCCGATACCTGATTTGGTCGGTAATGGCGTGCATATGGCGGTTGCCGCCACGCACGACGTCGAACGGAGAAACCTCGCGATCCACTTTGGTCAGCGTCCAATTGCGCGATTCTGGCGTGCGTGGCCGGAATGACAGCCAGAGAGCCTCCGGCAGACGATTTGCCTGCTTTCCAAACCATGAGAAAGAAATATGTACGGCCGGCTCGGCATGGGGCAGGTCTATTTCCAGATACATATCCTGCGGCCAGGCAACTACGCCGCTTTTTTCCGCCGCCGCATCGTCGATCTTCACGTGTGCAACAATCCGATGCCCGCGCGCATTCTTGCCCGCCCAGCAGCCGGTCAGCTTCGGCAGCCACGTCCTGCTGCGCGCTCCGAAATGTCCGATCTTCGGTTTGCCGAAATCCTTCGGCGCCCAGCTCGCCTTGCTGGTTACGTAACTTTCGAGGAAGCGGTCGTAATCCTGCTTTGAGAGCGTCTGATACGCAAAAAGCGCCAGCGGATTCTTCTCCGACGCCCAGTCGCGATGCTTCGAATTGTTGCGCAGCCGCCGGATGGCGCCGGTCTGCGGATCGAGCGCGATTGCGAAATGCGCGGCTTCGATCGTTTCGCCGGTACGGTGCGGGCTTAATTCGCCGATTGCAGGCCGGGCCGGTTTCAGTTGGTCCAAACCTTTCTCGGCTTCTTTGCGCAGCGGAGCCGGCAGGCTCGCCACGCTGACATCGATGTTGCGGCGTTTTTCCTCCCAGCTATGCTCGACGGTTTTGTAATGGGGCCGGTCGAGCATCGAAGCCAGATCGTGCGGCGTGTAATGATCGAAGTCCAGCCACGTTTTCGTATCGGTGCCCCAGGTGTGTTCCGCGGCGGGCGCCAGCCATTGGAGCAGCGCGAGATCGGTCGCATCCGCGGTTTGAAACTGGCCGTTTTGGATCCATTTCCGGCGCAGCCGCAGCATCTCCCGGTAGCGCGCGACTTTTACCGGATCACTCGGAACCCCGTAAATCCAGGTGTCCCCGATCTCCTGCGTAAAAACCGGCAGGCCATCCCGAAAAGGTTGGACCGCGTTTGCGATCTCGGTCAGGTTGGAAGCTCTGACGCTTGCGTTCGGGAACTGCTTTCGCAGCTTCGCATAAATACCGTGAATCTCCGCGATCGTATGAGGACCGCTATTGTCGTTGCGCACGTCGATGGCGACTGCGAGATCCGATCCGGGCACCTGCACCACGCCGCCATAGGCCTTGCGATGGTACATCATAACGACCGATTTCCCCTCCGGGTCCTTCCAGACGAACATGGAAGGCACATCCGGCGGCGTGCTGGCCGAATTGACTCCGATATCGAGGAAGGTGACTCCGCTTTCGGCGAGCGGTCCTACCAGCCCGCGGCTGTGGCCGGGAACGTCGGTCATCTTGGCGCCCGTCGTGGTGTGGCCGAAGCGGCGGTCGAGAGCTTTGGATAAACCCATGGCTCCGAGGATTGCCGAACGGTCCAGGAACTCCGTCTGCCAATTGAACGGAAGCGCATGCCAGGCAATATCGCCGCGGCCGACCGCTTGCTCCATGCGCTTGCGCTGATCCGGGTTCGCCTGCTCCAGATATTCGTAAAGCAGCCACGAGCCGGTGGTCCAAATGTATCGGTCTTGGCCGGCATGGCGCATCCGTTGCGCAATTTGCATTGCCCCCGGATAAAACTTGTCGAAGTACATGCGCATCACCGCGGCTTGCGTATTGATGAAGCCCAGATCGAAGTGGCACTTGAACATCACCAGCACCCGCTGTACTTGTGCCGCCGAAGACTGTGCATGCGCCGCCGGCAGCGCGCCGCCCGCCGCAATTGCCGCCCAAAGAAAATCACGCCGTTTCATGGCTTTTATATAGCTGATAGAGTAGCGCGGGCGTCGCTTTGCATACTATGAGACGGAGCATGAAATCCATTCGCACGGCATCTTCTTACGACGACGTAGCCGAGATGTACGATGCGCTCTGGGCGGATGCCTATCTCCCATCTGCCCTCCCGGCTCTGGAAAAACTCTTCTTTGAGAAGCTGCGCAGCGGCGCTCACGTCCTTGATGCCTGCTGTGGATCGGGGCATGTCACCAAAGAACTGGTGCGCCGCGGACTGCGCGTCACCGGCGTTGATTCCTCTTCCAAGTTGATCGAACGGGCGCGAGCCGCGCTGCCCGAAGCCGATTTTCGCGTGCAGGATGTCCGCAGCCTGCATCTCGAAACTCTGTACGATGCCGCGCTTTCTACCTTCGATTCGCTGAACCACCTGCTCACGCTCGTCGATCTGCGGGAAGCCTTTCGCAGCGTGTATGCGGCGCTGGCCCCGGGCGGGATGTTTGTCTTCGACATGAATCTGGAAGAAGCATATTCGCTCGATCAGCAGGATTGGACCGTAGACCTCGCCGCTGACCGCATCGGCTTGGTTCGCGGCGCTTTTGACCTCTCAACCAAGACCGCAACCACCGAACTGATCTGCTTTACGAAGGCGGGCCGAAAAAATTTGTGGCGACAAACCCGCAGCGTGGTGGAGCAGCGCTGTTATCCGCAAGCCGAGATTCTGCTGGCGCTGAACGAGGCGGGATTCCGGCCAGTGGAAAGTTTTTCCGCGCGTACGGCTGGCGTGCGCGGCGGGCTGGCTTTTGGCCGCGCATTCTTTCGAGCCTGGCGTCAGGAATAAGGGAACACGCGAACGTCGATGCCTTCCGCCTGCTGGATCAAGCGGCCGAGAGCACTGCCTAAGATCCGGCCCCACCAGTGCTCCGGTCCGCGGTGGCCGGCATAAATCTGCGTGATGCCCCGGTGGCGCGCGTGGCGGAGCAGCGTTTCCACCGTGTCTTCACCCTCCAGTTCCATTGCTTCCACGCCTTTTTCCCGCGCCAGTTGTACCGTGTGCTCCAGTTTCCGGCGCTGCTCGGGAGACCAGTGAGGCTGGCGAATATACGCCGCGGTGAGCTCGCCGTGAAAACGGTCCCGGTTGCGGATGCCGCTTTCGAGCATACGCAGCGCATCGGTCTGGGGCGAGAGCCAGATCAGAATCCGCTCCTGCGTGCCCCAAAGCTGCTCGATTCCGTGCCGCGCCAGATAGCGCTCGAGCTGTTTGTCCACGATCTCGGCCGCGAGCAGCAGCGCAATTTCGCGCAGTTCCGAAAGCTGCTTTTGGGTTAGTTTCCCCGTCGCGGCGGCCGCTTCTTCCGCGGCCACTCTGGCCGGCGCGTCCACGATCACGATCTCGTCGGCCGCGTGCAGAAAATGCAGCGGAACCGTTTCGGTGAACTGCCTCCCGGTGATCGCCTGCACCTCATCGCGTTTCTCTGAGATGCGCTGCAGGTTCACCGAGCCGATGACGGAGATACCCGCCTGGAGCAATTCCGTTACGTCCTCCCAGCGCGTCGGGCGCCGGGATCCGGCCGGGTTATTGTGCGCCAGCCCGTCGACCAGGCAGATTTTCGGCCGGCGCGCGAGGATCGTCTCGACGTCCATCACGGGAGTTCCGCCGATGATTCGGGGAGGAATGACCTCCAGTGCTGCGATCGCGTGCCGCACCTCTTCCGAGAGCTTCGGCTGCAGGGCGGCGATCACGAGATCCTGGCCGCGTTCGCGCCGTCGGCGTCCTTCGTCCAGCATGCGAAAGCTCTTGCCCACGCCCGACGCATAGCCGAGGAAGATTTTCAGGCGTCCGCGCGCGGCATGCTCTTCGGGCGGCTCAAGCCGTTCCGGCATTGGTTTCAGTTGGGCTACACTTGCCACTCGCTTCCATTATGCGGCGAACCGGCAGGCGGAATGCAACGCCCCCCTATGCTATCCTGCCGATATCCGACGTTTGCCGCACTCACGGGGACGTAGTTCAGTTGGTTAGAACGCCGGCCTGTCACGTCGGAGGTCGCGGGTTCGAGCCCCGTCGTCCCCGCCAATTCCTCTCCATTACCTAAATCTTGAATCTGAGCCGGAGCATAAGCGCCCTTAGTCAGCGCCGCTTACCCTTCCGTCTTATTTCGCATTAGAGAGCCGCGGCCGTGGGAAGCGGTTTACTAGATTGGTAGTTTGTTCCTCTTTCTCCTTTTCCTTGCGGCCTCAGACCCCGTGCATACGCCGTCTCTCCTGCAGCAGGGCCTTCTCGCGCTCAAGCAAAATCATCTCCAACAAGCTCGCGCGGATCTCGAAAAAGCTGAGCAGCTCGACCCCAAAAATCCCTACGTCTGGAGCGCTTTGGCCGAGGTCTACCTGCGTTCGAAGCAGCCGAAGCTGGCCGCCTCCGCCGCTGAAAAAGCCGGGAAAGAGGGCGTCGATAATCCGCTCATTTCTCATGCCCTTGCCATGTATTATGCCGAAGCCGGCAATCCGGGCCGCGCCGCCCCGCTGGAACAGAAGTACGCCGAGAGCGGCAAGGCAGACAGCCACGCCTGGAGCCGCGCCGCCGGGCTTTATCTGGCCGCCGGCGACACAAAATCAGCCGCCGCCATGGCGGAAAAGGCTGCCGGGCAAAGCCCCAAAGCGGCTTTCACCTGGGCCGAAGTTTTTCTGCATCGGCAGCAGCCTACGCCCGCCGCGGATCTGCTCCAAGCCGCGCTGAAGTCCCATCCCAACAACCCACAATTGGTCCTCGCACTCGGCGTCGCCCGCTACGGGCAGCGGCGCTTTTCGGACGCTATCGCGGAGTTTCTCAAAGTCATCCAACTCGATCCAACCGTGAAGCAGCCCTATCTGTTTCTCGGCCGCATCCTCGACCAAGCCGGTCCGCATCTGGGCGAGATCACGCAGGATTACGAAAAGTGGGAAGCCGCCAATCCAAAAAACGCCAAGCCCAAGCTCCTGCTGGCCAAAGCGCTGCTCACGAGTGACGACACCAGCGCGCGCGCCGAAGCGCTGCTGCGCCGCTCAATCCAACTCGATCACAACGATTGGGAGTCCCACTACCAGCTCGGCCTTTTGCTCGCCAACAAGCATCAATACAAGGACGCCGCGCCCGAGCTGCTGCGCGCCACCCAGCTCAAGCCGAGCGAGTCGATGCCCCACTATCACCTCGCCCGCGTCTACGAACGTCTGGGCCAACCGAAGCTCGCCCAAGCCCAGCGTGCTATCCACGAACGCCTTACCGCCAAGGGCAAATGATCTGTTATCCTGCTACACGTGAATGACCCTGGAGCGGCTTCGGGAGGCGTTGCGCAAACCTTTTAGCATCAACAGGCCCGGGTGGCGAAATCGGCAGACGCAAAGGACTTAAAATCCTTTTCGCCGCAAGGCGAGTGTGGGTTCAAGTCCCACCCCGGGCACCATTTAGGAGGGCATCGATCCAGGCGTCGAGATCGGCCGTATCGAATCGCTGGCAGAAGCGAAGATGTCAGGTTAGTCGTAGATTCTCGTCGGCAATAAGTTCACCGGCCAGCCTGTCGTATCTTTATATTGCTCCCGTAGCTGCTTTAACTCTCCGACAAGTTGTTCCGTTATGTCCTTGTAGGACGGATGGACCTTATATCCAGACCACTGAAACAAGCTGTCCATTTCATCGGGGTCGTTCTTCAGATCGAACAGCTCCCATTCATTTTCCTTGTAATAGTTAATAAGCTTGTAGCGTTCCGTCCGGATTCCGTAGTGTGGATAAACCCAGTGGTTGCCGCCAAATTCGTAATAGTGGTAATACATCGAGGTCCGCCAGTCTGGAACCGTCTTGCCGTTCAGCAAGGGAAGCAGGCTCTTGCCCTGCATCTGTTGCGGGATAGGAAGACCCGCGAGATCGAGCGCGGTGGGAGCATTGTCGATGCTCACCACCCATTCGTTTCTCACGCTGCCGGCCTTAATATGGCCCGGATACCGAATCATCCAAGGCACCCGCAGAGCCTGCTCGTACATGAAACGCTTGTCGAACCAGCCATGATCGCCGAGGAAGAATCCGTGGTCGGATGTATACACCACGACGGTGTTTTTCGAAAGGCCGCTTCTATCCAGGAAGTCGAGCAGCCGGCCTATATTGTCGTCCTGCGAGCGGAGTGTGCCTAAAAAATGGGCCATGAATTTCTGATAACTCCATTGCTTCCGTTGGCGCGGCGTCAGGGTCGCCGGTGGGTGAAAATCCGGCATATTTTCGATCCGCATACGGGCAAACCGCGCCGCCGAAGCGCGATGAGAGTAATCGTCCCAAAAAGTGCCGGGTTCGCGAATATGCGTGTCGTCATAGATATGTGCGTATTTATGTGGCGGATCGAAGGGGCGATGGTCGTTAAAGAACTGGACCATCATCAGCCATGGCTGCTTGAACTGCTGGATGCCCTTGATGGCGAAGTCGGTCACATTGTCGGTAATATAGCCCGGATGAGTGGTCTGAATAATTTCCTCGCTGCCGATGCTGGGATTTTGTAAGTATCCGGTGGGCTTGTAGTATGGACCGCCCGCACCGCGTTTAAAGACGAAGTAGTCGAAACCGGCCTTGGCCGGATTGCCCGGGATGTGCCATTTACCGACTAATCCGGTCTGATAACCATTGCGCTTGAATATCTTCGGAAAGGTTTCCTGGCTCAAATCGAAGTGTGTTTTGCGCCGAAAGGTAGGAACACCGTACGGATTGGAAATCATGCCGTTGATGTTGTTGTAGGTGCCGGTGAGCAGCGTAGCTCGACTGGGAGCGCACAATGCATTCGTGCAAAAGCTGTTCGCGAAGCGCATGCCTTCGTTGGCGATCCGATCGATATTGGGCGTGCTCATAAGCTGGCTGCCGTAACAGCCGAGCACTTTGAGAGGAACCCCCTCGCCAGTGATCCAAAGGATGTTAGGCTTGCCGGATGACAGCCTGCCGGATTCTTCCTGGGCTTTTAGAAGCGGAGCGAGGCTTGAGCCAAGGGCGAGGCCTCCAAGGCGCTTTAGTGCTTCCGCGCGGGAGATCTTATTGTTATTCGGCATAGAAAACTCCGGAAAATTCTATCACAGAGTTTCGCGTCTGCCCCAGAGCGCGGATATATAATGCGGAAAACGGAACATCCAAACAGACTGATTGAGTTCTGGGGGAAAGAGGACAACCGTGAACGATGAGCCCCAAAATAAATTAGGGCGAAGAGGATTTATGACCGCCGTTGCTGGCTTTATGGTGATCGAGCCGCAACTGGTGCGCGGGACAGGAGCCAACTCGGCGCTGCGTGTCGGCCTGCTCGGCTGCGGCGGCCGCGGAACCGCAGATACTACCTATCTGATCGAGACAGGCAAGGTGCGGTTGGTGGCGCTGGCGGACTTATTCCAGGACAAGCTAGACAAGGTCAAGGCGCATTTTGACAAATTTCAGCAAGCCAAGGGTTTTGCTCCCATCGAACGTTCATTGATGTTCCGCGGACCAAAATCTTATGAGGAAATCGCGAATTCTAAAGATGTGGACGTGATCGTCATTACCACGCCTCCTTATTTCCATCCACAGCACTTGGATGCGGTCATCACAGCCGGCAAACACGTCTACTGCGAAAAGCCGGTGTCGGTGGACCCGCAGGGCTGCAACTGGGTGCTCGACTCAGGGCGCCGGGCGCAAGGGCGGCTGAGTCTCGAAGTGGGATTCCAGCTCCGCAGCGCACCGCCGTACGTCGAACAGGTCAAGCGAATTCACGGCGGAGCACTGGGAAAGATTATTTCGGGCTCGGGACACTATTTCGCGAAATATCCCAACAAACCCAAATGGCCCGGAGTGTCTCTCGACGAGCGCCGGATTCGCAATTGGACTTACTACCGGATTCTCTCCGGAGACATTATTGTGGAACAGAACATCCACGTGATTGACATGTGTAACTGGATTTTGCAGGCACTTCCGATCAAAGCGAGCGCCGCGGCCAGCAATGGATATCAGCCCGATCATGGCAATGCGTCCAACAACTACAACGTGGTTTTTGAATATCCAAACAAGGTCAGTATGACGTTCGCCTCGACAAAGTTTGACAAAGGATATTGGGACGTAGGCTGGAAGTTTTTTGGCACCAAAGGCGTTTCCGAGGCCCACTATGCGGGGCCGGTTGCCATTTACGGCGAGCAGCCCTGGGAATGGAAGGGCTCTTTACACGAGACACGAGGGAAGTTTTCCTCCTCGGGAGTCTTTCACAACAACCTTGCGCAAGCGGACCCGCAAAAGAAGCAGTCTTTTGTCGATAGTATTCTGAGCGGCAAATACCATAACCAAGCCGCCGAGGGAATCGAATCGGCGCTGAGCTGCATGATGGCCCGCCGCGCCGCGTATACGGGGAAGGAAGTCACCTACGAGGCCATCGCAAACTCAGGCGAACATTGGGACAACCACGTCAACCTCAATCAATTTGCCTGAGCGTATTTTCAGGCCGCGCCAAGCACATACTTACTCACGCGGCGGCTTATATCCTTCAGGTAAGCTTCATCGCCGCTTTTCAGCTCTGTGATCGCTGTGCCGCGGTAGCCAATCTCGGCCAGCGCCTCCCTCACCGCCGGCCAGTCGATATCGCCTTCTCCGATATTCACCCACTCAAAGCAGTTGCCTTTGCGTTTAAATCCCTTCACATGGAAGTCGGCAATACGCAAGCCGAGCGTACGAATCCAATCCTGCGGATAACCATAAATCGCCACGTTGCCGACATCGAACCACGCCTTCAGCCAGGGACTGTTGAATTGGTCGACGTAAGTAGCAAACTCCAGCGGGCTCAGCAGGAATTTGTTCCAGACCTCTTCGACCGCGATCGTCACTTTGAGTTCTTCGGCCAGAGGGATCAGCGTTCGAATCTCGTTTTGTGAACGCACCCAGGCTTGCCGGTAACTCGTCTGTGCGTTTACCACGGCCGGCACCAGTAGCACGGCGTGAGCTCCCCAGAGCTTGGCGTTGTGCAGCGAAGTCCTCATACCTTCCAGGCCCTTCTCCACGACGGCAGCATCGCTGGAAGAAAGCGGGTACTTCCAATTCGTAATGTTAGCCACCGAATCGATCCGCAGCCGAGCCTTGAGGGCCGCAGTTTTGATCTCCTCGGCTTGGACCTGATCCGGCGTGCTGAAGACCTGGAGAGCCTCAAAGCCGGCGTCGCGAGCCATCTGGAAACGATCCAAGTAGCTCAGATGCTTGGGCAGCATATCCACTCTGACGCCTTTCCGTATGGAAGGCGAAAAAGAGTGAGCCGCCGATATGCTTACGGGCGCCACTGCCAGCGAACTTTCCAGGAACTTACGGCGAGAGAAACGGCTCAATATCGCAATGCTCCTCTTCCTTTTGGTCGAGTTTAGAATCAAACTGTCGGATAGATCTTCCTGGCTGTATTCTGCTTGAGGGAAATGCTCTGCTTTTTCACTGGGGTTTTCCAAGTTGGTCGGAGCGCAATACCGCTAATTCAGGCAAGTGGTTTCGTTTCCGAAAGCACGAAAGTATACTTTCGCTGCATTTTGCTTTGACTTTTTGCTTGCTTTACCGCTGAAGCCGCTGTAGAATTTCCCTGTGCTTCGGTTGCCGAACCGCAAGCTTTTGGGGAATATCTACGGGGAAAGGATCAATTATGATTCGGTCGATCGCTTTAGGAACATACCTGAAGACTCTGGTCATCATCATTATTTGGGGATTTGTTTGCGTTATCCAGTCGCACGCACAGCAAGTCCTTTATGGCTCGATTGCCGGTACAATTACTGATCAGTCTGGCGCGGCGATGTTCGGAGCGGCGGTCCGCGTCACCAATGATACAACCGGGCTTTCCCGCAGGGCTACGACCGATGCGGATGGCGGATACACGATCATCTCTCTTCCGCCCGGATCCTACACGCTGAACGTGAGCGCCGCCGGGTTTCAGGCAGTAAAGACGACGGGCATCAGGGTTACGGCCGGCTCGACAGTTCAACAGAACACGCAACTCGCGCTCGGCGCGGTGAAGCAGCAGGTCACGGTCTCCGCCTCGGCAGCGGCTCTTCAGACGCAAACTACGGACGTACACACCACGATTAGTAGCTACTCTGTTCAAAATCTGCCGCTGAACGTTTACCACAACTTCCAAAGCCTTGAGGTACTGACACCCGGTGTGTTTTCTTCGTCGGGCATCGCGAATAGCTATCCAAATGCCAACGATGGCTTTGAAAAATCCTTCGAGATTAATGCCGAGGGCCTCCCGGGACACGTTAATACGACCCGCGTAGACGGCGTGACGGACGTCTATCTTTGGCTTCCGGACCATAACCTGATCAATCCCCCGGCGGCCACAGTACAAGAAGTCAACGTGCAGACCGCCTCGTTCAACGTTCAAAAAGGGCTGACGATGGGTGCGGCAACCGACGTTATCACCAAATCCGGGACGAATCAGTTCCACGGCTCTGTCTACGCCTATAACACGAACCAGGCAGTGGATGCACAGAACGCTTTGGTCCACGAGTCACGCGCTCCGAAGTACATCCTGAACAATGACGGCTTTACGCTCGGTGGCCCGATCAAAAAGAACAAGCTGTTCTTCTTCGGGAATTTTGACGCCGACCTTGAGCGCCAGGACGTGCCGGACACGTATAACATTCCGCCCGGTGATATGCGCACCGGCGACTTCTCCTCCTACCTCGGTGCTCCTCTTTACAATGCCGGTGGAAGCCCGGCAATGGTCTGCACAACCGAAGGAAACATGGTGCAGTTGCGGCAGGGAATGATCTTCGATCCTAGTACCGGAAATCCGGCTACTGGCCAGGGCCGCTGTGCCTTTCAGACCAATGGCGTCCTGAACAGGATTCCGGCTAACCGCATGTACACCGGCAGCCTGAACTACTGGAAACTCCTGGCGCCCTATACGCCGAACGATTTGACGGGACCATTCACCGCCAGCACCGCGATTGACGACGTCCGCTTGCGGAAACGCGTGTGGGACCGCCTGATCTACGACGAAAGGACGGACTATAACATCAATGACAGCGAAATGATCTGGGGGACGTACGCCATCCAGAAGGGGAATCTGTTTGACGGAAGCGATTACGGCGTTGCCGGACAGGGCGATGGGGTAGGCAATTTGATCCAGACGTCACAGATGGTGACGATCGGACACACCTCGACACTCACACCGCACCTCGTGCTAAACGGCCACGTCGGGTTTCTCCGCATGGGAATGAATGAGCATACGCTCGACTTTGGAAAGAATTACGGTCAATCTGTGCTTGGCCTGGTGAACAGCAACACGCCGAGTAGCGATCTACGGTACACTGGCATGCCCGGCATCAGCATGGCCGGGTTCGGCGACCTGGGGACGTTCAGGGCCTATGAGCCGGAGTTTCGGAACGACTGGAGCATGACACTCGATGAGAACGCCACCTGGATCCATGGCAAGCACACGGTCGTTTTCGGATTCGATGCTGCGCACGATCATCTAAACGAGTGGCAGCCGGAGCTTGTTTGCTGCGTGCGCGGCGGTGTCAACACCGCGGAGTATAATACCTTCCTCAACATGGCTCCGATCGGAAATCCCGCTGGTGCACAGGCGAAGCTCTACGACAACTTGGGCAGACCTGTCGGATTTAACCCGGCTCCGTGGAACAGTGTGGCGGAGTTCGATCTGGGTCTGGCGAGCTCTGTTGACAACGGCCAGCAGTACATCAAAATGACAGACAAGGAATGGCAGGATGCGCTCTACGTCGGCGACACCTACCGTTTCTTGCCCAATCTCACCTTTGATTTCGGCTTAAGGTGGGAGTACTTCCCCATGGTCAGCCGCGATGGCCTTATCAAATTTGACCTCTACGATCCTTCGACGAACCATCAGCTCGAGGGCGGGGTTAACGGCAATCCCACTCACCTCGGCGTGACCAGTAGCAAGCTGCTGTTTGCGCCTCGATTGGGCATCGCTTACCAGCCGGACAGCAAGACAGTCATCCGGACCGGGTTTGGCATCGCGTACGACACGCTGCCTCTCGAACGGCCTTTGCGCGGCTTTTATCCCTATGCGATCGGCGAAACCGGAGAGCTTACAGGTAATAGCAGAATTACCCAGTTCTTGCCCTATGCATCCTTCAATTCGGCGAACAACACCGTAAATGGAGTTCCCGGTCTCGCGAATGGCGTTCCACTTATCCAGTCTCCTGCGGGGCTTGAGCAAGGATATGTTATCCCGCCCGACGGCGTGGTGACTGGCACCATGGGTCCCGGAGAGTTCAAGCGCGGATATGTGGAGTCGTGGAACTTCACCATCCAGCGGAAGCTGCCAAGCCAGACTTTGCTAACCGTAGCCTACGTGGGGAATCACCTGGTTCATGAATTGAACGGGAGGCAATTGAATGCCGCTCCGTTAGGAACAGGTTCCGATGGCGAGCCCCTGTTTGCCCAATTCGGCAGATATGCCTCCACTTACCAATTCGCTGGATATCTCGGCTCGCACTACAATTCACTCCAAGTTTCGCTCCGCCGCCATCTGAGTCACGGCCTCATGCTCCAAGGCTCCTACACTTACTCGAAGGCGATGGGCTACATGAACGACGAGGGGTGGGAGGACGGATTGACATTCGATTGTCCAGCCTCGTCACTGATGCCGGCAGGCTGCCTGCCGCTCAACAAGCACACGCTGAGCTTCGATCACACCCATATGCTGAAAATGTCGTTCGTCTACCAGTTGCCGTTTGGCGCCGGCAGGAAATGGGCAAACACGAGCGGCGCGGCCAAGGCGATTCTCGGCGGATGGCAAGTCAACGGCATATTCTCATTCTGGACTGGCTCGCCGCTGGCCCTCAGCCAGACAGCCAGCTTTCTGAATACACCGTTTACTGGGCAGACGCCCGATTTCTCCGGCACGCTTGAGATGCCGAAAGGGACGGGACCCGGACAGTACTGGTTCAACCCGAGCTCTTTTACGCCAACTGAAGCTGAGCAGATGGGAAACCTCCGCCCAGGGCTCTCCTGGCTGCGGGGGCCGGGACTCGTCCAGCTTGATTTCAGCCTCTATCGCAACTTCAAGGTCACCGAGCGACTTGGTTTCCGGCTCAGCGTGGAAGCTCAAAATCTGACGAATACCCCTCACTGGAACAATCCTGGTACCTCGTGCTCGATCGTGAATGGCGTGTGTGGGGGCAGCTTCGGGCAGATCACCAGCTCCTACGGGCAGCGGATCCTCCAGGGCGGAGCCAAAGTCACGTTCTGATGCGTTCCGTCCTCATCTGCATCTGTATCTGCGCTCTTCTTTTCGCCGGCGCGCAGGGGATCTACGCCCAGCAGGATGCGACCTCGGCTAAGGCCTCTGCTCAGCAACAGGGGCATCATCGCTCGTGGCCGCCGAAAACGCTCCACGCGCACTGGCATCGCTTTGCGTTTTTTAAGCCGGGTGCCGGAGGAGACGATTTCCCGGTACTTATTGTCGGCCAGGACCAGGTAGCGCGGGTGGTTGCAACGGACACAAATCTGCACGTCACCGTCCCCACTCGGGCCGGCCAAAAGCTGATCGCGTTCAATGTAAATCGAAAGCCGTAGATCCATCGGGAATGTTTAAGACTGAAGGGAAGGTTATGCAGATCACTATTAGCGAAGGTAAAAAACACTGTCAGCATGTATTGTTAACGATCGCTCTCGTTGTAGCTTGCGTGTTCCCGGTACGTCTCCTGGGCCAATCAACCGCTCTGCTGACGGGAACGGTTGTTGATCCTTCGGGGGCGGTAATCCCTCGTGCGAGGGTCATTTGCCGCAACACCCAAACGGGGCTTACACATTCGGTGGAAACGGGCACCGCTGGGCTATTTCGATTCCCGCAACTGCCCATCGGCATATACGAGGTAACTGCTTCTCATTCCGGCTTCGCCACCCAGACGCATCGCGGCATCACGTTAGTAACAGGGCACAGCGTGAACATCGTTGTCAAACTGCAGCTCGGACACACAGCCCAGACGGTCGAGGTGACCGCACCTGTTCAGGAAATCCAGCCGACTTCCTCGGTGCTGCAGACCTCGCTCGGAAGGAAAAGCATGAACGACCTGCCGCTGAATGGGAGGAATCCGCTTCAGCTCGTTTTTCTGACGACCGGGAGCATTGATCTCAACGGAGCGAACGGCGGATCACTAAGTTTCCAAACAGCCAACACACAGTTCTCAGTGGACGGGAATCGCGGGACGGATAACAACTACGAGCTCGACGGCATGAGTTACAGAGATCCTCATTTCGGAACTGCGCCCGTGCTTCCCAATCCCGATGCGCTGCAGGAGTTTACAGTAAAGTCGTCTAACTTCAGCGCGAGCCAATCCGGGGCCGGAGGCAGTGTGCAATTTGCGACACGATCAGGCACGAATCAGTTTCACGGGTCCGCCTTCGAGTTCTTGCGCAATAACGCATTGGATGCCCGGAACTTTTTTGCCGCTGCGCCCGTACCATTTAAGCGCAATCAGTTCGGAGGCACACTCGGAGGCCCTATTGTCAAAAATAGAACCTTCTTTTTCGTTTCCTACCAGGGGACGCGCACCGTTGGCGGGGCTACCCCTTCGATCGGAAGGCCGCCGACCCAGGCCTTACGGCAAGGCGTTTTCCCGAGCGCTCGCACTATCTACGATCCAAGGACTGGCCTGCCTTTTGTTGGGAACGCCATACCGCCGAGCGATTTCGATCCTCTGGCGACGAAATTACTGAGCTACATCCCGCTTCCCAACCGGCCCGACGACACCTACCAGTCCAAGCCAATGACAAACCAGAACGACGATCAGGTGCTGGCCAGGTTCGACCATGACCTAACATCCAAGGATCATCTGACCGGACGCTACTTCTTCGATAAGTTCGGCTTTCAAGAGAATACCAGCGCTTTCACCGCCTTCTACGGGACCGACAACTATACCAACCAGAGCATCATGGTGTCCGATACGCATACTTTCAGCCCCGATTTTCTTTTGGTAGCGGGGTTTGACTATGCGCGCGAGCCGCGTAACCGAGCCGCGGTTGTCCCGATCACGATGCAGAAACTCGGCGCGGACGTTCCGCTTGCCACTCCCAATGCGCCGCCGCAAACCGATGTCGCGATCAATGGCTATGGCAGCTTACTCGGCGGCACTCCGATCGCGATCAGTCCCCATACGCTCGAATATCGCGCAGATTTCACTTGGTCGCATGGAAAGCACATGCTCCAATTCGGTATGGACGTAATCCGGAACGATGAATATGCCTTCGACCGGTCGCGTGAATCCGGCACGTGGAGTTTTGATGGATCGCGCACAGCTTCCCCTTCCGACAAGAATTCCGGCGATCCTTTTGCGGACTATCTGCTGGGCCTGCCTCACCTATTCAGTCAGCACGGTGCTTCTCCCCAAAATATCTACGAGACCAAATGGCAGCCCTGGATCGAGGATGACTGGAGAATCCTGCCAAACGTGACTCTAAACCTTGGGATCCGTTGGGAACCGTGGCTCCCGGCGAAGGACCGCGACGGGCCTCAAATCGGATTTGAGCCTGGCGTTCAGTCGGTCGTGGCGCCGAACGCTCCCATGGGCCTCGTCTTCTCGGGCGATCCCGGTCTTCAGCATTCCATCTTCCGCAATGACTGGAACAATTTTGCCCCGCGTGTAGGCTTTGCCTGGGATATCGGGGGTAACGGAAAGACGGTTGTCCGCTCCGCCTACGGCATTTTCTACCGGCCCGAGCCGATGAACCTCCAGAGATTCTCCGGCAACATCGCCACCTTCCGGGGGCTTACTATCAACATCTCGGATCCCTCTAGCTTTGCGGATCCTTACGCGGGCTATCCGGGCGGAACTCCTTTCCCCTGGACACCGCCCACGGCCGCGCAGCTAAAGACGTATCCATTCACTCCGCCGGTCGCCACAGCCGCGCTTATTCCCGACAGCCGTACCAGCTATGTGCAGGAGTGGAATTTCACCGTCCAGCGACAGGTGCTCCGTAATACAGGCTTGACACTTGCTTACGTAGGCAATCACATGGTCAAAGGGATGAGCTCCACCGAGGGAAATCCGGCTATTTTTAGACCCGGCGCCACGGAGGCCAATGTCGACTCGAGGCGGCCTTACGCCGGGATCGGATCGCTGCAGGTTCTATCGCCCTTCGAGTTTTCAAACTACAACGGATTGCAGGCGACCATAAAGATGCACGCCCAAAACGGTCTCACGCTGCTGGGTAACTATGTCTATTCGAAATGCATGGACAACAACTCGGACACGTTTGGAGGCGTAAGCGTTATTAATAAGTTCAATCCCAACTTAGACTATGCACGTTGCGATTTCGACCGCACGCAACTGGCCAACATCTCTATTGTTTATGCTTTGCCTAGCGTCGCTTCGCTGCACGGCTGGACGGGAAAGGTCGTGAATGGCTGGCAGCTCAGCAGCATTGTCACTATCCAGAGCGGCGGCCCATTTTCGGTGACAAGCGGTGTGGATAATTCTCGTTCCGGCCCCACCACGAATTCGGGAACGAACGACCTCGCCGACCAGATCACCGCCGATTCCTCACGGCCGGCCGGCGTCAACTTTATGGACGAATACTTCAACACGGCGGCTTACGTCCCGAATGCGCTTGGGACCTTCGGCGATAGCGGCCGCAACAGCCTCACTGGTCCCGGATCGTGGGTGTGGAATTTCGGTTTATTGAAGGACATTCCCATCACGGAACGCGTTCGGACCCAGTTCCGCTTCTCGGCCTTCAACTTTCTGAACCATGCCAACTTCGGTGAGCCTGTAGCCACCTTGACGAATCGGAACTTTGGCCGCATCCTGAGCGCAGATTCGCCCCGTGTGATTCAATTTGCGCTGAAGCTCATGTTTTGACCCGATAGGAACCAGGACAAACGTAATGAGTCAAGATACAAAGTTCACCCGAAGAGATATGTTCAGAGCGGCAGCTGCCACAGGTGTTTCGGTGGCGGCTCCGGAAATTGCCAAATCCTCGCCGCGTACATCCAGCAAGCCGAATATTTTGCTCCTGATGAGCGACCAGCATCGCGGCGACTGCATCGGAGCCGACGGGAACCGAGCCATCCATACCCCGCACTTGGATGAAATTGCGCACGGGGGCGCACGATTCAATCAGGCATATACCCCGGCGCCTAGCTGCGTGCCGGGCCGTGCGGCGCTGCTCACCGGCCTCGGTCCCTGGAATAACGGACTGCTCGGCATGGACGGCTGGCCGATTGCTCCTCATTATCCAACTGAGCTGCCGCGGGCGCTGAAAGACGCAGGTTATTACACCATCGGGATCGGCAAGATGGAGTTCGGGCCGCTCCGCACCGAAGGTCACGGCTTCGACCAGATGATCCATGACGAAACCGCAAATACTTTTCGAAATGCTTACCAATCCTGGTTTTTGAGCAACGCTCCGAATCTGAATCCGCTCGATGTAGGTCTCAACTGGAACGCTTATGGAGCTAAGCCCTATCCGTTTCCCGAACGGTTGCACCACACCCACTGGACCGGCGAGACGGCGGTGCGCTTCCTGCGCACTTATAAAAACCCTCAGCCCTTTTTTCTCAAGGTCTCCTTTATCTCTCCCCACAGCCCGTACACGCCCCCGGACCGGCTTCTTCTCGAGTATGCCAACGCGGACCTGCCGAAAGCTCTTCATGGCGATTGGGACGCGCGCTACAAACCGAGAAGCGGCCCCGGTACCGACATCTGGCATGGCGATTTGGGAGCGGCCCAAGTGCACCAGTCGCGGGCAGGCTACTACGGTTCTGTCTCCTTTGTAGATGAGCAAATCGGGCGGATTTTGGAGGCGCTCGATAACCGCGGCTGGCTGGACGAAACCCTTATCCTTTACACCACCGATCACGGAGATATGCTTGGCGACCATTATTTATGGAGGAAGTGCCAGCCTTACCAGTCGGATGTGAGAATCCCCATGCTCGTTCGCTGGCCGAAGGGCCTGGTAAGCGCCGAGCGCGGCCAGGTACGCTCGGAACCGGTTGATCTGACCGACGTGCTCCCGACCTGCGTCGAAGCGGCCGGCGGCTCGCTCGATGCAAAAATCGATGGCATGAGCATGCTTTCGTTGATCCGAGGCAAGACGGAAGGCTGGCGAGACACGCTGGAATTGGAGCACGATGTCTGCTACAGCAAGACGGTTCACTGGAATGCCCTCACAGACGGTCATACGAAATACATCTTCCACGCCTACAACGGCTGGGAGCAGCTATTTGATTTGGATCGCGATCCGCACGAGAACACCGATCTCGTCCGGGACACTACTAAGCAGAGCCTGCTGCGGCAGTGGCGCGAGCGTATGGTCAATAGGCTGGCCCCGAGAGGCCCGGCCTATGTGAAGAACGGCAAACTCATGCTGCGGCCAAAGCGCATGCCGCTATCTCCGAATTACCCGCGCGAAGCAGTTACTAAATTCCTCTTGGATCACGGCATCCATAAATATCGTTATTGAGGAGCCCCAACCCGGTGCTGGAAAATGCCAAAAACCGCATTGCGTGTTTTCGACAGTTACAGAGCCGTGACGCTAACGACCGGTGTGCAATTCGTGACCGCCACTCACTGATCTGCAATTTTTCGAACGGCCAGGATCTGCGATCCATAGCTGGCGCCTCCAACTCCTTGCGTCTTGAGCAGCGCTTCAAAATCCGGCATGCTCGCGACTCGCTTGACTCGGAAGAGCTTCATCAGCGAGCGTGTGAAATTGGCATCGAGAAATGCTTTCCCGGCGGCTTCGGTGCCCTCCATGGATGTCCCGGCGATTAAGGCTACCCGGCCGGAACTGGACCTATTACATAGGACAGCGATGCGAGCATACTGCGGACCTGTCTCATCGTAACCCTCAGCACTGCCGTACACCGGCTTTTCTCCCGCGCGAGGATGCCGGTTTCGAATGACAGGCCATGAATTGGGCTGATTTTCAAACTGAAAATTCAGCGTTTGATTAAAAAGCCACACCCACGGATTGGAAAGCGGGCTGCCGATCAGCACAAAGTTGTTGCCGCTTTTAAAGTCGCGAACGTTCATGCTCCGGCAATGCCGGATTCGGATAGGATATGCGTCGCCGTACTCCTGCGAAATGGCCGAGGCGATCTCCACGTCCGAAAAGCTCGAAATTTGCCTCGAATCCAACAGCTTAAGTGCGTTTTCCGGCAACGGGCCGATGCGCGAGTCGAGAATGGAAGTATAGGTCCGTGCCGCATATGCTTGCAGTCCGACATCTTTGCCGGCGAGGCTCTCTAGCAAAACCAAGGCGGAGTCAATCGTGACGACCTGGGTTGGCTGTTTCGGATCCGTAAGGAGCATTTTCATCAGAGTCGGCTCGTGTTTGAGTGCAACTTGGGCGGCAGGATGGCGGACCCCGAGGACGATGGCAGCCGCAGCCGAACAAACCGCAAAGAGCACTAATGCGACGAATAGCGCCGAGCGCGGGCGAAACGAAGCGAGATTCGTCCGCAGCTCCAGCAATGGCGAGGATGTAATCGCGGGCTGCTCTGGCAGGCGCCGCTTAAAGGAAATGTTGTAGCTGCCCTTTGGGAGTTCCGCAATAAGGGCATCGTCTTTACCCTCTGTTTCGAAGTACTCCTTGAGCTTCAAACGAAGCTGCCGGACAGTAGCGCGAACCAGGTTGTCTTCCGCTGGGTTGTAGCCTTCTCGCCGAAATACCTCTTCGGCGATATGCGTTTCGGTTAACTCCTCGGCTTGGCCACACAAACTTCGTTCCGCGAGATAAAACAGCAGCTCACGGCTTCGCGTGGCTCGATGGAAAACGTGGCTTGTCGCAATCCTCTGAATGGCCTCCCGGCATTCTTGCGTCGTCATTTCTCCTTGCCGATCGTTTATCGCCATACCCTCTCCATCAAACCTGTACTTCACATGTGCTTCACAGAATTTTTACTTGTGGACAGGTCGATTATAGCCCTAAAGTCGCTATTGGGATAGTCGTTGACGAGCTGGGGGTCCGCTCGGATCAGTGCTGGATTTGCGAGCGATTCAACTGATGGTCGCGAAGCGGCGAAGCTGAAGAGACTAAACATGGAAAAGCATCCAGTAGCGCATACGGCGAAGCACCGCATGGCAATCCGACGGCTGGCGCTTGTCGTGCTCACCATCCCGATAGCATTCGCCGCCACCGCGGTGCGTGGCCAAGTACTTCATCTTCGCGGTAAAGTGCAGGCGGGAAAACAGAAAAACGGCACAACACTCGTCGTAACACAGCAGATCC
>DASVGP010000018.1:0-14139 GCA_036379475.1 Bryobacteraceae bacterium | reverse complement strand
ACCCCGGGATGCAAGCCCGGACCGTGAGCGAAGCGCTGACTGTGGCGGCGCCCGAGCCGCTGGCACACATCTTTCCAGGATCCTGGATCGACGCTAAATTCGACATCTGGATCGGCGCCGAGGAAGATAACCAGGCCTGGGAGCAACTGCTGGCCGCGCGGCGAGTTTTCGATCGCGCCCTGCAGACGTCGGCGGCCGGCATAGGCGAAGAGGCGAAGCGGCTGGCGCGCGAAGAGCTTCTGATCGCCGAGGGCAGCGATTGGTGCTGGTGGTACGGACCGGAGCATTCGTCCGCCAACCGGGCAGAGTTCGACCAGCTCTTTCGCGGACATCTGGCCAACGTGTATCGCCTGTTGGGGCTCGATCCGCCGCCCGAACTGGGGCTGCCGATCGTGCGCGATACCCAGCCGAAGCTCCACCATGCGCCGGGAGGTCTGATTCAGCCGCAAATCGACGGCACGGTTTCTTCCAGCGCCGAATGGTCGCAAGCAGGGAGATACCGCATTGCCAACGAATCCGGCCAGCAATCGATCGTTCGCGAGATGTTTTACGGCAGTAGCGGCGATAGTATTTATTTTCGCGTGGATCTGGCCGAAGATCCGGTGGTTACCACTCCGCTGGAATTCCGCTTCGAGATCCGCAACCGCGCGGGCGAGCGGTTTGCCATACATCTGCTGGCCGATGGCCAGGGCGTTGCGCTGGAATCCGTGGATATGCCGGAGGGCGCCGTAGAAGCGGCGCTGGGACAGATTTTCGAGATGCGGCTCTCCATGAGCGCGCTGCACCTGCGGCCCGGCGATCCGCTGCACCTGCGCCTGTCGGTCTTGCGCGCCGGTCTGACCATCGCTTCGCTGCCGCTGTTCGGAGAAGTCGAACTCTATGCGCGCCCGCTCGCGGCGCACGTATTCTGAACTCTTATTGCAAGGAGCCTCTCGGCATTCCACGTAAGGCGCGTACCATAAAGGGCATGCGCACAGACGGAAGGCGGCCGGATCAACTGCGGCCCACGCATCTCACGGCCGATTATCTGAAGACCGCCGAGGGATCGGTGCTGATCGAGGCCGGGAATACGCGCGTGCTGTGCGCGGCGACGGTCGAAAGCAGCGTGCCGCCGTTTTTGCGCGGCAGCGGGAGGGGCTGGATCACCGCCGAATACGCTATGCTCCCGCGCGCTACCGCCACGCGCACGCCGCGCGAAGTGAACAAAGGCCGGCCATCGGGAAGGACGCACGAGATCCAGCGCTTGATCGGACGATCGCTGCGCGCCGCGGTAGATCTGGCGGCACTGGGCGAACGCAGCATCCTGATCGACTGCGACGTGATCCAAGCCGACGGCGGCACGCGCACCGCGGCGATCACCGGGGCCTATGCCGCAGCCGCCATCGCCATCAAAACGCTGGTCCAATTTAAGGCGATTCCGAGATCGCCCATCGTCGATTCGGTGACCGCGGTCAGTGTGGGCATCGTCGGCGGCGTGGCTATGCTCGACCTCTGCTATGAAGAGGATTCCCGCGCCGATGTGGACATGAATCTCGTCATGACCGGATCGGGCAAGTTTATCGAAATTCAAGCGACCGCCGAGCACGTGCCCTTCGACGATGAGCAATTGGAAGAATTGAAGCGGCTCGGGCGGCTCGGCATTGCGGAGTTGCGCCTGCTGCAGGAGCAGGCGCTCGCCGGGCGCGCGGCAAAATGATCGTTTACGCCTGCTCCGGCAACTCCGGTAAGCTGCGCGAATTCACGCTGGCGGGCGATAGCGAAATTTCGCTCGAGGTGCTCCCCGGGCTGCGCGGGATCGGCACTCCCGAAGAGCACGGCTCTACTTTTGAAGAGAATGCGGCTGCCAAGGCTCTCTACTATTCACAATTCACGGACCAGATTGTCTTCGCCGACGATTCCGGCTTTGAAGTCGAGGCGCTTGACGGCGCCCCGGGCGTGTATTCGGCACGTTATGCCGGACCCCATGCGAGCGACGAAGAGAACAACCGGCTGGTGCTCGAGCGGACGGAGGGTTGCGGCGACCGCCGCGCGCGTTTCGTCTGCACCATCGCCATGGCGCGCGCCGGAAAACTGCTGGCCTCGGTTCGCGGTTCGGTGGAAGGCGAACTCCTGCGCATGCCCCGCGGTCAAAATGGCTTCGGATACGATCCGCTCTTCTTCTTCCCTCCCCTGAACCGTTCTTTCGCAGAGCTAAGCGCAGAAGAAAAATTTGCCGTGAGCCATCGCGGCCAAGCCATCCGCGCCATGCTCACCTGGCTGCACGGGCATCCGGCTGTCTTCGGATAAGATAGACGGCAGTGCATCGCTACTTGCTGCATAATGGCTCGATTCGGGAGACCAGCGAAGCGCTGATCTCGCCTGGGCAAACCGGATTCCTGAACGGCTGGGGCGTTTTCAGCACCATCCGCGTCGCGAACGGCGTGCTGTTTGCATTCGAGCGCCACTACAGCCGTATGCGGCAGGATGCCGAGCGCCTGCGCGTGCCGTTTGACCTTTCGATCGCGGAACTGGAACAGTCTCTGTTGCAGCTTGCCGGCGCAAACGGCGCTACCAATGCAACCTTGCGCGTCGCGGTCGTTCGCAACCGCGGTGGGATTTGGGAAGGCCCCCGGATCGCGTGCGATGCGGACCTGATCGCCTTCACGGCGGATCTCGCCGATTGGGGCGCGGGGGTAAAACTCGGCTATATGCCTAACGCGCGTTTCGCCGCTTCGCCGTTTTCGGGCGCCAAGATTACTTCCTGGGCCCAGAACCTGGTTCGGTATGAAGAAGCGCACGAGCGCGGCTTGGACGAATACATTCTTCTCAACGAACACGGCGAAGTGAGCGAATGCACCTCAGCGAACATTTTTGTGATCGAAGGCGATCATGTCTGGACGCCGCCGCTGGCATCTTCGGGCTGTTTACCTGGAGTAACCAGGGCATTGCTGCTCGAAGAGATTCAGGTCTCGGGACTAACAATCGCCGAGCGCGAACTTACTCCTTCGGACTTGGAATCGGCCGACCAGGTGTTTATAACTTCTACGACTCGCGACTTACTTGCGGTCATCGAGATTGAAGGCGAGCGGGCGGCTCAAGAGCCGGCGAAGCTATTCCGTTTGCGACAGGCTTTCGTGGCGTACCGGAAGGAATACATTGCGGAGCGCGCCGTTGGCAGAGAGACGGCTTCGCGGTGAAAACTCCGTTGCTGGTCTGCACGAGCTGCGGCGGCCGCAATTTCCGGCGCTCACGAAGGACGTCTCTTTTCGACCTGCTACGTATGGCGGCCGGGCAATATCCGTTCCGCTGTCTCGATTGCAACCAGCGCGTCTGGGCCAGCGTTTGGCTGTTCTCCAAACTGCTCTACGCGAAATGTCCCAAGTGCCTGGGAATGCAACTCACCGGCTGGGATCATAAACACTACCATCACACGTTCTGGTGGAATCTTCGAGCCACGTTCGGAGCGCATCGCTACCGCTGCCCTCGCTGCCGCTGCAATTTTTTGAGCTTCCGCCCGAGCGCCTCGCCTATCTCCAAAGAGCCGGCTGCCGCGCTTCAGAACCCCGAACGTGAGTGAGGGGCTCTCACCTTATGACGCCGGAGGCAGCCGCTGTTTTCATCCCGGACAGGACCAGGAGGCAGCCGATCTGCTCGCCGAGCGTGCTCAGCATCTCCATATCGCCGCCCGAGTGAACACGGGGTTCGCGGTGCTGGACGTTGATGACCCCAGTCACTTTATTTCGCGAAATAATCGGCGCCGACAGGAAGGCTTCGAAGGTGTCCTGGGGCAAATTCCTGAAAAACTTAAAGCGAGGATCGTTGTAGGCTTCGCGCGAGATAGACAGGAGGCGCCGCTCGCGGGCGACCCAACCGGTCAGGCCCTCTTCCAGCCGCAGCCGCAGAGGCTCGATCTTCTCTCCGGCGGCCGTGCCGCCGGCAGATAGTACTAATTCTCCATCTTCCAAGAGATAAATCAGGCAAGAATCGCACTCTAAGAAATCACGCACCAAATCGAGAATTTCATGCAGCACCGCATCCAGTTCCAAATTGCGCGCGATCAATCTGCTAACACGCTGAAACAAGCGGAGTTGCTGCTCTGTTCTGGCCAGACGAGCTTCCCAATCGCGTGCCTTCGACACCGCTTTTCATTATCACAGACCTCTGCTAATCTCATAGTTCCAGAAGTACTATCGCCGATTGTTCCAAGGACTAGCCGTAATGGCAGTACCGAACAAGGGAGTAGTACGATGGGATGCAGTATTTTCGAGGAGACGCCCTTCGCATGTGGACCAAAAGAAAAGAAGACGAGCTGCCGCAAAGGCCGGAGCGCCCTATCGCATCTCCAGTGCCGGCCGCGCCGGCCATGGAGCCACACAGGAGAGAAACCAACACCATGTCATCAGCAGCTAGAAATTTTGACAACGAAGCCGCGCCGGTGCGCACCGGGTCGGCGGCGCTGGGAAAGAACGTGACCGTCAAGGGCCAGATCTTCGCGCGCGAGGACTTGACGATTGATGGAGAGGTCGAAGGCACCGTCGAGTGCCACGACCACCGGCTCACGATCGGGCCGAATGCGCGCGTACAGGCGGGTCTGAAAGCACGCGAGATTATCATTCAAGGCTCCATTCAGGGCAATGTGGAAGCCGCCGATAAGATCGACATCAAACGCGAAGCCAAGCTGGTCGGCGACATCAAAACCAGCCGCATCGTGATCGAGGACGGGGCTTATTTCAAGGGCAGCATCGACATATCGAAAGCCGCGCCGGCTGCGAAACCGGCTGCGCCGCAATCCGCGCCCGCTTCGCCACTGCCGGTGGGCGCCGGCGTTTCGAGCACGGCGAGCGGCGGTAACTCGCTGAAGTAAAGCTGTCAGTCCTCAGCTTGCAGCGGTCGGCAATCGGCTTTGGATATTGGGCCTTTCGCTGGAAGCTGAAGGCTGAATGCTGAAAGCTTGACTCCTCTCATGCGATTCAGCCCTTCCAAAGGAGCTTTGACCAAGGGCGGCGGCAAGGATGCTGCGCCCACGCTTACCCGCCCGAGCAGCGGGTTCGACCAGTTTTGTGCTTTCCTGGAGTCTAGCGAAGGACTGTCGATCCTCGATATGTCCGGCGCCAGCCAGGCGAACATCAGCTTCATCACCGGGATGGGGCATCGCATTTCTTCCGACGACATGGTGGGCACCATGCGGCAGTGCTTCGGAGAGGATTTCCTGGAAAATCAGCAACTGGCCAGCAACGCGCAGCGTTTTCTCGACCAGACGCTCACATTTCCCGACGAATCGTTCGACGGCGCGCTGGTTTGGGACACGCTACAGTTCCTCACTTCGCCGCTACTCGATCAGACCGTGTCGCAGTTGCTGCGGGTCATGCGCCCGGGCGGGCTGATGCTGGTCTTCTTCAACGCCGACGAGAAGGTGCCGCAGATCCCGCTCTACAACTACCGGATTCAGGATCGCAAAATGCTGCTGCTCGCCCCGCGCGGGGGCTCGCAGAAGATCAACTTCTTCAACAACCGGACGCTGGAAAAAATCTTCGGTCAGGCCGCTTCGCTCAAGTTCTTTCTCACACGCGATCACCTGCGCGAGGTAATCGTGCGGCGGTAGAGCCGATTGCCCGGTATCATTGGAAAGGACACGCTTTGAGCGATACTCAACTCTATTTTGCTATCGGCATCCCCTGCTTCACGATTATCGTCTCGTTGATTATCAGCATCATCAACGTAGCAGGCATCCGCCAGGAGATGCGGGAGATCCGCGCCGATGTTCGCGCGATGCGCTCGAACTTTGCAGACGATATTCGGAGTATTCGCGCCACTCTTGATCTCATGACAGGCAAGCTAGCCGATCTAGACACTCGCGTGTCTCTCATCGAAGACCGCATCCTGGGCGGCGGGCGGTAGCAAACTTGGCTTTAGAAGACGATTTATTGCGCCAGCGCCAGGAGCGCATCGGACAAATCGAGGCTCTCGGCTTTGCGCCCTATGGCCAGGCTTTTGAGTTCACCCACACCATTCCGCAGATCCTGAGCGAATACGGCAGCAAAGCTTCCGAAGATCTGGGCGAATCCGCCCGCGTCCGTATCGCCGGCCGTATTCTGACGATCCGCCGCATGGGGAAGGCAGGTTTTCTGCATCTGCTCCAGAATGGAGAAAAGCTCCAGCTTTACATCAAGCGAGATGCTGTAACCGAGCGCAGCTACAAGCTGTACGAACTGCTCGACGCGGGGGACATTATTGGCGTCGAAGGGTATCTGTTCCGCACCCGGACCGGCGAACTCACGGTACACGCCGAACAGCTCTGGTTTCTTTCCAAAATCCTGCTGCCGATGCCGGAAAAGTGGCATGGTCTGGAGGATGTCGAGATTCGCTACCGCCAACGTTATCTGGATCTGATCGCGAATCCGGACGTCCGCAAGACCTTTCTCACACGCGCGCGCCTGGTCGCCTCGCTGCGGCGGCAATTGGACGAACGCGGCTTTCTGGAAGTCGAAACCCCGATGATGCAGCCGCTGTTTGGCGGCGCCGCGGCTAAGCCGTTTTCCACCCACCACAACGCGCTCGGCATCGATCTCTATCTGCGGATCGCGCCGGAACTTTATCTCAAGCGGCTGGTTGTGGGCGGCCTGGAGCGCGTTTACGAAATCAACCGGAATTTTCGTAACGAGGGCATCTCGACGCGCCACAACCCGGAGTTCACCATGCTCGAGTTCTATCAGGCGTACACGGATTACCGCGGCTTGATGGATCTCTCCGCCGAACTTTTGCGGCGGGCCGCGATCGAGGCTACCGGATCCGCACAGATCACCTATCAGGGCCAAACGATCGATTTCGGTCAGTTCCGCCGGCTCTCGATGCGCGAAGCGATCATCGAATTCGCGCCCGAGGCGGAAAAGCCAGCGCTTGAGGATCTGGACGGCAATGAGCTCGTCGATCTATTCGAGCGCTTCGTAGAAGACAAGCTGATCCAGCCGGCGATTATCTACGATTTTCCGGTCGAGGTTTCGCCGCTGTCGAAGAACAAGCCGGACGAGCCGGCGTTTGTCGAGCGCTTCGAAATCTACGCCGCGGGCTTGGAGATCGCAAACGCATTCACCGAGCTCAACGATCCGCGCGAGCAATGCCGCCGATTCCAAGCGCAGCTTGCGGCGCGCGCTGCCGGCGACGAAGAGGCGCACATGATGGACGAGGATTACCTTCGCGCGCTCTGCTATGGCTTGCCCCCAACGGCCGGCGAAGGCATCGGCATCGACCGCCTGACGATGCTGTTTACGGATTCGAAGTCGATTCGCGACGTGATTCTCTTTCCGCTGCTGCGGCCAGAGGGCGAAATCGGGATTGCGGAACGGCTGAAGCAATTGGAAGAATAGTAGCGGCTGACAGGCCAAAAGGCCTATTCCACAAACATATGTCGCGGTTTGAATGGATGGTGGCGCTGCGTTACTTGCGTGCGCGGCGCAAGCAGACCGTCATTTCGGTGATCACGGCGATCTCGATCGTGGGCGTCGCTGCCGGTGTCATGGCGCTGATTATCGCGCTCGCCGTCAACAACGGCTTTCAAAGCACGCTGCAGGCCGATCTGCTCAGCGCTACCGGCGACGTCACGATACTCAGCCAGGATCCGGACATGGGCATCGACAACTGGCCGCAGCTCGTGCCTAAGCTGGAGCAGATTCCGGGCGTGCTTGCCGCCACGCCCGGCTTGTACGGCCAGGTGGCGCTCAAAGGGCCGCTGGTCTCGGCGGGCGCAGTACTTAAAGGAGTTCCGCTCGGTAACGGCGCTTCGGTTCCGCCGCTGCTGCGGCATTTGCAGTCGGGTTCGCTCGCCGCTTTTAGCAATCATGAGCATCGCTACAACATAATCCTTGGCGCTGGGCTTGCCGATACGCTCGGCCTGCGCGCCGGCAGCAACGTTTCGGTGATCGGCTCCCAATTGACGCCGATGGGCATCGCGCCCGCCCTGTTCCGTTTTCATGTTGCGGGTATTTTTGATGCGGGCTTATACGACATCAATTCCGCATGGGCGTTCACCACGATCGACGACGCTCAGAATGTCCTCGGGTTAAACGACGTCGTGAACGCCATCGAACTGCGGCTGAGCAACGTCTTCGCAGCGCCGGAGATTGCGCAAGAGGCGGAAAAGATCGCCGGGCCGAAGCTGATCGCGCAGACCTGGATGCACCGCAACCGCGCGCTGTTCAACGCCTTGAAGCTGGAGAAAAGGATCAGCGTCATCACGGTGGGCTTGATCGAACTGGTGGCGGCGCTGAATATTCTCGTCGTGCTCGTGATGCTAGTAATGGAAAAGCACCGCGACATCGCCATTCTGATGTCAATGGGAGCGCGACGCGCGCAAGTCGAGCGCATTTTCGTGCTGCAGGGGCTGATCATCGGCGGCGTCGGCTGTATCATCGGCCTCACCGCCGGCTATTCGGTATCGGCGCTTTTCAACCATTACCATTGGCTGCGCCTCGACCAACAGATTTACGCGCTCAGCTATGTACCGTTTCAGGCGAATTGGACGGACGGTTTCTGGGTCGCGGCTCTGGCGCTGTTCACCAGCTTTATTGCTTCGCTGCACCCTTCCCGCACCGCGGCACGCATCGCACCGGCGGAAGCGCTGAGGTATGAGTGAATGACCAAAAACCCTCCCTTACGGTCGGGGTTCTGAAGGCTTGTAGGCGAAGTCCCAGACCAGCAGCTCGACGTCGCCTTTGCGCGAGTATGTATCGCCGGTATACTCGACCACGGCATACTCGCCGGGTGTCAGCGGCTTTTCCGGCCAGATCTTGAAGAGATTCTCCCCAAGCTGCTGGGTGAAAATCTCGCTCTCCTTCCGATTTTCGACATCCTGATTGATGACCGGCGTGATCGAGACGCTTTCGACGATCCGTTTATCCTTCTTCGGCGTGAGCTTTGCGATGCCGAACTGATCCTGCTGCTCGGGCCGGAGAAAGAACTGCGGGCGTGCACTGTGAACGATGAACTTGGAATGGCTGCCGTCAATCACGACCGAGGCTTTGCCTGGGACGATGGGAATCGGCGAGAGGTGCTTGAGGATGGCGCGCTTTTTGTCCGTCACAACCTGAAAGCTAGCTGAGGGAAGCTGCTCGATTTTGCCGCCGACTTTGTAATAGACGCCGACCTGATCGGGAATCGAAGCGATTTCACGCTCGAGCGCGCGCTTGGCCTGCGCCTCCGCGGCGAATTCCTGGTTTATCTCCTGTTGGCTTTGCACAGCGGCCTGGTGCAGGCGCTTGGTTTTCGCCACATCCACCAGATTCAGCGGAATTTCTTCCCACTGGTAGCGCTCGGTACTGTAATAGCGCACCGTATTGCCTTCGACCTGGTATTTGCTCACAAGCTGGTAGTCGCCGTCTTTGAGATAGAGCTTGAAAGCCTGCTGGCCGAAAGCCAGAACGGCGGAGAGCAGAAACAGCAGCAGCAGCCGCACGAGGCTATTTTATCGCTTTAGCCGCTATTAGCTGTTACCTATTAGCTGTTAGCTGTTAGCCCTCCACTGCCCGGGTGGGTTGCGGCGGCGGAAAAGACTTGATCGAGAGAGGAAAGGTCGAAATCAGGGGGCAGTATCTTGGCGATGGCGTCGCCGAGCTTCATTTCTTCGCGTTGTTTTCGCATTTTGGCGATGGCTATCTGGATGGCGTGATTCTCGGTTTTGCGCGATTCTTCGGCCTCAGCTCGTTTTTGCGAAGCAAAGCCAATTTCGGCTAACTGCCGTGCTTTCTTGCGCTTCTGAAACTCGGCGGAGGCGCGTTGATAGGCGCGGTCCTGGGCGGCGTGGTAGCGAACGTAACATTCGAGCTCGCGAGGGTCAAGGCTGACGGGGATGGCGCCGATTTTGGCCTCCTCTGGGGTTTTCGGCTCGGGCGCAAAACAGCTGTTCTGCATGCGCAGGGCGCGTTTGGCGAGCCAAGTGTGTTCGGCCATTTTGACGACCAATTCCGATTTCGGCCTGGCCGACGGGCTGCTCGTCTTCCAAGAGCTGGTTGAGGAAAGCGTCGAAGTTTTCCTGCTTTTCGACTTCTTTGAGGACGCGGAATTTGGCGCAGAGGCCATGTTTGACGCCGTTCTGAGCGACTTTGGCTTTGGTCTCGGCGGACTTGGGGCCACAGGATCTTTGAGAGTTGCGGCGATTGGCCGCGATTTGTTTGGCGGTTGCCATGGTTGTCTCCAGATGGTGTACGATGGCAGGCGAAAACGCCTGCTCTACGCTGTCGAGTGTCGGCGGAGGGCGTGCGGGATGAGAGGGTGAGGAGGATGTAAACGCTGAATCTAAAGGGGAAAAGAGATTGGGCACTACAGCTAATAGCTAATCGGGGCCAATCGCCAGGCGACCACTTCGGGCGCGGTAGAGCCGCCGACGAAGACGTTGGAGCGCAGCAGGATTTCAAAGAAGTGCGGCGGACCGCTGGGATCGATGCCGATCTTGCGCAGCACGTGCGCGAACTGAGTCCGGCTGGCGACCAGTTCTCCCGCCGCTTCGGTCGCTTGCGCCGTGGTGCCGGCGATCAGCAAGGCCGACGGAGTGCTCGCAGAGCCGGGCAGAAAGGCGAGGCGGGCATAGGTCAGGCCGTGCGCAACGTCGTCCGCACTGGGATACTGCGTTTGGCGATCGCGGAAAAAGATACGGCCCGAATTGCTGTCGAATTCGCAATGAAAATTCAGGCGGTTTTCATACAGTTGCGCCCAAGGATTACTGATCGGGCTTCCGATCAGCACCGCCGTATGGGTCTTGAAATCCTCCAGCGTGACCTTGTGTCCCGAACGTAGTTCAATGTGGGGCGCAAACTGCGGATAGCTGCTCATAATCAGGCCGGCAACGTTCATCTCGCGCCCATCGGTGAACTCGTAGAGATTCCAGTTCTGGATCAGGTCAGGCGGAGTGATACCGGGGACCTTGGGATAGGTGCGCGCGATGTAATCGTTCAGCGAAAGTGGGTGATGCGCCAAA
This sequence comes from Bryobacteraceae bacterium, assembly GCA_036379475.1. GTDB lineage: Bacteria > Acidobacteriota > Terriglobia > Bryobacterales > Bryobacteraceae > Bog-105. The sequence continues at coordinate 3,194 of DASVGP010000018.1, read as the reverse complement.
GCGGCGATTTGCAAAAAGCCGGTGTCGCTGGTGACAATCAACGTGTCGCGGTTCGGGGCGAACAAGGCGGAAAACGGAAGGATCGGCTTTTCGAAGTGAAGCTGCCGCTCGAGCCGTTGGCGGCCGGCAAAGTATCCCAGCGCAGCCACAACGATCAAAATGCAAGCGCCGGCAAGCCGGCGCGCGCGAAAGCCGGAGGCTCGGGCGGCACGCACTTCGGTGACTGCGACAGGGGTGGCAGCCGAAACCGGTTCCAGGCAAACGGCCGCCGGGCGAAGCTCGAAGCTCAAGGCGTATCCGCCTTTCGGCATGCCGATCACAATCGGTTCCTCGCGGCCTTCGGTAGCGAAGTAGGACTCCAGCCGTTTGCGCAGGTTCCGCGCTTCGGCGCGAACAATGCTGTCCTGGGTGCCTTGGAAATCCGGCCTGCGGTTAAAGACGCGTTCGGCGATCACCTGCTCGCGCACATCGGCTAACCGGTCCTCCAGCGTACACTCCGCCACATAGAGGAACAGTTCGCGCTGGCGCGGCGCCTTTTGGAACAAGTCACCGCCCGCTACACGAGCCACCAGCGTTCGTTTGACACAAATCGCAATTGTGCCATCCGGCCCCACCGGCTCGCGGGCCATTTCCGTAGCTGCGGTCCCCAAAGCGCCCTCTATTCGCTATTATGGCACTCTGGTTTACCGTGAATGGTGCCCGGTTAACGCGCTGTAACAGCATGATTTTACTTGTTTTGTAACATTTCACGGTCAATTCCCCTGTACGGATGCTCGCTCTGCCGGTAGATTTAGGCCCAGAGGTCTTTTCTTTTAATGAGAATCCACCATCGCGTTCTGAGCCGCTTCGCTGTCCTTTTGATGGCGGTGGCAACCGTTTTGTTTGCACAGGAGTTTCGCGGCACGCTGACCGGAACGGTCACCGACCCGTCCGGCGCGAGTATTCCGAGCGCCCGCGTGCGAGCCGTCAACAACGCCACGGGGCAGAGTTATAATTCCACCACCACCTCCAGGGGTTCCTATTACATCCCCTACGTGCTTCCGGGCACCTATACAGTCACCGTTTCGGCGACCGGGTTCAAAGACCACGTGCAGGACACCGTAGTTGTGCAGGCCGGCGAGTCCCGCGGCTTGAACGTGCAGATGCAGCTCGGCGCTCAAGCGCAAACGATCACGATCACGAGCGCTCCGCCTCTGCTGCAGACCGCCAACGGCTCCGGCGGAACGGTCCTCAACGAGCACGAGCTGGCAAATATTCCTTTGAACGGCCGCCAGGTCTACATGCTTCTCGGCACGACGCCGGGATCGCAGTTCCTGCAGACCCAATTCGGCGCTTCAGGGTATTCAGGAACCCGCGGCTGGGACACCTCCAACAACTATACGCTGGGCGGCGGCGTCCAGGGCTATCAGCAATTCACGCTGAACGGCTCAAACATTACCCTTCAGAACCATGGGTCTCAAGGAGAATGGATCATCGCTCCCAATGTGGATGCGCTCCAGGAAGTCAACGTAATGACCACCACCTACAATGCGCGCTACGGACGAACCGGCGGGGGTACGGTCAACATGGTGATGAAATCCGGTACCAATCAGTATCACGGCGACGCATACGAATATTTCGAAAACGGTGTGCTCAACGCCAACAATTTCGAGAACAATCTGAACGGCATTCCCAGGCAGAATGTCCATCAGAATCAATTCGGCTTCACGTTCGGCGGCCCAATCAAGAAGAACAAGATCTTTTTCTTCGGCAGCTACGAGCAGTACATCGAGAACATCCCCTTCACCACCGTCACGAGTGTTCCTCCGGCCTACCTGCGTCCGAGTAATGGGAATGGGGTTGATTTTACGCCGAGCGGCTATACCATCTACGATCCGGCCACGACCGTATGCTCGGTACCCGGCGGTACTTTAGGGAACTGCCCCGGCGACGCGTACGTCCGCTCGGAATTTCCCAACGACACGATTCCCGCCGCTCGCATCAATCCGATCGGCACCGCAGTCATGAACCTCTATCCTCTGCCCAATACCGGGAGCGGCGGGCTGCAAAACAACTTCACGGCGAACGTTCCCGATAAATACCGCTATTGGCAGCCGATGGCTCGCGTCGACTATGACACTAGCGACCGAACCCGGTGGTACAGCATGTTTTCCTACCAGCATGGCACCGAGTTTCGCAATTCGAGCGGCTTTCCTTCTCCGGCAGAAAACGGCAATATAAACCAAGTCCGTCAGCCTCTGACTGCCTCCCAGGATATGACCCACACCTTTTCGCCTACCCTGCTGGCCGACTTCAAGGTGGCGTTTACGCGGTTTATCGAAGTGGATCACGGTGGCGATATGACTTCCACGGTGACACCTGCCTCTATTGGCTTGAATATGCCGAAAGTACCCACAACCACGCTTAGTTTGCTGCCGGAATTCAATAGTGGACAGTTTTATCCACAAGTGGTCGGCAACAGCCAAAGCATTAACGTCTATAACAATTTCGACTTCTACAACGATTGGACGAAATCGCTAGGCAACCATACGATTCATTTCGGCGGCCAGATCGGGGAAAACCAATACGGTAATCCTGCTTCCGTCGGGCATGCCAATGGCGTATTCGCGTTCGGCAGCCAATATACGCAGTATGATCCGCTGCAGAGAAATACGCTGTCGGGCATCAACGATGGCTTTATCGGCGCCGATATGCTACTGGGTTATCCAGATAGCGGCAGCGTCGATTACAACGACACGGTTTTCGAGGGGAATCCTATTTATGCGCTGTATGTTCAGGACGATTGGAAAGCCACCTCGCATCTGACGCTCAATATAGGTGTGCGCTACGACCTGCAGATTGGACTTCGTGAGCGGTACAACCGGTTGAATCGGGGCATGTGCTTCACCTGCGTGAATCCGATCACCAGCCAGGCGGCATATCAGGCCAACGTCGCCACCAACGCAGCCGCCTATCGTGCCGCTGGATTGGATCCCGCAAAGCTTGCCACGGTTTACGGCGGCTTCCAGTTTCCGGGCGTGAACGGCAATTCCAAGGATGCCTACGATACTGATTGGACCAATATTGAGCCGCGCTTCGGATTCGCTTATCAGATCAATTCCAAGACTGTCGTCCGCGGCGGCTACGGTCTTTTCTATGCGGTCGGACTCGAAGGGGGCACGAGCACGGGATTCAGCATCTCAACTCCTTACATT
>DASVGP010000017.1:0-11121 GCA_036379475.1 Bryobacteraceae bacterium | reverse complement strand
CGATATTATGCCGACCGTGCTGGACCTGACGGTGCATAATGTGATCGCCAAGAAGAGCGTCCCGATCCACTTTTCGGGCCGCAGCCTGGCGCCGGTGCTGACCAGCGCCGATCCGCTGACCAATCGCTGGATTCATTACGTGACGTTCGCAGGCAAGAAGGGCTATGCGCCGAAGTGGATGTCCTGGATTTGGGTGCACGAGGAAGATCTGCCTTTGCGCTTTGGCCGCACCGATGGCGATTCCAAGATGGTGTGGGATCCGGGAGCTCAGAAATTGTATCTATACAATCTGCAAACGGACCCGCACGAGCTCCATCCGCGTGTGTTTCAGAAGAGCAACAGGACTTACAAAGCCGACACATCCCGGCTGAAGGAATGGTTCATGCGCACCGAGACGCGCGCCCAGAACCGCAAGCTATCTGCGCACGATATCGAAGTGCTGAAGAGCTTGGGGTACGTGCAGTAGCCGCGAGGGACAGGATTAGAAGACAAGCCACTTAGTTTTCCCACAAGCGGCATTCTGTCTCCCCTGCCGGATCATAGACATACATCCATAAGCCGCTAATTAAGCCGATGTTCCTGCCTGGGTTGCTGATTGAATTGTGGCGCACGCTTCAGCCCACGCTTAGCCAGAGCGAGCTAAAAGCTCGCTCCAGCACGCTAAAGAGCGTGCGCCACAACACCAGATCAAGGCGCACGGCCCTTCATTTTGTTTTGAGAGCTCTTAATTAAGAGCATTGGGCCGAAGGCCTACTCCACAAAAAATGTCCGCTTCCGGGAAAACTAAGCGGCATCGGGATTAGAAGAGGGAGGCTCCGATTTCGGCGAGCTTTTCCCGCAGGAGCAACGGCTCGGCAGCATTCATCGCCAGCACTTGAACGGTGGCTCGTCCCACGGGTGTTTTGCCTGCAATACGAGCCTTCTCAAACTGAAAGTGTTCAGTCCAGCGATCGGTGCGGGGATGGAATAGCCGGACCACTGCGCCGGAGACGGGATCGCGGCCCGCAAGGTTCGGTCCCTTGTAACGATTGCAATGAGGGCACGCGAGCGCGAGGTTCTCCGGAACGGTTTCTCCGTGGTGCTGCTCGGCGACAATGTGGTCGATTTGGAAGCGCAGTGGAAACGCAAATTGCGGCAGGCGGCAGTATTCACAACGTCCGCCCGCCCGCTCACGAACGGCCCGAGCAAGGTCCCGGTTCACTGCTGGCGAGACGTGTCGGGTTGCATTTGAAGCAGGCTCCGAGCCTTCAATTGCATCACACCGAGCAGGAATCCGATATGCAGATAGCTGTCCAGTTCTTGCGTCTCGGTCTGCGTCAGCGAACCTGACCGCGCTTTGGCCGAGAGTTCGTCCACTCGCTCCTCATCGCTCGCCGGCAGCTTCATCGAGAGCAAATATCGCGCCGCTTCCGGCGTCAGTTCTCTTTCATCGGTCTGGATAATGCGTGCGAGAATGGCGGCTTCCGTATTCGGAGTGACGGCTTGCGAACTCATGAGAAAGCTCTCTTCTTATGATCCGCTATTGCGTTCCACCGGCACAAGAGCCTATCGGTCCGGCGATTAGCGGGATTTCACCGGGCTGATGATGACGTGGGCGTTGCGGCCTTCGAGACGCGGCTGGCCTTCGATTTGGCCGACGCCGGCCAGATCGCCGGCGAAGCGCAGGAGCAGATTGCGGCCGAGATCGACGTGAGCGATCTCGCGGCCGCGGAACTGCACCACCGCTTTCACGCGATTGCCGTCTTTTAAGAAGCGAATGGCGTGGTTCTTCTTGAATTCGTAATCGTGATCGTCAGTGTTGGGACGGAACTTTAATTCCTTAACCTGAATCACGTGCTGCTTTTTCTTGGCGTCGTGCTGCTTCTTCTTTTGCTCGTACTGGAACTGGCCGTAATCCATCGCCTTGGCGACCGGCGGCTCGGCGGTAGGAGCGATGACGATGAGATCGAGGCCCATGTCCTTGGCTTTGCGCACGGCGGCGGGCGTAGGCATGATCTCGACCGAGCCGTCGGGGAAGACGGCGCGAACCTCGCGGAATCGGATGGCTTCGTTTACGTTTTCTCGGACCCTCGGCCGGCGTGGAGGGTAGTGTCTTGGTGAATACATGCCGGACTAGCGGAGGGCGCCCTGCTGCCCTGCGGGTAGGGAAAAGTTCAAAAAATGATTCAAATTGGGTACCTCACAATAGTTTACACGTTAAGTGAGATCATGGTTAAGGCCTTTTCCGAGACGGAATAACAAGCCAGCAAGTCTACCAGAGGCTTTGGAAGGCGCGGTTTCGGGGGGTGGAAGACCGAATGAGAGCCGAGGAGCCATTGGAAATCAGCCCCCGGGACGCTCGGGAGCGACTCGCGCGAAACAGCGAAGCGGCTTTGGTCGACGTGCGCGAGCCGGAGGAATTGGCGCTGGCGCGAATCGCCGGAGCCGAGACCATTCCGATGCAATCGATACCCGCCGAAATGCAGCGCCTCGAAGCGCTCGCGGACGAGAAGGCGCTGTTATTTCTCTGCCACCACGGAGTGCGGAGCCTCCAAGTCGCCGCCTGGATGAGGGAGCACGGTGTCGACAACTGCTTCAGCGTCGCGGGCGGCATTGATCGCTGGAGCGTGGAGGTGGATGCCACCGTGCCGCGCTATTGAACGCGACCGCCCGTTGTGAGCACGTCCTGAAGCCGATCCGCGAAATTTTCCCCGGATTCGGTTTCGAGGCGCCGCTTGGCTACCGGAAGCGCAGAATCGAACTCGTGTACCAGACGCAATAAGCTGCGGATGTTGGATTCGATCAGCTTGCCGCTCGAGGGATCATCCGGCTGGGGCAGGAAACAACTGTCGACCCCAAAATCGAGCCGCAAGTCTTCGTGCCCGCCGCTTCCGCTATCGAAGGTGGGGCCGAAACAGGCGAGCACGATGCGCGCCGGGGCCAATTTCCAATCGCCGTCGAACTGCCAGAGATCCCACCAGCTCTCGACGCGATAGGCGACATCTTCGCCGGAATAGTCGCGGAAGACTTCGATCAATTCAGAGGACTCGACGGGCCCGTTCATCGCTCGTTCCAATAACGGCGGCTCGGTTGGATCGATCGCCAGCACAGCTACGGTCGACTGCGGCTGACTGCGCTGGGAGAAGGGGAAGAGGCGGAGCAGTTTTTCGAACTCGCGCAGCCGCGCCCGGCGTGCCTGCGGTTCGAGCCAGATCGAGAGAAACAACTGGTCGGTCACTCTCTTATAATTTCACCTTCTTGAGCCGCAGCGCATTGGCGATCACCGAAACCGAGCTGAAGGTCATGGCAGCGCTGGCGATCATGGGGCTAAGCAAGAGACCAACAAACGGATACAGCACACCTGCTGCAATCGGGATTCCCAGCGCGTTGTAGACAAACGCGAGAAACAGGTTCTGACGAATATTGCGCATGGTCGCGCGGCTGAGCCGCAGCGCGCGCGCTACTCCGCGCAGGTCGCCGTGTACCAGAGTGATGCCCGCGCTCTCCATGGCGACATCGGTTCCGGTACCCATTGCGATGCCGACATGGGCGGCTGCAAGTGCGGGCGCATCGTTCACGCCGTCGCCCGCCATGGCAACAGTACGGCCCTCGGCTTGCAGCTGGCGCACGAGCTGCTCTTTTTGCTGTGGCAGAATTTCGGCTTCCACTTGGTCGATTCCGAGTTGCTTCGCCACCGCAAGGGCGGTCGCGCGGCTGTCGCCGGTTGCCATCACCACGCGGACGCCTTCACGGTGCAGCAAGCGGATGGCTTCTTCGGTTGAAGGCTTGATGGTATCGGCTACCGCGATCAGTCCGGCCGGTTTGCCGTCGATAGTTACAAAGACGATCGATTGCGCTTGATTCTGGGCGGCTTCGGCCTGATGGCTCAAGGGGTCGCTTACGCTTCCGGCTCGGTTCAGGGATTCGCTGCCGACTATCACATGGCGCTCGCCAACTGTGCCGCGGACTCCTTTGCCCGTGATCGATTCAAATTCGCCGGCGCGTTCGAGCGGGATGCCGCGATCTCTAGCCGCCGAAACAATGGCGTCCGCGAGCGGATGTTCACTTGCCTGTTCGAGGCTGGCCGCAGCGCCCAGCACATCGGCCTCGGAAAATCCGTTCACGGCCGCAACCGAAACGACCCGCGGCTTGCCTTCGGTCAGGGTTCCGGTCTTATCAACCACAATGGTGTCGATTTTCTGCAGTAACTCGATGGCTTCGGCCTTTCGCACCAGCACACCCGAGGTTGCGCCGCGTCCGGTCGCGACCATAACCGACATCGGCGTCGCCAGTCCCAGCGCGCAAGGGCAGGCGATGATCAGGACCGCGATGGCGTTCACCAATGCATGTGCAAGCTGCGGTGGCGGGCCGGCGATAGCCCAGACGATGAACGAGATCAAAGCGCAAACGACCACAGCGGGAACAAAATACGCCGAGACGCGGTCGGCAACGCGCTGAATAGGAGCCCGTGTGCGCTGGGCTTCCGCGACCAGGCGCACAATCTGGCTCAGCAGCGTATCGCTGCCCACGCGCTCGGCCCGCATGAGAAAGCTTCCGGTTCCGTTCACGGTGCCGCCGGTGACGCGAGCGCCGGACGTCTTCGCGACGGGAAGCGATTCTCCGGTTACCATCGATTCGTCTACCGAACTCGCGCCCTCGACGACGACGCCATCGACCGGCACTTTTTCGCCGGGCCGCACGCGCAGCAGGTCGCCCACTTGAATCCGGTCGAGGGATACGTCGCGTTCTTCGCCATCGGCAACCAGGCGCGCTGTGTTGGGTGCGAGTTTCAAAAGCTCGCGCAGCGAACCGCTGGTTTGCGCTCGCGCGCGCAACTCCAGTACTTGCCCGAGAAGCACCAGCGTCACGATGACTGCGGCGGATTCAAAATAGAGCGGCAAGGCGCCGCCGTGTGTGCGAAACGAAGGCGGAATCGCTCCCGGCGCGAGCACCGCGGCCAGGCTGAACAGATACGCCGCACCCGAGCCAAGCGCGATGAGCGTGAACATATTCGCGCTTTTGTTGACGACGGAAGCCCAGGCGCGTTCGAAAAACGGCCAGCCGCCCCAGAGCACAACCGGAGTCGCCAGCGCCAGTTGGATCCACGCAACCCAGTGCGAAACCGCCCATGCTTGGCGATGAAGCACCATGTCCAGGACCATGAAGACGAGCAACGGAACGGTGAGCGCGACGCTCACCCAAAAGCGGCGCTTCATCGCATCCAGTTCCGGATTCGCTTCGTCACCAGTTGCAGCTACCGGTTCTAGCGCCATGCCGCACTTCGGGCAGGAGCCCGGTCCCATCTGCCGCACTTCCGGGTGCATGGGGCAGGTGTACTCGATATCGGCACGTGCGGGCGGCGCCTGCTGCGGATTCAGGAAGCGTTCCGGATTCGCGCGGAACTGCTCGATGCAATGCGGATTGCAGAAGTAATATCGCTTCCCCCCGTAGTCAAGCGTGCCCGCGGCGTCTTCCGGCTCTACCGTCATGCCGCAGACCGGATCGACGAATTCTTCCGTAATCTCGTCAGGTATTTTTACCGGCATATCGCTCCGGGTCTTTGTCGAATTTCAGCTTGCAGCTTTGCGCGCAGAAGTAATAGGTCTTGCCGTTGTACTCGCTCTTCCCTGCCGCTTTTTTCGGATCGACTGTCATGTTGCACACCGGATCTTTTTCCATTTCTCTTTCCCTCCTTTCAACGCAAATGACGATAAATGACATCCAGCAGCTCGTCGTACATTGCTGCCGCCTCGGCTTCGGAACCTTCCCGGATGGCCTGGGTTGCGCAATGTTGTAAATGGTTGCGCATCAGCAGACGAGCCACGCCGCGCAGCGCTTCCTGCACCGAAGAGACTTGCATCACGATGTCGGCGCAATAGCGTTCTTCTTCGACCATGTTCTGCAAACCGCGTACCTGGCCCTCGATCCGCCGCAAGCGCTTCTTTGCTGCGGCTTTGAGGTCCGCATCGACGTGGACCGCGTGCTTGCCGTTTGCGGTGCTTTGGGATTTTCGCCGGGGCCGGTTCATTTGCCTGGAACCAGTATACCCCCACCCCCTATCACTCGGGGATGTGAATTCCAGTGATTTTGCCGAATTCTTCGTCGAAAGTCAAAACTCTGCCCTCGGCACGCTGACGCGCTACCTGCACGATCGCCACATCGACGAAGCTTAAACGGGTGCCGCGCTGTTGTGTAAACGAAGAAAAAGCTTCTGAGAAAATTCCGGAACAGAAGACGAAATCGAGCTCTTCAGCATCGAGCAGAAGTTTTCCGACTTTTGCCGCCACATTCACGTCGCGTCGCACGAGCAGCACGGTAACAACTTCCAGCGCGACATATTCGAGCAGGAGTCCCTTGCCCCACTCGCCTGATAGAAATCGCTTCATCAGTGAAGAAGCGGCCGAGTGATGGGCATCACGCTCGTTATAGAAGCCGATCAGAAAACTCGAATCGAGAACGATCACCGTTCTCCGTAAACAATCGCGTCGATTTGGGAGCTGAGCCGCTCATTACCTTGCGGAAACGGTTCGGGGCGAAGCTTGCGCAAGCTCACTCCGCTTCGCTTCGCCATTCCCCCGCCGAGATATGCTCGGATTGCCTCGCTGATCAACTCGCCCACTGTGCGGCCTTCCAGGACGGCGCGAGCCCTGAGTGCTCGATAGGCTTGCTCGTCCAGATTACGCACTGTGGTGTCCATCTTGTGGTCATTGTAACACAAAGTGTCCCTGTAACGCTGCTTGCAGCGAGGCATCCCTATTTTGGAGGCCAACGGCGTTGCATCACGAACGAGAGGTCGTAGTCATCACAGGAGCCAGTGCGGGCGTGGGCCGTGCGCTGGTGCGCGAATATGCGAAGCACAAGGCCAAAATCGGCCTGATCGCGCGCGACCCGGAGCGGCTGGAAGCGGCCAAAAACGAAGTGGAGCAGTCTGGCGGCACGGCGCTGGCACTGCCGTGTGACGTTGCCGATGCGCAAAAGGTGGAAGAAGCCGCCGAGCGGGCCGAGCGCGAACTGGGACCGATCCAGATCTGGCACAACAACGCCATGACCACCATCCTGGCGCCGCTCAGTGAAACGCAGCCGGAAGAGTTTAAGCGAGCGACGGAGGTGACCTATCTCGGCTGCGTATACGGCACGATGGCCGCGCTCAAGCGCATGCTGCCGCGCGACCGGGGCGTGATCGTGCAGACCAGTTCGGCTCTCGGCTACCGCTCGATCCCGCTGCAGGCCGCCTATTGCGGTGCCAAACACGGCATCATCGGGTTTACCGATTCGCTGCGCTGCGAGCTCATTCACAACAAAAGCAAAGTGCGCGTGACCTCCGTGTGCCTGCCGGGCGTGAACACGCCGCAGTTCAGTTGGTGCCGCACCCGCATGCCGCGCCAGCCCCAGCCGGTGCCGCCCATCTTCGAGCCGGAGGTGCCCGCGAGGGCGCTGTATTGGGCCGCACATCACAACCGCCGAGAGCTTTACGTGGGCGGATCCACGGTGATCGCCATCAACGGCCAGAAAATCGCCCCCGGAATCGCGGACTGGTATTTGGGCACGCACGGCTATGAAGGCCAGCAGACCTCGGAACCCGTCGACACAAGCCGGCCCGGCAACCTGTTCGATCCCGTCCCCGGCAATTACGCTGCGCGTGGAATGTTCTCACAAAGGTCGAAGGATTTCAGCCTGCAAACTTGGGCCGATTTGCGTCGCGTGCCGCTAGGCATCGCGGCGGCGGCCGCAGCAGGGCTAGGCGCGTTCCTTTGGAAAGAAAATGCTTGAAATGTCCCCTGAAACTCTCCGCGAGGAGCTCCGCCACGGTAGCGGTCCGTTCCTGAAGCGCCGTCGCGCGATCGCCGGTCTGTCGATTTTTTCCTGCACGATATTGGGAGGCGTGGCCTTATTTCAGATAGGCGTTCGTAAGCATTTGCCCGGACCGCCGATTCCTGGTTTCGCTCCCGACGAGATACACGGCTCGCCGGAAGCTTACGCATATTTGGGCGTTCCCGATGCATTTCTGGGCATGACGAGCTACGCTCTGACCGCCTGTCTTTCCGGCATGGGCCCGAACGATCGCGCTCGCTGGATTCCGCTCGCGATGACATCTAAGACCTTGCTGGATTCCGTCGTGGCCGGCAAGTTGGTCGCCAAAGAAATCTTCAAATTTCGCAAGTTCTCTCTGCGCTCGCTGCTGATCGCCGCAGCCACATTCACCGCTCTCTCGCTCGCTCTCCCAGAAGGCATTCGCGCGTGGCGAAGGTAGCTGTTAGCCAGTTCACCGCTCTTCCGAATTCTTCTTTAACCTTTAGATCCAGCATCTTACACCATCCGCGCCTTCTCATCCCTCCCGTCCGCCCCGCACACTCGACACCGTAAAGCAGGCGTTTTCGCCTGCCACCGCACACCCTCTGGACACAACATCATGCCCACTCCGAAACAAATCGCGGCCAATCGCCGCAATGCTGAAAAATCCACTGGCCCCAAGTCCGTCGAGACCAAGGCTAAAGTCGCCCAGAACGGCGTCAAGCACGGCCTCTGCTCCAAATTCCGCGTCCTTGAAGAAGTCGAGAAGCAGGAAAACTTCGACGCTTTCCTAAACAAACTCATGGAAGACGAACAGCCCGTCGGCCAGGCCGAAATCGAGTTGGTGGTCAAAATGGCCGAACACACCTGGGTCGCCAAACGTGCCCTGCGTGCGCAGAACCACTGCTTTTCGCTCCAGCCGAAAACTCCCGAGCAGGCCAAAAACGGCGACATCCCCGTCGAGGTCGAGGTTCAATCCCTCGAACTTTACATGCGCTACCACGCCGCGCACGACCGCGCCTACCAGCGCGCCTCCGCCGAGTTTCAGAAACGTAAGAAAGCACGGCAGTTAGCCAAAATTGGCTTTGCTTCGCAAAAACGTGCCGAAGCCGAAGAATCCCGCAAAGCCGAGAGACACGCCGTCCAGATTGCCACCGCCAAAATGCGAAAACAACGCGAAGAAATGAAGCTCGGCGACGCCATCGCCAAAATGCTGCCCCCCGATTTCGACCTTTCTTCTCTCGACCAAGCCCTTTCCACCGCCGAAGCACCGTGGGGTCAGCCTTTCCAGGCTGCCGCGCCCTTTTCAGGGCGCGCTGGGCACGCCATCCCAACTCGTGGTCTGCCGCATTCAACCAATCTCTCAAATAAATGACGGCAGCCTGACATTTTGCCACAGTTGAAAGCTGACAGCTGATAGCTAAAAACTGACCACTGATTGCTGACCGCTAAAAGCTAACAGCTAAAATGTGATCTTGCTTTTCCGCCTGCAGCCGTTACGATTTTCCTTCCTCGCGCGCGAGTCGATTCATTTCGCCGAGGGAAAATCGGCGAATATCCTGCGCGGCGCGTTTGGGACGATTTTCCGGCGCATCGCCTGCGTGCCGCAGTGTGCGGGTGCTCGCGCTTGCGAGTTACGTGTAAGCTGTCCCTATGCGCGTATGTTCGAGCCATCCGCAATCGGCGACGGCCCCAGCGGCTTGGCGGATTGGCCGCGGCCGTTCGTCTTCCGCGCCATGCATCTGGACGGACTTACTTTTCAGGCCGGCGCGTGCTTCCATTTCGACCTGAACTTATTCGATACCGAAACTCCGGCCATTGCTTACTTAGTGCTGACCTTCGCCCAACTGGCGCGCGAAGGGCTAGGGCCGGGACGCCGGCGTGTGGAGTTACTGCGCGTCGAACAGTTGAACGAACGCGGCGAACCCTGCGCCACGATCTATGAAAACGGCACGATCGTCGTCAGGCAGGAAGTCCCTCCGCTGGAGTTGGATCTGACGCCCGCCGCGGAGCCGGTCACAAGAGTTCGCGTGCGATTCGTAACTCCAACGGAATTGAAGAGCGGCCAGCAGATCGCGGCTAAGCCGGAGTTCGGAATTCTTGCAGCCCGCGCCCGCGACCGCATCGGCACCCTCCGCCAACTCTACGGCGGCGGGCCATTGGACATCGATTTCCGATCCTTCGGCGAACGCGCCCGCCTCGTCCGCATGACTCGCTGCGACATTCGAGCCGTCGACGTGCGCCGCCGCAGCAGCCGCACCGGCCAAGTGCATCCGATCGGCGGATTCATCGGCGAAGCCGACTACGAAGGCGACCTAACCGAATTTGTCCCGTTCCTTACAGTGGCGAAGTGGACAGGTGTCGGCCGGCAGACAGTTTGGGGAAAGGGAGAGATTGAGGTGGCTGCACGCCAGCGTAATGGTACCGATGGTACTGAAGCGGCTTGAGAATCTTCGAAAGAGAATGCGACTATCTTGAGGTGCAAAAAACAATTCTAGGTCGCGCGGATGCACGCTCTTACTGGGAGAACATTGGAAAGGTCGAACGGTGGAATTGACTGGTAATCCGTTCGTCGATACGGGGTTCATGGTCCTTGCGGCATTGGCCGGCAAGGAACGCGTACTGGACCTTTCGTTTCGCGAGATCAGGACGGTATTCGGTGATGGACGACCGCTCGCTCGTGATAACCAGAGGCTTAAATGCTTCACGATGGTGTTTGGAACAAACGGCCCCCTGACTCAGCCCGCTTATAAGAAGGCGGGAAAAAATGTCGAGATCTACCTTTCGATCCTACGGCAGCTCTTGGATTGGGCCGAAAAAGAAGGCCGCACGGGGCCGCGCTGCGATCTCACCGGCATTCCCACTGATTTCGCTTTTCACGCCGTTTGCGCGAAGGCATTAAAGGACTCCGGCCTTCCGGTGCCCGAGGAGAAATGGTTGGGCAGGGATTTCGTGCCTCTCGGCGGGAGCCTGGGGAATGATGCACAGGCGTTACCGAGCGCTTCCCGCCCGCTGCATGTTAGCGCGCTCGCTCTATTCGCTCTTCAGTACCTGCCGTTGGGCGTATTTCTCTTCAAGGGTAGGCTTGCCTGCTATCAATCGACAGCGGATGTTCTGCTGACTGCTTTGGTAAATCAGGTTGTCCAAGAAAACAAAGGACGGCTCAGTTTAGATGGAGCAGAGATCCTCGGCAAAGGCCAGGGCACCGGCATTTTGTTGGATTTCTTGCTGCGCCATTTCGAACATTTGCAAGAAGCCGTAGCTGATGATGCGCTTCCCGCGAACACGGAATTAGTGCTTTGGCTGTTTTCAAATTCTGGAACAGGCGCAGATTGTGCCACTGAGTTAGTT
>DASVGP010000016.1:0-10246 GCA_036379475.1 Bryobacteraceae bacterium | reverse complement strand
TGGCAATCGTCACATACATGACTCCGCCCATAACCGTTGGAGTAACCTCAAGCTCATCCGAATCGGGAATGGTGAACACCCATTGCGGCTTCAACTCCGAAACGTTGGAAGCGGTAATTTGCTTCAAGGCGCTGTACCGGTTCCCCAAAGTACGGCCGTCGTAATTGGGCCAGGTGCTTTGGGAAGTTACTCTTCGATAGGCACCCGCAGCGGTTTTGCGGAGCAGGTACAACCGATGATCGTCACCTAATACCTGCATCCCGGTCGGGGAGCGATTGAGAGCGACACCATGGAGCGTTTGGCCGTTCTGAAGCCGGACGTTCACGTGCATTTCGGCCGGCACGCCCGGCGGAGTAAGCGTGCGCAAAAAGCGGATCAGGTCTGCACGATCGGAGCCGGAGATGTCCGGAAATGCAGGCATGCCCGATGAGGGCCGCCCGTGTTGTAGCAGGCTGACGATATCTGCATTGCTCAGCAACCGTACACGGGCCAAAATCGAGGGTCCAAATTCACCGCCGTTTGCGTTTGTGCCATGACAGGAGGCGCAGCGAGTCAAGAAAATCTGGCGTCCCGCGTGGATCGCCGATTCTGCGGCCGGACGCCTCGGAGTCTGAGCATCGCTATGGGTTGGTCTAAATGCCAGCAGAAGGAGGATGCCCCACGCCGTCGTACTCAGCACCGCAGTATGGCCAAATTTGCGCAACATCGATTCGGATCACCTTATCCTATGCTACGGTTGGCAGTGTCTCAAAGAAATCCTGGCCGATTATCCTGGTATTTCCGACCGGGCCATCCAGGCACGGGTGCTGGGATAAGCCATGCGACGACCTGTTGTTCGCACCCGGCGCTGCGTGATCCAGTCGCTTAGATATCCTGCGCGATCTCCTAACCAAATCAAGCCAGCATTATGGCATGGAGAGGCATGTTGCAGGCAGTGCCCCGAGGGCATTCGGTTCCTGCTCGGATCCGGAAAACCGATTCAGGAACCGCTAGCCTGGTACGGTCCCATTGTGATGAACACGCAAGATCAGCTCCGGCAAGCCCACCGCATCGACCATCTCATATCCCATCGACGCACTCCGCGTAGAATAATTGTGGCTGGCATATGCCCTATCTGCTAAAGACCGAACCGGACGTGTACTCTTTTTCCGATCTGCAACGCGAAGGCGAAACGCTTTGGGACGGCGTTACGAATCCTCTGGCCGTCAAGCATCTGCGCGAGATGAAATCAGGAGACAAGCTGGTGATCTATCACACCGGCAGCGAACGCCAGGCGGTAGGCCTGGCAACCGCTGTCCGCGTCGATAATACCGACCCCAAAATCCCGCGCGTCACCATCAAGGCCGGCAAGCCGCTTGCGACTCCGCGTACACTGGCTGAAATTAAAGAGCACAAGATCTTTGCCGGCTCTCCCTTGGTCAAGCAAGGCCGCCTTTCCGTTGTGCCGCTGAGCCCACAGCAATATGAATGGCTGACTAAGTAAGCCTATTCGTAAGACGAGCGCGTATGGTTGTGAATGATGTGTCGCGCGCGTGCAGCGGTAACTGCTATATCTTCCGCTTCTTCCAGCGGCCGCGTGCGAACATTGCGAGCCCCATCAGTGTTACCAGCAATTCGGAAATCGGAATTGACGCAAATACTCCGCGCACTTGCAGATGAGCAAGAAACGCCAGAATCCACGCGAGCGGAATCTCGCAAAGCCAAAAGCCAATGATGTTGATAAGAGTTGGCGTGACCGTGTCCCCCGCGCCATTAAACGCCTGCACGATCACCATGCCGAATGCATAAGCCAGATTGCCCAAGGCCACGATTCGGAGGCAGCTCACGGCTACGGACGCCACGGCCGGATTCGATGTGAATAGCGCAACGATCGCCTGGGGCGCGGAAATAAATACTACCGCTACGGCGCCAAGAATCGCCATGTTGTACCAGGCGGTGAGATAGACGGCGCGCTGCGCACGCTCCGGTTTTTGAGCGCCAAGATTCTGGCCGACCATGGTAGCTGCCGCCCCGCTGAGGCCCCAGGAGGGAAGAATGGCGAAGATGAAGATGCGAATCCCGATGGTACAGCCGGCAACGGCAACGCTGCCGAAGACGCTGATGATGCGGACCAGGACGAGCCAACTGGTTTGAGCGATCGCAAATTGGAGCACTCCTGTAGCGGAAACGCGAATCAGAGATGCGATTACCGGCGGAACAATACGCAGATCGGCGCGCGTAATGGCAATGCGGCTGCTGCCCCGGGCGAGAATCCAGAACTGATACAACACGCCGCAACTGCGGCCGATCAGTGTCGCTACGGCCGCGCCGGTGACCCCTAAAGCCGGGAATGGCCCCAACCCGAAGATGAAGCACGGATCCAGCGCGAGATTGATGATATTTGCGAACCAGAGGACACGCATGGCAATGGAGGGGTCTCCGGCGCCGCGAAAGATCGCATTGTTCAGGAACAGCAGCATCACCGCGATCGTTCCGCCAAAAGCGAACGCTGTGTATCGATGGCCGGCGGCGACCAGATCCGGCGATCCGCCCATAAGCCGCAGCAGATCCGATGCGAACCAGACTCCGGGCACAGCTATCGCGCTCGCGAGCACGGCGCCGAGCAGAATCGATTGCATAGCTGCCGTCGCAGCACCCCGAGAGTCCTTTTCACCGATACGGCGCGCCACCATGGCGGTGGTAGAGAGACTTACGCCAAAGGCAACGGAATAGATCAACGCGAGCATGGATTCCGTGAAACCAACGGTCGCCACGGCACTTGCGCCCAGGCGCGTAACCCAGAAGATATCGACGATGGCGAACAAAGACTCCATCGACATCTCGAGCACCATCGGAGTAGCCAGAAGGAAAATGGCTCGGCTGATCGATCCCTGGGTGAAGTCTTGCTGTGTGCCGCGGATCGCCTCCACCAAGGATTGCCAGATACGACGACGAGGTATGTCTATCGCGGAAGCAGACATAAGCGGCGTCTCCCAACGCCTGAAAGTCTCCCATTGTTTTTGAACTTGAAGCGATTACGGAATAGCCCAGCGAGGGGAGCTAATCGGTAACCAGAAACACTCCACCAAGCACGCGAGGCTTTGACGGGTAGGAATAGAGCTGTGTTGCGGGATCTAGCGCATGGGAGGAATGAATTCACTATATCGCATGGAAACCCGGAAAACCAACTGGAGTGGGGTGGGCTGCGGCGGCCGAAAGCGCCTGGTCGAGGGAAGAAATATCGAAATCAGGGGGCAGCATTTTGGCGATGGCGTCGCCGAGCTTCATTTCTTCGCGTTGTTTTCGCATTTTGGCGGTGGCGATGTGGACGGCGTGTCTCTCGGCTTTGCGGGATTCTTCGGCCTCAGCGCGTTTTTGCGAAGCAAAGCCAATTTCGGCTAACTGCCGTGCTTTCTTGCGTTTCTGAAGCTCGGCGGAGGCGCGCTGGTAGGCGCGGTCCTGGGCGGCGTGGTAGCGAACGTAACATTCGAGTTCGCGAGGGGGTCAAGGCTGACCGGGATGGCGCCGATTTTGGCCTCCTCGGGGGTTTTCGGCTCGGGCGCAAAACAGCTGTTCTGCATGCGCAGGGCGCGTTTGGCGAGCCAGGTATGTTCCGCCATTTTGACAACCAGCTCAATTTCAGCTTGGCCGACGGGCTGCTCGTCTTCGATGAGCTTATTGAGGAAAGCGTCGTAGTTTTCCTGCTTTTCGACTTCTTTGAGAACGCGGAATTTTGCGCAGAGGCCGTGTTTGGTGCCGTTCTGCGCGACTTTGGCCTTGGTCTCGACGGACTTGGGGCCACAGGATTTTTGAGAGTTGCGGCGATTGGCCGCGATTTGTTTGGCGGTTGCCATGATGTTGATCCAGCTCTTAGCTTTTAGCTGTTAGCTCTTAGCTAGTGTGCGGAGCGGGCGTGCCGGATGAGAGGGGCGAGGAGGGTGTAAGTCACTGGAAATAGAGGCGAAAAAAAATTTGAGAGAGTTGACACCGACTTGCAAAATGCGGGCCGACTGGTATTGACAAGCGCGGCAGAGACGTGCGTTGGTGGGCTCGCGGGTGTTGGTTGCGGTGCAAAGCTGGGGCGTCCAGCGTCAAGACACGCCGCGACTTTGGTGCGCGCCAGCGCGCCCCGGGCAGGTTCGGGAAGCGAGTCGGTAATTATCCGGTGAGCTTTAATAATTGATCGATGCTGAGTGCGAGCACACCGAACATGAGGTGAGCCATGATTTTGCTTGCTCCGCGGACGCGAATGAGGCGTGCTCCGAACTCGTCTTTCAGGCGGCTGAACACACGCTCCACCATCGTGCGTTCGGCGAAGCGATCCTGCTCGGCCCAGGTCATCTCCTCTGCCCGGAGTTCCTTTTCGATCACCCGCGTCCAGGAGCGCGAGTTCTTGCGCAGCAGTACCTTGCGCTCGCCGGTTTTGCGATAGCGCTTGGGTCGATCGGTGATGGCACGGTGCCCAAGCTGTGCGCTGTGCGCGCGAATAGCGGCGGCATCGTAAGCCGAATCCATCAGATCATATAAATACGTCACCCTCTGGGTGCTCATGGTCATCAGCGGAATGGCGGCTTGCGAGTCATGCACGCTGGCTCCGGTCAGCAGGGCGCTGATAGGAACCTGTCCGTCGGCGACGTCCAGATGCAGCTTATAGCCGCGCCAGTAGCTGAGATAACCTTTGCTGCTCGTTTTGACTCCGATGCTGCATTGCTGCGGTAACTCTGCCAACTGCCGGGCCAGCGTCTGTTTACGCTGGCGCTCTAACCGTGTCCCGCGCTCGGATGCTTTGCAGCGCTTGGGCCGGCGCTGATAGCGCTTCTGTTTAGCCGGTTTGCTTTCGGGAAACTTCTCGCGTGCCTCAATGGCTGTGGAATCCCGGGCAATATGCCCGATTATCCGGTTTTTCTGCGTGCATGCGATCAGCGCGGCGTGCAACCGCTGCGGTAGCTCGCTCTGGGCGAACTCGCCAAAGGCGCGCGAAAATGTCGACTCGCTGGGCAACTGCCCGACATGATCCCAGCCGCACAAACGCAGCAACTGCCGGTCGCACTGTAAACGCTCGATCAGTTGACGTGTGCTCCCCAGCCCGTAAATCGCTTTGGCGAGAAACGCCGTTGCCAGCGCCGAGCGCTGTTTCGCCGGACGGCCTGGCCAGCCCCGGCCGGGAGCCAGATGCTTCTGCATCGGCACTAACGTGAGCACCGATATCAGCAGCTTTGCCTGTTCCGAAAAGGCTCCCAGCGACGCTTCCAGCGCGCCGAACAGGGTTCCCTGCAGCAGCTGGGCGAACTGCGTCAAGGCTTGTCGTGGAGTAATCTGCATAAGGGGCTTCTCCCTTGTGGCTTTGTCTGCTTCGAAACAACAGAGTACAAGGTATGAAGCCCCTTTTCAAATATTCCTTCCATATAATGTTTTGACTTTCGGCCCCTCTTTTCCACAGCTCCGGCGAGTTTTGCAAGCGGCTCTTGATGAACGGGTGCTGTGGCGCGCTGAAGCGTGCGCCACAATTCAATCAGCAACTTAGCAGGAGCTTCAGCTAAATAAGTGCCATTGGCTCTCCAGGGCTGCCATGCCGCAATTTCGCGCGGCATTCTTTCTGGATCACGGGCTGGCAAGCCGGCTCGAAAACAGCCTTGGCAGCCGGCCACTTGTCCCAATAACCCTTGCGAGTAAAAGATTGTTTCCGAGTGGCTCGTCGTCCGGGAGATATCCGGAAACTTCGCCGAGATTTTGGCAAAGCGTCAGGTTGGTTCTCAAGATAGCCGTGGTCTTCTTCGGGCGTTTTCGTGCAACGACGCAGCACGCGGTGTCATCTAGCTACCGATCCCGTCCTATGATGATTTAGAAGTGCTCGGACAAACGTTCTCGCGTTACCGCATCATCGAAAAGCTCGGTGGAGGCGGCATGGGCGTGGTTTATAAGGCCGAGGATATTCATCTCGGTCGTTTCGTAGCTCTCAAATTCCTTCCCGAAGAGCTCTCCAAAGATCAGCACGCCCTGGAACGCTTCCGTCGAGAGGCCAAAGCGGCCTCTGCGCTAAACCATCCAAACATCTGCACGATCCACGACCTCGGCGAAGCAGAGGGCCGGGTCTTCATCGCGATGGAGCATCTCGAGGGTGCAACGCTGAAGCACCTGATCGGCAATCAGCCAGTCGCCCTCGATCGCCTTCTCGAAATCGGTATTGAAGTTGCTGACGCCCTCAACGCAGCGCATACCAGCGGCATTGTGCATCGCGACATAAAACCGGCCAACGTCTTTGTGACCCAACGAGGCGACGCCAAGATCTTGGATTTCGGTCTCGCCAAAATAGTGAAACCGAAACCGCAGCCGATTGCGGTAGAAACGCTTGCGATAGAAACGCTTGCGGCCTCGAGCTTTCCAGAAGAGCACTTGACCAGCCCCGGAACGATGCTCGGCACGGTCGCCTATATGTCACCGGAACAGGTCCGGGGCAAAGAACTCGATGCGCGAAGCGACCTCTTCTCTTTCGGCGTTGTACTGTACGAGATGGCGACGGGTACGTTGCCGTTCCGGGGCGATACATCGGGTGTGATCTTCGAGGCCATCCTGAATCGCAGACCTCAACCACCGATTCGTCTCAACCCTGATCTTCCCCCCAAGTTGGAGGACATCATCAACAAGGCGATCGAGAAGGATCCAGACCTGCGTTACCAAAGTGCAGCAGAGATGCGCAGCGATCTTAAGCGCCTCAAGCGGGACACGGAATCAAGTTCGTTTCATGCTCCAGCAATAGACGGGGAACGGCCCCAGACAGATCTGATTGCACCGGCGAGTATCGGCGTTTTCCGGTCGCGCCGAAAGCTGCTGCTGCCCCTGGCGATCCTGGCGATAGCGATTGTAGCCCTGGTTAGCTGGTTTTTATTCCGCACCCGCCGCGCACCGGCACTAGGCGAGAAGGACACCATTGTGCTTGCCGACTTTGTCAACCACACTAGCGACCCAGTGTTTGGGGACGCGCTCAAACAGGGATTGGCAGTGCAATTACAGCAGTCGCCGTTTCTGAACATCCTCTCCGATCAAAAGGTTGCGGCCACGCTGCGGCTGATGGGTCGCTCTCCAGAGCAACCCGTCACCGGCGAAGTAGCGCGCGAGTTGTGCCAGCGTGCGGGTGGCACGGCGCTGCTTGCCGGCTCGATCACTGCGCTCGGCAGCAACTTCGTGATTGGGTTGAACGCCGTCAACTGCAATACAGGCGACATGCTCGTCGAAGAGCAGACCCAAGCCCGTGACAAGGAGGATATCCTCAACGCCTTGGACCGGGCTGCCACCGAGATGCGCGGCAAGCTGGGTGAGTCGCTTTCATCGATTCAAAGATTCGCCACGCCGATCGAGGCCACGACTTCGTCGCTGGAGGCACTGAAGGCTTACAGCGTAGCCCGCAAGATCTGGATTGAAAGAGGCGATGCGGCTGCACTTGCTCCCTTGAAGCATGCCATCGAGCTGGACCCAAGATTTGCCCTCGCCTACAGCGCTCTCGCGGTGTGCTACACCAACCTTGGACAGCCTAGCCTGGCAACGGAAGCCGCAAAAAAGGCGTACGCATTACGGGATCGAGTTACAGAGCGGGAAAGGTACCGAATTATGGCCTCCTATTACACTAACGTAACCGGGGAATTGGAAAAAGCCAACCAGATTTACGAACTGTGGAGCCAAAGTTACCCACGAGATTACGTGCCACCGGCCAATCTGGCGAATGACTACATGTGGATGGGCCAGTGGGAAAAGGCTCTCCAGCAAGCCGAGGAAAACATCCGCCTGGAGCCCAACGCCATCGCCGGGATCATCAATAATATGGAAATCAACCTCGGGCTGAACCATGTAGAGCGAGCACAGGCGATCATCGCGGAGGCGCGGAAGCGCGGAAGCGCGGAATTGACGGATACCTTCTCCATTTAGGGATCTATCAGACTGCGTTCCTGCGGGCTGACGAAGCGTCAATGCGCCAGCAACTTGCTTGGGCGGCAGGACAGGTAGGCGAAGACTGGCTGCTTTCCGCGCAGGCGGACACAGATGCTTATTACGGGCGCTTGACAGAATTCCGGGAGTTTTCACATCGCGCCGTGCGATCAGCACTCCGCGCCGATGCTAAAGAAACCGCTGCGCTGTGGCAGGCCAAAGCCGCTTTCTATGAGAGCGCCTTCGGCAACACGGCCATCGCCGCTCAAAACGCCGCAGCGGCTCTGAAGCTTCTTCCCGGAAGAGATGTGAAGGCGTTGGCCGCGCTGGCATTGGCGCAGTCCGGAGATGTAGCGAAAGCGCAGAAACTCGCAGAAAGTCTCGATAAGGAATTTCCGCAACATACGATTGTGCAAGGGTATTGGCTGCCGTCAATCCGGGCCGCCATTGCAGTGAACACCAGGAATGGATCGAAGGCTCTCGATTTACTTCAATCCGCCGCAAGTTACGAGTTGGGACAATCCCAACCCCTGCACTTTGGCCTCTTATATCCGATCTATGTGCGTGCGCAAGCGTATCTATTGTTGCGTCAGGGAAACGAAGCAGCCGCCGAGTTTCAAAAAATCATCGAGCACCGAGGAATTGTACTCAACTGCCCGATCGGTGCACTGGCCCATCTTGGCCTTGCCCGGGCATATGCTCTTCAACACGACACGGCTCGCGCGCGTAGTGCCTATCAGGACTTTCTGGCCTTGTGGAAGGGAGCCGATGCCAACATCCCGATTCTGCGCCAGGCTAGGGCCGAATACTCGAAGCTGCGGTAACTAACAATGTCTTGACCCAGCCGGCATCGGTATCGTCCTCGTGTGACCCGCTTTGCCCTTCAAATCGACGATGGCGCAGTGATCTTCCCGTTGCTGAACGTGCCTGAAATCCAAGTTCACCGCCTCGTGCCGCCGAAGGCCGCAGGCAAGCAGGACGGCCAAGAGCGCGCGATCACGTTTGCCTTTTAATAGCTGAGAATCAGGCGCGTTCCAGAGCCGCTTCGATTGTTCTGGCGGTAACCAGTTCCCGAGCCGGACGCCGATCTTTTTGACACCCTTCACGCGTCGGATGCCGGCCGCCCAAGTGGGGCGCAGCAGACCGCAATCGGAGGCCTCGTAAGCAAGGCGGCGCACCGCGCCGAGGCGAAGATTGATCGTTCCAGGCGCGAGATGCCGAGATTCCAGGTGGATGCGGTACCGGAGGACAACGGTCTTGCTGAAGGATAGCCGCGGCTCTGAGCAGTACCATTCGATGAATTCCTCAATCGCGTGCCGGTGCCCCCGTTGAGTGTCGATCGAACTGAGGCTATCCAAGACCGCCGACTTTGCCTGGTCCAGATCAGGCAACCGCAACACTGTTTTCGGAACACGCCGTCTCGCCTTCATTGACTGCTTTTTTGCCATCGCGCCACGGCCTCCTTGACCGCGGAACGATAATGGCCCATCAATGGACGAGTGGTCCGTCATCCTGGCAGCGTGACCTGCATGGAGACCTGTGGTCACCGCGAATGTGCTCGGATTCGGAGTTGGATCACCGAAATGATATTCGATGATGATCGCGTCTCGGCGTGGCCTTTGGCCTCTCTGCAGCAGCGAGTCGGGACGCGGCCAGCACCACGGTTCAGCACCGCTTCGACTGTATCCCTTCCGTTGAAGACCCCGCGCATGGCACGCACTTCGTAGCGGCGTGAAAGCTCGCTAGTGCTGCCGGCAGCGCTCTTGGCATGCTCACCGGGTTGTGGTAGGCGTCAGATCATAACCCTAACGAAGACATTGTGGGTCCGCGGCAGTGACATTCTAACCAACATCGCTAAGCAGCTATAATTCGGAAGAGTGCGGCCGGAGCCACAGCGAGCCAATATGCGCCTACGGGCAATGGCGTTTGTGTGCCTGGCCCTGCTTCTGGGTCTGTCCTTGGCCGGGCCGCTGCACCACGACAGCTCCCCGCAAGCTGCCGCGTCCTGCCTAATCTGCCATGTGACGAGCCGCGCTAGCGTCGCACCCATCGCGGTGGACGCAGGTAAGCCACAACCAACAAGGACGATCGAGATCCTGTGTGCCTTCAATGCGTCGATGCAAACGGATGCACCAGACACCATTCGTCCTGCGCGTGCGCCGCCTCTTTCCTTCCTTTCGCTCTGAAATTTTGACTTAGTTGGTCCGTACACGACCGGCAGGCGCCCGAAGTTGGCACCTTATCGCTGGTTGCACTGGCCTGTGCGGACCGTGGTCCGTTTGTTTGCCATCCGAAAGGGAGGAATTGCTGTGAATCGAGTAATGATGCCGGCAGCGTTGCTGGCGAT
>DASVGP010000015.1:0-36051 GCA_036379475.1 Bryobacteraceae bacterium | reverse complement strand
ATACAAGCGCAGTCCGCACGAAAGCTCGATTCACATTCCGCTGATTCTGCAAGGCCCTGGTTTCAACCAGTCGCGAAAAGTGGCGGAGGTGGTGAGCATGGTGGACGTGACGCCTACGCTGCTGGAGGCGGCGGGCCTCGCGGTTCCGAGTTCGATGGCCGGGCACAGTTTCATGCCGCTGATTCATCAATCGGAAGGGCGTGAGAAATGGCGGAACGGGGCGTTCGTGCAAATCAGCGGTTCGATGGTGGGCAGGGCGCTGCGCACGGCCGAGTGGACCTATTGCGTAGCCGATCCTACCGCGCACGGAAACCGCGTCCCGAACAGCACGCATTATCGCGAATACCAGATGTACAATCTCGCCGCCGACCCGCATCAACTATTGAATCTGGCAGGGCGCAACGATCCGCCGAAGCTGGTCCATTACAATGGCGACAAACCACTGCCCGAGGTTGCGGCGCAGCTGCGGGAACGGCTGATCGCGCGGATGGTAGAAGCCGGAGAAACCGCGCCGCAGATTGAGCCTGCGCGGTTGTACCCCTGAGGCCTGAAACGGGCCGGGAGCGTTAGCGCCCCATCATTGGTTAGAGTAAGGCATGGACACTCTGCTGGAAAAGCTAGATGTCAAGCTGCCTGAATGGAGGCCGGAAACCGCCGCGGATGTCCGCCAGCGAGTCGCAGAGATTATGGAACTGGCCGACCAAGACTTTCTGGACTTGTTGCGTTCACGTGCAGTCGAGCAGGAAGTTCTAGATTGCCTCGATGAGCCCTTATCCCGGTGAAGTACGAGGTGCCGATTCCCAGACTTCCGTTCCTTGATCGGGACTCCGTAGCAAATGTCCAAGGGCTGGCCTCAATACCAACGATTCGGTTGGGACGCAAGTTGGGTAACCTCTCAGATGACGTGATGGATCGTGTAAAATACGCATTGGCGTTTGCCCTGGAATTGGAATGACTCCCTGAAGCGCTGTTACTTCCGGTATTGCGCGTCGCTTACCTGCTCCATCCACTCGACAACTTTGCCATCGCGCCTTTCCTGAATGGCGACATGGGTCATGGCCGTGGTCGGCGTAGCGCCATGCCAATGCTTTTCTCCGGGTGCGAACCAGACCACATCGCCCGGCCGGATCTCTTCGACCGAACCGCCTTCGCGCTGCGCCCAGCCGCAGCCAGACGTTACGATGAGCGTCTGTCCGAGCGGATGCGTATGCCACGCGGTCCGTGCGCCCGGCTCGAAAGTCACGCTTGCGCCTTGAACAAGCGCCGGCTCGGGCGCCTGAAATAGTGGATCGATCCTTGCCGTGCCCGTAAACCAATCCGACGGGCCTTTTGCGGAAGGCTGCGAGCCGATTCGTTTAATTTCCATATTTGTCCTCCTGGGACATATCGTATTAAGCCGCGGACCGGGAATCCGGATGTGGGGCCGAACCAGCCACAGAATACAATTGAAATTACACATGATGGAAAAACCGCGAGGTTGGCAGATCAAAACCTCCACCGTTGCCGCTATTTTGCTTGGGATTATGTTCGTATTCTCGGGCGGATGGAAGGTGCTCGAGCCCTATAAGCTCGGCCAAGTGCTGGAACAGGCACAGGTTCCGGCGGGAATGGGCGTGCCGGGTGCGGCGACGCTGGGCGTGATCGAACTCTTCGCCGCTTTTCTGCTCTTTGTGCCTATGTGCCGGCGCTGGGGCGGCCTGCTTTCTACTGGCTTGATCGCATTTTTCATATCTTGGGTGGGCTATTTCTATCCCACGCTCGCCGGCCAGGAGTGCGATTGCTTTCCCATCATCAAGCGAACCGTCGGGCCGATGTTTTTCGTCGCCGACGGCATCATGCTGCTGCTGGCTCTGATGGTGCTCTTCTGGTCGCGGCCGCCGCGAGGATTCAAGATCCCCTCCGCCGCGCTTGCCGCCCTGGTCGCGTTTGGGGCCATTAGTTTCGGCGTGCAGGCCAGCCAGCGAAGCAAGGTCCAGGTGCCCACTCCGATCGTCGTCAATGGCAAGCCACAAAATCTGGCTCAGGGCAAGGTATTTCTATTTTTCTATAACCCGGAGTGCCTCGACTGTGCCCGTGCCGCCAAATACATGTCTAAGCTACATTGGGATGACACCGAAGTTGTCGGCATCCCCACCAACGATCCTGAATTCGCCGCGGATTTTCTGAAAGACACGAAATTGAAGGCGGAGACCAGCTTAGAGCTGAAGAAATTGAAAAAGGCCTTTCCGTTTGTCGACCCGCCCTACGGCGTGGCGCTCAAGAATGGCCGCGTGATGGCCAGAGTAGGCAACACTCAATTTCAGCCGCCGCTGCCGCAAACGTTAAAGAAGATCGGGTTGGTGGAATAACTGCACCGCTTGCTCACGCGCGCGGCTCTGGATCAGTGGACTGACAGCGCCGCTTGTTCGCGCACGCGGCTCTGAATCGCATCGGCAATCAGTTTGCCGTGGAAGCGGCCGTTCTCGATAAAGATCTCGTTGGTGTGCGTGCCCGCCACGATCACGCCGGCCAGATACACGCCTTTGCGCTCGCTTTCGAGCGTGTGCGGATCGGTGATGGGCTTCGATGTAGCCGGATCGAGATGGATTCCGTGACTCGCCATGAATTCAAAATCGGGCCGGTAGCCGGTCATGGCAAAGACGAAATCGTTCTTCACGGTTAATTCCCCTTCGGGCGTTTCGAGCACGACCTCGCGCGGGCGAATCTCTTTCACCTGCGAGTGAAAGTAAGCTTTTACCTCGCCGTTCTTGATGCGGTTTTCAATGTTGGGCTTGATCCAGTACTTGACGCTATTTGAGATTCCGGCGCCGCGGTGAACCATCGTGACGCGAGCGCCGGTCCAAAACAGTTCCAGCGCCGCGATCGCCGCCGAGTTTTTCGCCCCTACCAGCAGCACGTCGTGGTCATAGTAAGGATGCGCTTCGCGGTAATAGTGGATGACTTTATCGAGGTCTTCACCAGGTACGTTTAGGCGGTTCGGAATATCGTAGTAGCCGGTCGAGAGAATGATTTTCTTCGCCTCATAGCAGGCGCGCTCGCCCCAATTTGTTTCCGTTTTGAGCGTGAATGCACCGTCCTCACCGTTGAAGCCAAGCACGCGCTCGTATTGGTGAACATTCAGCTTGTAATGATCGGCTACGCGCCGGTAATATTTCAGCGCTTCGGTGCGGCCGGGCTTTTCGTTCAGCGAGGTCATGGGGATATCGCCGATTTCGAGCAGCTCGGGAGTGGTGAAAAACACGAGATTGGTCGGATAGTGATAAATCGAATTGACGATGCAGCCTTTGTCGAGGAGAATGGCCGAGAAGCCGCGTTTTTGCACTTCGATGCCGCAGGCGAGGCCGGTTGGTCCCGCGCCGATGATGGCCACGTCGAATTTTTCTCTCATCCGAGTAATGCTTCCACGCTTCGATAAACGTTTTCGAGCGCGGCCGTCAAAGCGCCCGCGTTCCGGCCCGAGCCCTCGGCCATATCCGGACGACCGCCGCCTTTTCCTCCGATCGCTTTCGCAACTTCGCCGGCGAGCTTGCCCGCCTGCACTTTGCCGGTGAGGTCCTTGCTGACGGCGGAGATAATCGGGATACGCTCCCCGTTCACCGAAGCGATCACGACCACCGCGCTGCCCCACTTATTGCGCAGCGAATCGGCGATCGTGCGCAGTTGCTTGGCATCCAGGCCTTCGACCTTCTCCGCAATCACGGTCGCTCCGTTGACCCTGCGTCCGGTCAGGTTTTCCACCTGGCGGTGAGCGATTTGCTCCTTCAGATGCTCTAACTGCGCGGTGATCGCTTTCTGGCGTTCCAAGGTTTTTTCGAGATGCTCGAGAAAATCGCTTTTGGTAGTGTGCAGCAGAGAACTGGCTTCCGTTAAGAGCCAACTGTCTTCCTCGAACACCTCAAGGGAACGCATTCCAGAAATCGCCTCAATGCGCCGCACCCCGGCCGAAATGCTGCCTTCGTAGACGATCTTGAACAGGCCGATATCGCCGGTGCGGCGGACGTGTGTGCCGCCGCAAAGCTCGCGGCTGAAATCGGGAACCGAGACCACGCGCACGCGCTCGCCGTATTTCTCTCCGAACAATGCCATCGCACCCGTTGCCAGCGCTTGATCCAGTTCCATCACGTCCGTCACGACCTCGCGGTTCTCTAGTATCTGCTCATTGACCAGCCGTTCCACTTCGGCGAGCTCTTCGGACGTAACCGCGGCGTAATGAGAAAAATCGAAGCGCAATCGCCTCGGCTCGACGACGCTGCCGGCTTGCTTGACATGGGGTCCAAGAACCTGACGGAGCGCAGCGTGGAGAAGGTGAGTCGCCGTATGATGGCGCATCGTGGACTTCCGCGAAGGATCGACAACGGCGAGCAGGCGGTCGCCTTTGCGAATAGGCCGCTCGACATTTATCCTTTGCACGATGGAGGCGGGCGCTGGCCTGTAGGTACCTTCGACCTCTGCGATTTGCAAACGTGTTTCGGGGTCCCGCAGGAACCCGGTATCGCCTACCTGCCCGCCCGATTCCGCGTAGAACGGCGTTTGGGGAAACACAATTTCCGCTGTGCCGTTCTCGACAAGATCGACAGACTTCTTATCGACGATCAGTCCGATCACTTCAACGGGCGCTTCCAGGCTTTCGCGACCGATAAATTCAACCGGGGGAAGATTCTTATATATCTCGGCGATCTGCGCTTTTTCGGCCCCCCGCCAGCTTGCGCGGGCGCGCGACCGCTGCTTCTCCATCTCGGCGGTGAAACCTTCGCGGTCGATCGTGAGGTTGAAATCGCGGGCCATCTCTTCCTGCTCGTCGAGGGCGAGACCGTAGGTGTCGTAGAGTTTGAAAGCGGCGGCGCCTGGCAGCACGCCATTGACCGCAGATTTCGCCTCGTCGTGAAAGAATCGTTCGGCGATCTGAAAAGTCGCCGCGTAACGATTTTCTTCCTGGCTCACGATGCGCGCGACTCGCTCGATGCTTTCTTCTAATTCGGGATAGCCGGGCTTCATCAGCCGAGCGACAAAATCGGTCAGAGCAGGGAAGTAGGGCTCGGTCGCGCCGGCAAGCCGTCCGTGCCTGAGCGCGCGCCGCATAATTTTACGCAGGACGTAACCACGGCCCTCGTTCGACGGCATCACGCCATCGTGGATCAGAAACGTTGCAGCGCGTGCATGGTCGGCGTTGATGCGCAGAGCCACATCGGTGCGTTCATCGCGATGAGTGCTGACACGAAGCAGTTCCGCTGCCCGATCAATGATAGGGCGCAGCAGGTCGGTCTCGTAATTCGAGATCTGCCCTTGCAGCACCGCCGCCACGCGCTCCAGGCCCATGCCTGTGTCGATGGAAGGGCGGGGAAGCGGCGTCAGGGTGCCGTCGTTCGCCCGGTCATACTGCATGAAGACCAGGTTCCAGATCTCGACCCAGCGCCCCCCTCCGTCTTGCGGAAAACGTTCGTGCTCGCGGCTTTTTTCGGCGGCCTCGGGCCCCAGATCGTAATGGATTTCCGAACATGGCCCGCACGGTCCGGTCTCGCCCATCTGCCAGAAATTGTCTTTTTCGTCCAGCCGGAAAATGCGGTCGGCCGGAACGCCGGCCACTTCGCGCCAGAGTCGTTCCGCGTCGTCGTCTTCGCGGAAAATCGTGATGGCGAGCCGGTCTTTCGGCATGGCGAACCAGTTCGCTCCGGTGACCAACTCCCAGGCAAAAGCGATCGCTTCACGCTTGAAGTAATCGCCGAACGAGAAGTTGCCGAGCATCTCGAAAAACGTGTGGTGCCGCCGCGTGTAGCCGACGTTTTCGAGGTCGTTGTGTTTGCCGCCCGCGCGTACGCATTTTTGCGCCGAGGCTGCACGCGAATAGTCGCGCTTCTCCAGTCCAAGAAATACCTCCTTGAACTGGTTCATTCCGGCGTTGGTGAACAGCAGCGTGGGATCGTTCGCGGGCACGAGCGGCGAGCTGCGCACGACTCTATGCCCCTGCCCGGCGAAGTAATCGAGAAACCTCGCGCGGATGTCGTTTCCAGTCATTTATCTTTCAGTTTCGCAGACGGCCGGATGTGCGAGGGTGTATTCTCAGGCGGTCATTTGCGCGCCTTGCGTCAGGCGCCGCTTGTTTCCGGCTGCTTCCGCAACAACATCAAAAGCACAGCCGAGGCTACGAACGACAAAGACATCAGCAGATAGCCCGCCCTCGGATTGCCGGTCAAGAACTGCAGCAAGCCGACCAGATAGCTGCCTGCAAAGCTCCCCAGCGCTCCGCAGCTATTGATGAGCGCGATCGCCTCCGCGGCAGCATTGCGCGGTACGCGTTCGGGAATGATTGCAAAGAACGGTCCGTAAGGCGCATACATGCCCGCAGCGGCCACAACCAGGCAAACAAACGCGAGAGCGAAGCTAGTCCCCGAGGAGGCGAACGAGCCCAGCATAGCCAGTCCTGCGATCAGTAGCGAGGGCCAGACAAAGGAGCCTCTCCGCAGCGTGCGATCGGAATAGCGCGAGACGACGATCATCGCCAGCACTGCGAATAGGTAGGGAACCGCCGTGAGCAAGCCCGTTTTGCCCATGGAAAGCGCGCTGCCCTGGTGCACGATGGTGGGGAGCCACAAGACGAAGCCGTACACGCCTACACTCCACAGGAAATATTGCGCCGAGAGCAAGAGCACGTCGCCGCGCAGCAGCGCCTGGCGCACGTTGCGCACCGGAGCGACCGCAAGCTGCTCGTTGGCGAGTTGCGCGTCCAGACTTGCTGCGGCATCGGCGGTCACCCAGCGCGCTTGCTCCGGCTTGTCGCGGGCAATGGCGATCCACCCAAAAGCCCAAATCACCGAGGGCAAGCCTTCGATAATGAACGCCATTTGCCAGCCGAAATCCTGAATCAGGTAGCCGGTAATCGCGGACATCCAAAGCACGGTTATGGGATTGCCCAGAATCAGAATCGTATTTGCGAAGGAGCGCTCCGAGCGCGTGAACCAGCGGGTCAGCAGCAAGAGCGACGCTGGAAGGATCACGCTCTCCGCGACGCCGAGAAGCAAGCGATCGATGGCCAGCAGCCAAAATTCGCGGATGACCCCGGTAAGTGAGGCGAATACTCCCCAGGCAATGAGCGCGGAAAAGATCAGCCAGGTGGCGCTTCTTTTGCGCGCAACCGCCGCGCCCGGCACCTGAAACGCGAAGTATCCGAGAAAGAATAGCGCGCCTAGAAGCGAGGTCTGCTGGCCGGTAATGTGCAGCGTCGAGGCCAGCCCGGCCGCGGCGCCAAAGCCATAGTTCGCCCGGTCCACGTAGGCCAGGCTGTAAGTCACAAACACCGCCGGGAGCAGATAGAACCAGCGTCTGCGCAAAGTGGGGCAGACCAAGGGTTTTTGTGGTCTGCCTGCTTCGACGCCCACTCCGGTTCTACCGCGGAAACCTGCCACTACCGGGCCGCGCGCGCGCTATACGTTTTGCTGAAACCATTGCGGCCATTGGTTACCGTGATCTTGCCGCCCGGAGTGATGTCCACTCGGATCGGATATCCATGGTCGTGAGCCGTATTGAGATTCGCAATGTAATTCGGATCGCCGTTCAGATCGGGATAGCGCACGCTGTAATGGGCGCGCCAAAAGCCCTTCAGATCGGGATAGCCATCGACGGTCTTGATGACTTCTTGGTCGCCGCCCTTCTTCGGGCCGTTCTGCATCAGCGCGACCAGCGGGTCGAGCGCGGCGGTCGGCGGGCTGCTCGAAAGATTCATGCCATGGCCGGTCACGAAATAGAGGTCGACTTTGCCGATCTTATTGACCGGGCACAGCAGTTGAATCTCCTTGTTCCAGGTCAAATCGCCCAGATCGAGGATGCGCGTTTTGCCAAACGTGATGAGCGTGCCGACCGAGCGGGCATTCTCCTCGCCCCCGTTTTTGGGATGGAGCGGCACATTCGCGCAGTAGGGGTTCTTCTCGCCGGCACCGCGCAGCGATTTTTTGGGTTCGTTTCCGTCGCTGGTGACAAATTCCAGATGCATGGAGCCAATATTGAGTTTCTGGCCAACCCGCGCCACGATGTGCTTATGGCCCTGACGAGCTTTCACATACTCGGGATAAAGCCTCACGGGAGGGCCGGTCTGCTGACGGTTGGGACCATGATCGATAAACGTGCCGACCGGCAGCTTTTTCAGGAGCGCGTCGATGCCGCCCACGTGATCCATGTGGTAATGGGTCATGATTAGGTAATCGATTTTCGTCACACCGAGCGATTTGGCCGCGGCCGCGATGCGGTCGGCGCTCGTCGGCATTCCGTGACGCTCACTGAAGCTCGGCGGCCAGCCTGTATCGATCAACAGCGTTTTGCCTTCCGGCGTGACGAACAGTACTGAGGCGCCGCCTTCCACATCGGGCAGGACGATCCTGAGGTCTTTCGATGACCGATTCGGCTGCGCGCCGGCCGCGGCCGTGACAAGCGTAAGCATCGATAGAGCCGCCAGACCGGCGAGCGTTCGCTGGAACATGTTTTCTCCTTGATTGTGCTGCGGCAATTATAAGGCAGGCGATCTCAAACGGCCTCGAAAGGCCATTCCCGCAGCCGGCGCGCGCGCAACAGGTAGGCGAGAACGCCGCCTCCCATCACAGCGAAGGCGGTCCAGATATATTCCGCGCCGCTGCTGCAGAGGATAAAGGTCCATCCGGCGAGCGCTATCAGGACCGGCACGGGATAGAGCGGCATTTTGAAGGGCCTCGCAATATGCGGCCGGCTGCGGCGGATCACGAGCAATCCCACGCATTGCGCCACGAATTGAGTCACGATCTGGATGA
Source organism: Bryobacteraceae bacterium (assembly GCA_036379475.1). Lineage (GTDB taxonomy): Bacteria > Acidobacteriota > Terriglobia > Bryobacterales > Bryobacteraceae > Bog-105. The sequence goes on along the minus strand of DASVGP010000015.1, from coordinate 27,280 downwards.
CGATCATCAACCGGATCAGCGCGCCCAGGCTCAGCAAGCATAACGCTGTTGCAATCGCCCCCATGGCAAGCACCGAGAAAGCGGGAAAACCGCGCTTTGGATGGAGGCGGCCGAACCACGAAAAGAATTGCCCTTCCGCCGCTGCCGCATAGGGAACGCGCGTGAAGCCAAGTAGCCCGCAAAAGACCGATGCGAATGCGATCCAGAGAATCAAAAGCGTCATCAATTGGGCAGCGCCGGAGCCGTAGAGCCGCGCGGTGAAATCGGAAACGATCGCCTTGGAGCCGATCGCCTCGTGCCAGGGCACCACCCCAATGATCGACAGGGTCATGGCGAGATATAGCACAGCGAGAACGGGGATCGATATCAGAATCGTGCGCGGAATGGTGGAAGCCGGCTTCTTAACTTCGCCTCCGATGAGGCACACGTTGAAGTAACCGGCGAAATCGTAGGTGCTGATGAGTGTGGCCGCGCCCAGCCCGAGGAAAAACTGCATCGACAGGTGAAAGGCGCCGGGAGGAAGCTGGAAAGCCCGCGCGGCATCGAAATGCATTGCTCCGCTTCCGATGATGATCGCCATCGCGAGCACGAGCCCGATCCAGAGGACGATCGAGATGCGCCCGATGGTGCGGATCTCCCGATACAAGAGAATGGTCGCGACGATGCAGACCGACATGGCCACGGCGGTATGCCCGGCATGGCTCATATGGGGAAACAGGAACCGCGTATAATCTGCGAAACCGACGCCGCCCGAAGCCGCCGTGAGCGGCCCTGTAAGCATGATTTGCCACAAAAACAGGAAGCCCATCAGCTTGCCGAGGGATTGCGGCCCGAAGGCCTGCTGCAGGTAGTCGTAGGAGCCGCCGCTGCCGGGCATCGCCGCGCCCAGTTCGGCCCATACCATTCCATCGCAAAGCGAAATCAGCGCGCCGAAGATCCAGCCGAGCAGCGCCTGTGGTCCTCCCATCGCGCCCAGAATGAGCGGAATGGTGAGGAACGGACCAACGCCCACCATGGCGAGCATGTTCGAGGTAATGGCTGGGAACAGGCCCATGCCTCGCTTCAACTCGGGGGTGCCGCGGGCGGGTGGGGTTGGTTTCACAATGGGAGGGCTGTCAGAGCATGTTCGCACACCCCAGGTCTTGATCCACCGGATCTCGGAAGCGGAGATGAACCAGGCACTGCTTTTGAAATTTCAGCGCGGTTCCCGCGGCTGTGGATACGCCGCCTGCGCGGAGTACACCGGCTGCGAGCCCGGCGCCTGCGGCGGAGACCAGCCTCCGGTTTCGAACAGGCGCTGGCCTTGCTCGCTCAAAAGCACCCACAGACCATAAATGCCGATGGCCGTTCCGATCGGGACGTGCAGCAGGTCGAGGGCGGAGATGACAATCATCAGAATGCGAGCCCAGGGCCGGAACTGCAGCAGTCCCCAGCCTCCAATGATGGAGGGGAGCGAGAGGACAAACAAGAAGATCGCGATGGCGGTGCCGATTCCCGTCAGAATGGAGACCGCCGCAACCGCGTCTGCTGGATTCGCCCATTGGCCAATCCATGCCGCCAGGGCGCCGGCAATGAGCAGAATGATCACGCCGGCGATCACTCCCAGGCTGCCAAGTACGATGTTCAGAATCGCCAGGATCTTTACGTGCTTCTGCATGGCTTGCTCCTTCGGCTTCCCTCCGAATCATACGGCAAATTCGGCCCGCTTGTTCCAGAATAAACAGGTAAACTAAGGTTGAGCCAAAGTAACTTGAGCCATGAGCCTCCTGTGCCCGATCTTCGCGTTTTTGCTTGCGCAGCCATCGCTTGAGACGCGAGCCATGACCGGATTGTTCGACGACACGTTTTCCGGTATCTACCGCCTGTCTCCCTTCGACTGGTCCATACTGCTTCCTTATTTCGGTGTCCTGGTCATCCTGTCGATCTACGGCATTCACCGCTTCGAGACTATGCGGCGGTATTTCAAATACCGTAAGAATATCCGGCAAGCTCCGCCCTCGCGTTTCGCCGAACTGCCCAGGGTGACGGTTCAATTGCCGCTTTACAATGAGCGCTTCGTAGTGGAAAGGCTGCTCGAAGAAGTAGCACGCATCGACTATCCGCGCGAACTACTGCAAATCCAGGTGCTCGACGACTCGACCGACGAAACGCATCCGTACACCGAGCGCTTGTGTAACGAATACAGAGCCGCCGGCGTTCCCATCGAGTATCGTCACCGCACCAACCGCTACGGGTACAAAGCGGGCGCTTTGCAGGAGGGCCTGGCGACGGCTACCGGCGAATTCATCGCCATCTTCGATGCCGACTTCGTACCGCCGGCCGATTTTCTGCTGCGCACCATTCACTATTTCGCCGATCCCGGCATCGGTGTCGTGCAGGCCCGCTGGGGTTACCTGAATAAAGAGTTCAGCATTCTGACGCAAGTGGAAGCCATGCTGCTCGACGGCCATTTCGTCTTGGAGCATGGCGCGCGCTATGGTTCCGGGCTATTTTTTAATTTCAACGGCACGGCGGGCGTGCTGCGGCGCAGCATGATCGATGACGCCGGCGGCTGGCAGCACGAGACGCTGACAGAAGACTCCGACCTGAGCTACCGCGCGCAATTGAAGGGCTGGCGCTTCGCATATATTCCCGCGCTGGAGTGCCCATCGGAGTTGCCGGTGGAGACGCATGCCTTCCAGGTGCAGCAAGCGCGCTGGGCTAAGGGGCTGACCCAGGTCGCGATCAAACTGCTTCCCCGTATTCTCAAGGCCCGCCTGCCCTGGCGCGTGAAGCTGGAAGCCGTCATGCACTTGACTCCGAACATCTCCTATCCGCTGATGCTGGTGATTTCGGCCCTCATCCTGCCGGTGATGATCGTGCGGTTCTACATGGGAGTCTTCCAGATGATGACCGTCGATCTGCCGCTGATCATCGCTTCATTCTGGTCGATTTTGGCGTTTTACATATACGCCCAAAAGGTGCTGTATCCGAAAAGCTGGTGGAAATCGGTGGCGTTTATACCCATGCTGATGGCCGCAGGCGTGGCGCTGACCCTCAGCAATTCCAAAGCCGTAATCGAGGCGCTGCTCGGCATCAAGTCCAGTTTTGCCCGTACCGCGAAATACGCGCTTGGCCCGGGAAAGAAGAAATCCGACCATGCCATGTACCGGCGGCGCAGCGGTTTGCTGCCATTCCTGGAACTGGCGGCGGGCACGTACTTCGTCTACGCTATCGATTTCTCGATCGACATGCAGAATTACCTGGCGGTTCCGTTCTTGCTGCTATTTGTCTGTGGCTATTACTGGGCGGGATTCAGCACTCTCTATCAGGAGTATCGCGGGCTGCTGCAAGGGCAGCGCGTGCGCAAACTCGCGCAAGCGCGGTAACTTCGGTTACTTATAACCTTTATTGCAGGCTGATTAAGTGGCGCTCTGGGACCAAGCCGGCCGCTTACGCTTCCGGCTCGGATTCGCCGAAAGCCGGGAAGAATCAGCGAAACCAGGCCAGATTAATCGCGCTCGCCATTGCTTTGTACCCGGCGTCGTTCGGATGCAGATGATCGCCACTGTCGTACTTCGGCAGCATACGGTCGGGATGCTTCGGGTCACGGACGGCTTTGTCGAAATCGATGATGCCGTCGAAAGCGTGGCTGCTCCGGATCCATCTGTTTACGGCCTCCCGCTCTACTTCTTTCTTGGGGCTGAAGTAGCCCGGATAAATCGTGCCGGCGAACGGCGTCAGCGTGGCGCCGAAGACCTTCAATCCATGCTCGTGGGCGCGGGCGATGAGCTGTTTGAGCCCGGCGATGATATCGGCGGCGCTCACATATTGGGACATTGGCGCCGACGAGCCTGCATGCCCGATATCGTTGATGCCTTCGAGCACGATGATGTTTTTCACGCCCGGCTCCGCGAGTGCATCGCGGTCGAAGCGCGAAAGCGCATTAACCCCGAAAGCGACGTTTCCTGAGGCATCGTGCAGAATGCGGTTGCCGCCGATTCCTTCGTCAACGACGGCAACTTCAGGCTTCCGGTGCTCCGCTAGCAGCCGGTCGGCGAGGAAATTCGGCCAGCGATGGTTCGCATCGACCGTGGAATGAGCGCCATCGGTAATCGAATCGCCGAAAGCGACAATCGCCGCGGCAGCTTTGGGCGCCCTTACCTCCACGTCGGTCAAAAACACCCAGGATTCAATCGTCTCGGCATGCGGAATTGAGGCCACGCCGGTCAGATCGCCTTTGCCAATGTAGTTGGTCTGCTCGGCGCTGTAGTGGATGCCGCCGGCGGGCGCGCTTTTGGGAATAAAAATACTGATCGCCAGGTCGCCATTCGCGAGCACGTTCAACTTGACCGGATCGCTGAGCACCGGCGCATTCGGCGGAATCGCAACCGTTTTCCGGCCGCTAAACGTCAGCACGCGGTCCGAGCCGGGGACGATGGATGACCCTTTCGCGCGCAAAGCGATGTGCGCGGCGCCGATTTCCACCGTATGCGGACCGTAGGCATTCGACAAGCGCACGCGCACGGTATCGCCGCCGATGCTGGTGTGTACGATCTCGCGAATCGTCTGGTTTGCGAACACCAATTTCTTGGACTGCAATTGCGCTTCCGGAAATTCCGGCGAAGGACTCGCGCCCCAGGTCCCCACCCAATGCGTCTGAGCGGAAGCGGTGGCGAGCGAGAGCAGAGCTGCGGAAAGAAAAGTCGCGATTTTGGTGATCATGGGTATCAGTGACATAATGCCACGAGGTATGCAGCTTGCTCTTGTGCGCCACCTTTGGGGCGTCGATACGGGAAAAGATTTGGAGCCGCGCTTCGCTTACTGGCGCGATCTGGGCTACGAAGGCATAGAGGCGCCGCTGTTCGCGGTGTCCGATTTTCAGCGGTTTCGCCAAGCTCTTCGCGATCAAGCGTTTTTCTGGATTCCGCAAATCTTCACCGGCGTGGACCATAGCCGCTCGGTAGAGGATCATGTGCGGACGCTTGGCGAACAGATGGAGTCTTGCCTGGAGGGACGGCCTATCTTCTTCAACGCGCAATCGGGTTGCGACGCCTGGAGCTTGCAGGAGGCACATAAATTTTTCGGCCGCGCGGTGGAAATAGAAAAGTCTATCGGAGTTGCGGTCTGCCACGAGACTCACCGCTCGCGATATCTGGGCAATCCTTGGAATACCATGGCGATTCTCAAGCGGGTGCCTGAGTTAAAGCTGACCTGCGATTTGAGCCATTGGGTTTGCGTAGCCGAAAGGCTGCTGCCCGATTGCGGCGAAGAACTGGCAGCGGCCGCCGGTCATTGCGAGCATATACACGCCCGCGTGGGCTACGAAGAAGGCCCGCAAATTCCCGATCCCAGAGCGCCGGAATGGGTGAATCATCTGAACGCGCACGAGACTTGGTGGGATCAAATCTGGCGTGCCCAGCGTGCGAGAGGAATGCAGCGCTCCACGCTCACTCCCGAGTTCGGCCCTCCGCCGTACATGCACACGCTCCCATTTACACAGCAGCCGCTGGCGAATCTGGCCGAGGTCTGCGACTGGATGGCGCTACGGCAGAGAGAACGCTTCGCGGCTTCTCAGCATGGCCATGGGTTAATGTAGCAGCGTGGCACACAACAAACCTTCGATTCTCTCGCGGCCGGCCCTCCGCTGCGTTTTTCTCGCTTTTGTAGGCAGCCTGGCTTTTGGCGCCACCGAGCCGCTGGCTGCCGTTCCGCCGATGGGTTGGAACGATTGGGCGCATTACCAATGCCATTACACCGGCATGACAATTCTTTCCAATGCCCGCGCACTGGTGAAGACCGGATTGGCCAAACGCGGCTACGACACGGTCACCATCGACGATTGCTGGATGCAGAAAACCCGCGACAGTCACGGCAATCTGCAAGTCGACCCAGAGCGCTTCCCGCATGGCATGAAAGCAGTCGCCGATACAGTGCATAAGCTCGGGCTGAAGTTCGGCATTTACGAAGACGCCGGATACCAGACTTGCGGCAGGTTTGCCGGCAGCGGGGAACCCGAAGGCGGCGGCAAAGCTCATTTTGTGCAGGACACCAAGTTGTTTGCCTCGTGGGGTGTGGATTATCTGAAGCTGGACGGCTGCAATGTTTACGCCCACCCGGGGGAGAGCAAAATCGCGGCTTATCGCAAAGCCTACAAGGCGGAGAGCCGAGCGTTGAAGCACACGGGGCGCCCGATTGTTTTTTCCGAATCGGCGCCGGCGTATTTTCAACGCTCGCCGGAATGGTACGACGTGCTGACTTGGGTGCGCGACTACGGCCAGCTTTGGCGCGAAGGTTCCGATATCGCAACCTTCCGTGCGAGTAACCCGGACAGGCCCCGCTTCCAGAGCGTGCTTTGGAACTACTCCTATAACCTGCCCCTGGGTCGCTTCCAAAAGCCGGGCAACTGGAATGATGCAGATTTCATCATCGGCGGTGACAGCGGCATGACACTCGCGGAAACGCGCAGCCAGTTGGCTTTGTGGTCGATGATGTCGGCGCCGCTCATTCTCAGCTCCGACGTTGAAAAGCTCAGCCCGCAGGCGGTTTCGATTCTCGGCAATAAGCGCGTTATTGCGGTCGATCAGGACCCGCTCGGCCGCATGGCGACCTTGGTCCGGCGCACCCCGGCGATCGACGTTCTGTTCAAGAAATTGAAGAACGGCTACGCCGTTGCGGTACTGAATCGCTCCACGGAGCCGCAGAGCGTCGAACTACATCCCGCCGATCTCGGTTTCAGCGCGGGATGCCGGCTGGATGCGCGCAATTTGTGGAACGGCAACGAGCAGCACGCGACGTCGGTCTTGCAAGCCAGGATTGCTCCGCACGATACGGATATCTGGTCTATTCACCCGGCGGCCTCTTGCGCTGCGCCTGCCCGCATGGGTACAATCACGCGGCTTGCCGCCGAAACGCAGCATCGTCAGAGGCACCATCGAAGGCATTACCTCAATCCCGAAAGCTATACGCGCTGCCTGACATCTAAGGGTGTCGAAGCTTGTACCGGCAGTGCCGCGGAAAGCTGGACCGTTACTTCCGATGGCGCCTTAAAGTCATCTGGAAGCTGCCTTGTGGTTGCGAACGGAAAGGTCGTGATGGGGCCGTGTTCGAAGAGCAAATCGCAGCGCTGGCGTTACACGCTGAAAGGTAACCTGATCAATGCGGCGCGGAAGGGATGCCTTACCGGCGACCAGAACGGCCTCAGCATTCAGACGTGCGGGCACAATCCGCGCAATCAGATCTGGTCCTTGCCGAACTGAACCATTCGAACGCTGATATTGGGCTCACGCCCGCGCTCAGGAGACCGGCCCGGCTCCCGCAGCCGGTTTGCAGTGGTAAAAAATCGGAGTCAGGCCGAAGCGCTCGCGGTAAGCGGTGGTCAGGCGTTCTTCAAAACGCTCGACTGCCGCGGGCGCGACCAGATTGACGGTGCAGCCGCCAAAACCGCCGCCGGTCAGGCGCGCCCCGTACACGCCTTCCACTGCGAGCGCAGTTTCTACCAGGAAATCGATCTCCTCGCAACTGATTTCGTAGTCGTGCTGCATGCTGCGATGCGAGGCTACGAACAGCCGTCCCATTTGGTCCAGATCGCGGCCGCGCGAGGCAGCGGCGAGATCCAGCACGCGCCGGTTCTCGGAAACGATGTGCCGGGCGCGCTTTCGCGGGAGCGGAGGGATCCGGTCTTCGACGTCCTCGAGCAGCTCGCAACTGACATCGCGCAGCGACTGCACTTCGGGGTGGACATTTTGGATCGCGGCCACAGCGGCCTGGCATTGTTGGACGCGCTCCCGATAGGCGGAAGAGCCAAGCTCGTGTTTCACCATCGAATTGACGGCCACGATGCGGACAGCGGAAGGAAGCGGAACGTATTCGTGGCTGAGCGCGCGGCAATCGATCTGAATTGCGGCACCGGCCCGGCCGAAAACCGAGGCGTATTGGTCCATGATGCCGCAGGGCATGCCGACGAAATTTGTTTCGGAGCGCCGGCCCAGGCGCGCGAGTTCGACCGGCGGCAGCTCGCGCGCGCCGAGCAGGGCAACCGCGGCAGCGATTTCCAGCGAGGCGGAAGAGCTGAGACCCGAACCGGTGGGGACATCGCTGGCGATATAAAGGTCGCAAGCGCCCACCGGCACGCCATCTTTCTTTAATTCGCGTGCGACGCCTAAGACGTAATCCGCCCATGTGCCGGTTGGTTTCAGTTCGCCGAGGCCTGCGGCCGGGACCGAGATTTCTTCCTCCATCTCGCGCGAATAAATGCGCAAACAGCCGTGCAAAGCGGGCGCGATGGCCACATAGCAAGACATCTCAAGCGCGATCGGCAGCACAAAGCCGAGGTTGTAGTCAGTATGCTCGCCGATCAGGTTGACGCGTCCGGGCGCCCGATAGAGCGCCGGGTCCGCGGAGCCACCAAAATGCTCGCGAAACTTGCTTACAACTTCGTCCTTAGCGAAAACCAAAACAGACATCCTCCGAATATGAGCAGCACACCAGATTCACTGACCCGGCAATTGTAGCGTGGGCAGGCCTTAGATCCTGCAGATCAGCAGTTCACGTTCGTAGACCATTTCGGGGGGCAAATAATCGTGCAGGTCGATAAATAGCTCCTGCTGCGCGACCAGCTCCGCTCGCCAAGCGGAGTGATCGAATGCCTGCAGCTTCTCGAAGTCTTCGCGCGGGAAATCGAGCCCGGTCCAGTCGATATCTTCGTAGCGCGGCATCCAGCCGATCGGAGTTTCCTTGCCGAAGGCGCCGCTGCGCGCGCGCTCGACGATCCACTTCAGCACCCGCATGTTCTGGCTGAATCCCGGCCAGATGAACTTGCCGCCGCCATCCTTGCGAAACCAGTTGACGTGAAAAATCCGTGGGGTGACCGAAAGCGAGCGCTGCATTTGAATCCAGTGGCGGAAGTAATTGCCCATGTGATAACCGCAAAACGGCAGCATAGCCATGGGATCGCGGCGGAGTTTTCCCGCCCCGCCGGCCGCCGCTGCCGTCTTCTCCGAGCCCATGGTTGCGCCGATATACACGCCGGAACTCCAATTAAAAGCCTGATAAACGAGCGGCGCGGTGGTGGCGCGGCGGCCTCCGAAAATAATCGCGCTGAGCGGCACACCGTTGGGATCCTCCCAAGCCGGATCGATCGAAGGGCATTGGCTGGCGGGCGCAGTGAAGCGTGCGTTCGGATGTGCCGCCGTGGCGCCGGTCTTCTTCCCGATTTCCGGCGTCCAGTGCTGCCCGCGCCAATCCAGGCATTCGGCCGGAGGCTTCTCCGTCAGCCCCTCCCACCAAACGCCTCCATCGGGGGTGAGCGCGACGTTAGTAAAAATGGAATTCTTCGACAGCGCGGCCATGGCGTTCGGATTGGTTTTGACCGAAGTGCCCGGCGCCACGCCAAAGAAGCCGGTCTCCGGATTCATGGCGCGCAATTGCCCGTTTTCATCCGGCCAGATCCAGGCGATGTCGTCGCCCACGGTCGAGATTTTCCATCCCTCGAAGCCCGCGGGAGGAAGCATCATGGCGAAATTCGTTTTGCCGCAGGAGCTTGGAAATGCGGCCGCGACATAGGTCTTCTCTCCTTGCGGATTCTCAACACCGACAATCAGCATGTGCTCGGCCATCCAGCCTTCGTCGCGGGCGATGTTGGAGGCGATGCGGAGAGCGAAGCACTTTTTGCCGAGGAGGGCGTTGCCGCCGTAACCGCTGCCGTAGGACCAGATCTCGCGCGTCTCCGGAAAATGGACGATGTACTTTTCCGCGTTGCAGGGCCAGGGGACATCCGTTTCGCCCGCGGCGAGCGGCGCGCCCACCGAATGCATGCAGGGCGCGACCCGTTTGATGTCTTTGTCGATTTCATGAAACACCGGCAGCCCGATACGCGCCATGATGCGCATACTCACCACCGCATACGGCGAATCGGTCAACTGCACGCCGATGCGCGATTTGGGAGATTCAACCGGCCCCATGCAGAACGGCAGCACAAACATGGTGCGGCCGCGCATACATCCTTTAAATAGCGCCTTCAGCTTGCGGCGCATGGTGAAAGGATCGACCCAGTTATTAGTTGGGCCGGCATTCGTTTTGGATAACGAGCAGATAAACGTGCGGCTTTCTACCCGCGCAACGTCGTCCGGATCGGATCGCGCGCAATAGCAGCCGGGCCAGAGATCCTGATTCAACTCGATCAGCGTGCCGCTTTGCTCCATCCGGGCGTAAAGCTCGTCGCGCTCGCCCTCCGATCCATCGACCCAATGAATCGCGGCCGGCCGCGTGAGCTCCGCCATCTTTTCGACCCAGCGCACCAGATGCCTGTTGGAAGTTAAGGGAACCGAGTGAGATGTTTCCATAGCCGTTCTTCCAGAGTACGGCAGACGACCAAAGGCGATCCTTCTCCCACCGCAACCGGAAACCTTCAAGAAACTTTCACTCGCGGGGCAAGGTCCAAGGGGCGTATCATGGACCCCAACGATCCACGCAACGATCCGATCAACGATCCCGTTGCTGACCCCATCAACGATCCGTTGAACGAGCCACTTACTCCCCGTCCGCGCGGCCATCGCCGCTATTGGGGTTACTACAACCGCCCCTATCCGGGATGCGGCTGTTTATGGATACTGATCATCCTGTTCATTATTTGGTGGATCGCTTCGTGGGGTTATGGCGGAGGGCGTGGGGGCTGGGCCTGGTGAGAATACGCGGTTCTCGGTCCGCGGCGCGCCGTCCGGGCTGCAAGCGGCCCCCCCTGTTTATCTAGCTATCGCCTGGGCCGTCTTCGCCGGTCTAGCATATCTGCCGAACTTTGCTCCGAAACGAAGCATCGATCCCGCGAGTATGACGCTCTTTTGGGGCTTTGTCGGCTCGACGCAGATCACCCTGTGTGACCAGGTTACGATCGCGCTGGGACGCGAATCCCTGGCGATGCGGGCGACCAACACCGCCAAAGCCTGGGGTTCTTTCCTGTGCGTAGGGACGATCGCCGGATTGCTCTTGGAGGGAGTTGGACAATGGCTAGGCAAGTTATGGATTTATCCGTACTGGAACCATGTGTTGTACGGGGCTACTTTTGTCGTTGGGTATTGCTTCTATTGGCTGGCAACAGTTGAGAGCTATCTGGTTGTACTGGCTATTTTGCGCCGCGGACAGCGTCCGCCTCCGCCGGCCGTATCGAAGCCCTACGAACTTGGACTTTTTCGGGCGCTTGGCTGTGCTGGAATCGCGCTGACGATTGCCGCCGTCGTGCTGATCCTCATGGATTATCGGCAGGCCGGTGGTTATGTATTCGAGATTCGGAAGCGGTTGCCGCTGAAGATACCCTTCGGCTATTTCCTTGCGGCTTTTCTGGGAGTATGGATGATCCTGGAATCGATCCAAGTCAGGCTAGGCAGACTGTCCTTACTCAAGGCTGTGTTGCATCGGCGCTTCACGCCGCTCGCTGCAATCGTAATCGCCTCGCTGGTTTGCTCGCTCTTTTGGGAGACTGTGAACGCGTCGCACCATTTTTGGGTGTACACCAACTGGCCGTTTCCCCAGTGGCAACTGTTGCATGTTCCGGTGGTTGTACTCTTGACTTGGCCGGTGCAATACGTCGTTTTTCTTTCGCTCGGGTTTCTACTGGGAAAGGATCTGTGGGTTTGAGCGACAGAACAGGGCTGAAGCCCCCGAGCGAGCTGAAAGCCCGCCCTCGCGAAAGCCCATTTGTTCAGGCATAAAGATACATCCGCTTCCAAGCGCGAAGGCAATCGTAGAATCGAGTCCTCGCGCTAGCCTGGAGACGGAAACCGCCATGCGCTCGCGATGGATTGCTCTGGTTCTTAGCCTGGCCTTCGCTCAGCTCGTGCTGGCGAAGCACAAACACGAGCAGCCGCCGAAACCATTGCCGCTGCCGCCGCAACTGCCGATGGCGCTGGCTGCCCAGACCCGCTCGCTGGAATTCCGCATTTCGCCGCTGCTGGCGAAGGGCGGCCTGGATGCGCAAATTGGGAAAAGCTTGAACGATCTGATTCATCAAACGCGCGGCGAGAGGATTATCAAGCTGCGCGCATTTGTTTCCGGGGCGGGCGACGCTCGCATGGTGAGCCAGAAAGCGGGCAGGATGTTCACCCAGCACAAGCTGCCCCTGCCGGTGGTGAGCATCGTGCAAGTGGGCGCGCTCGGAGGCGGCGCGGCGGAGGTCGTCATCGAGGCTGTAGTAGAGAGCAGGCAGGTTTTTAACCCAAACGGGTTGGCATTCTTTTCCGGCCAGCGTGCTCCCTCGTTCCAGCAAAGCGTGGAGCTGCTATCCGGGAGCGTCCGGGCTGCGTCGGTGCCGGCCGGGAACGTTCTGACCTGCACCTGTTTCGTTCCGTCGCTCGCCAACGCCGCTTCCCTGCGCGCAACCTTGGGGCAGGCCTTCCCGGCGTCTCTGATTACCTTGGTTCAGCCGCTGCGCCAGCCGGACAATAACGAGACGATGTGCCAAGCGGCGGCCCGTCTGAGTGCGCCCCCGCGAAACGGACCGGTAGAGGTACTCCAGCATGCGCGGGTGTCGCTGGTCAACTCTCCGCAGCTCATCTTCACCGGATTGCAGCTCAGTTTCGGGACTTATCTGGAGGACGCGCACCAGGCGTTTGCACGGCTGAGGCGGGACGCATCCGCGGTGCAGCCGGTCCAGGGCCCGGTTTCCATGAATATCTTTGCTCTCGATCCTTACGCCGCTTCGGCGCTGCTGCGGGAGGCCACCGCGCCACGCGCGGTCTTTACAGTGGGGACAATCGAGGCGCTGCCCGCTATCGACGCCTCGGCCGGTATCGAAGCCATATTTGCGGCGAAACCCGCCGCGCCTTCGGTGGGGAGATAACCTAGCCGATAGCTGTTTAAGAACATCCTGTGAGCACTGTTACGACCAAGCCGGGCTGCCGCTCGTTCTTCGCGCGCGATGGAATTCTGTCGCGCGCACATCCGGGCTACGAATACCGGCCTGGCCAGCTCGAAATGGCGCGTGGGGTGGAAGCTGCTCTGGCGGAGAAGCGGCACTTGGTCGTCGAAGCGGGAACCGGCACCGGGAAAACGCTGGCGTATCTGGTTCCTTCCATTCTGTCGGGAAAGCGAATCGTGATCTCGACCGGAACCAAGAATCTGCAAGAACAGCTTTATTTCAAAGACCTGCCTTTTTTGGCGCCGCTCTTTGACCACACGCCGCGCGTCTGTTACATGAAGGGCCGGTCGAATTATCTCTGCCGGCAGAAGCTCTACGACTCCGAGCGTGAGCCGGTGCTAGCGGGGGTGCCGGAGGTTCGCGATTACGGCCTTATCCGCGCATGGGAGAAGACTACCGAGAGCGGCGACCGCAGCGAACTGCGCGAACTCGCCGAAACCAGTTCACTCTGGCCCAAGCTCGACGCGAGAAGCGACGCCTGCGGGGGCCAGAAATGCCAGCAGTTCGAACGCTGCTTCATTACCGCGATGAAACAACGGGCGCTCGCAAGCGACATCATCATCGTCAATCATCATCTGTTTTTCGCGGATTTAGCGCTGCGAGATCAGGCCTTCGGGCCGATTATTCCCGAGTACGCGGCGGTCATTTTCGACGAAGCGCATGAGATGGAAGACGTGGCCGGTCAGTACTTCGGCACCAGTGTTAGCAATCTGAAAGTCCAAGAGCTAATCAGAGACACGGCCGCCATTTCCCGGCAAAAGAGGTTCACGACTCCGGAACTGGACCGCGCGCTGATCCATCTGGGCGAGGCGGCGGAATTGTTCTTCGGACTTTTTCCGCAGGAGGGCCGGGAAGGCTTTCGCGATCGTGCAGGCTTTCTGGAGAAACATGAGCAGCAGTACGGCGAACTGCTGTTTGCTTTGGATGCGCTCGCCGCGCGACTGGAAACCGTAGAGAACGCGGTTGAAGATACGCTGCCGCTGGTGCGGCGCGCGCGGGTCATCGGCCAGACGGTTCGGTTTTGGCTCGAAACGGGCGATCGCAGTTTTGTGTATTGGGTGGAGCGGCGCGGCAGGGGCCTTTACTTGCAGGCGACCCCGATGGACGTCTCCAGCGCGCTCGCCGAGCGGCTCTTCGACAAGACCGATACGGTTGTCCTGACTTCAGCGACGCTTACGGTTTCGGGAAGCTTCGACTATGCGCAATCCAGACTGGGATTGCAAAACGCGCGCACGCTGCGGGTCGAGAGCCAGTACGATTACGCCCGCCAGGTCCTGTTCTATGTTCCGCCGCATCTGCCTGCTCCGGGCCAGCCCGGGTTTTCAGCGCAGGGAGCCAATCAAATTGAGCGAATTGTAAACGCTTCGCGCGGACGCGCGTTTGTGCTGTTCACGAGCTATCAGCAGATGCGGCAGGTGTACGAAATTCTGCGAACGCGGCTCGACTACCCGCTGCTCTTGCAAGGCGATGCGCCGAAAACGGCATTGCTCGAGACTTTCCGGGCCACCCCGGGTGCGGTGCTGTTTGCGACTTCTAGTTTCTGGCAGGGCGTGGATGTGCAAGGCGAGCAGCTAAGCTGCGTGATCATCGACCGGCTGCCGTTCGCCGTGCCGAGCGATCCTGTGATTGCGGCGCGCGCGGATGCGATTCGCGAGGCGGGCGGCAATCCGTTCTACGAATTTCAGATCCCGCAGGCGGCCCTGGCTTTGAAACAAGGTTTCGGGCGCCTGATTCGCGCAACGACGGACCGCGGCGTGCTTGCGCTGCTGGATAATAGGATTACGAACCAGCGGTACGGGCGCGTGTTCTTCGACAGCCTGCCACCGTACCGGTTCACCGCCAAGCTAGAGGACGTAGAAGAATTTTTCCATGTTTGAAATCTGCGTAGAGCACACTTTTGCCGCCGGACACGCCCTGCGCAACTATCACGGCAAGTGCGAAAACGTGCACGGGCACAATTACCGCGTGCAGGTGTGCCTGGCGGGCGAGGACGTGGACGAAAACGGCCTGCTGTTTGATTTTGCCGAACTAAAAAAACGGGTCCGCGCCACGAGCGAATACTTTGACCACCAGTTCATCAACGATCTCAAGCCGTTTGATCGTATCAATCCGTCAGCCGAGAACATCGCCAAGTTTTTCTTCGACGAAATCCAGAAAGAGCTGAAAGCCTCCATCGCCTACGTGCGCATCTGGGAAACGAATACCGCGTTCGCGGTGTACCGGCCGTAGAACACGTCGTTTGGCGCATGCGGGTGTTAGGTGCGCAGCAACACCCCCAAGGAGCAAATGGCCGCCTCTTACAATGAGGAGCTTGGAAAGCTTGCGTGCGCATCGGGCCGTCATTCTCTACAATCCGGTCGCCCGGGGTCTGCTGCACCGCGGTCGTTCGCTCGACCGCTGCGTCTGTGTGCTGGCCGGCCGAGGCATCGAAGCGCGTCTGGTCGCCACCACCGGGCCCGGTTCGGCAGGCGGGCAGGCGCGGCGGGAGATTGAAACCGGCTGCGATCTCATGATCGCCGCGGGCGGCGATGGAACGATCAACGAAGTCGCCAATGGCATGCTGCATAGCCCGGTTCCTCTGGCCATCCTGCCCGGAGGCACTGCCAACGTTCTGGCGCACGAAATGGGCCTGCCGCTCGGCCTCGAAAAGGCCGCGGCGCGGATTCCCCAGTTGCACCCCGTGCCTACCGCAGTGGGAAGGCTGCAGATTCCGGGATCGCCGCCGCGCCTGTTCTTGTGCATGACCGGCGCGGGCCTCGATGCGCAGATCGTCTATCATCTCAACCCCAACCTCAAAGCCACGCTCGGCAAGCTGGCGTACTACGCGAGCAGTTTCCGTCAAGTCTTTCGGTCTCTGTGCGAGTTCGAGGTTTGCGTCGAGAGCGAGCGTTTCAAAGCCAGCTTCGCCTTAATCAGCCGGGTGCGCAATTACGGCGGCGATCTGGAAATCGCGCGCGGCGCTTCGCTGCTGCGCGACGATTTCGAAGTCGTGCTCTTTCGTGGGACGCAAAGCGTGGGCTATTTGCGCTATCTCGCCGCAGTCCTGGTCGGCCGCGCGCACCGCGTGCGAGGCTGCACCGTTTTACGCGGCCGCTCGATCGTTTGCCGCGGCCCGGATGAGCTCGCGGGTTCGACGGATAACATCTACGTGCAGGTGGATGGAGAACTGGCCGGAACGTTGCCGATCACCGCCGAGATCATTCCCTCTGCGCTCAAGCTTTCGATGCCCGCGGAATACCTCGCCAGAGAACGGGAGCGGCCTGCGACCCCAGTCCAGCATGGATAATCTCACACACTCGCTCACCGGACTGGTCCTCGCGCGCGCCGGTCTCAATCGTTTCTCTCCCTGCGCCACGATGCTGCTGCTGATCTCGGCCAATATCCCGGATATCGATATCGTGGCGCTCGGCTGGGGTCCGATGCGTTATTTCGAATTCCACCGAGGCTACACCCATAGCCTTGTTGGCTTGCCGGTGATGGCGCTGCTCAGCGTGCTGCTCACTGCTGCGCTTTGCCGCCGGAAATTACCGTGGTTCCGCGCCTGGCTGATCTGCCTGGCCGGTGTCGCGAGCCACTTGCTGCTCGATTGGACCAACGATTACGGCATTCGCCTGCTGCTCCCATTCTCTTCGCGCTGGTTTGCGCTTGATCTCAACAGCCTTGTCGATGTGGTGATCTTGTGCGCGCTTGCGATCGCTGCTATCTGGCCGCTTTTCGCGCGCCTGGTCGGGTCCGAGATCGGCGAACGCAAGAAACGACCAGCGGGCCGCCGCCTCGCCATCGCTGCGCTCGTGTTTGTGGTGCTATTTGACGGCGGCCGCGCCGTTCTGCACGCCAGAGCCGAAGCCCAGCTCTGGTCGCGGCTGTATCAAAACGTGCTGCCTGTGCGCACCGCCGCTTTGCCGAACCCGCTGAATCCGTTTCGCTGGCGCGGCATTGTGGAGACTCCAAACGCCTACCGGGTGCTGAGCGTGAATACGTTCGGCGAACTGCATCCCGACTCCGCTGTGGTTTTTTATCAGCCGTTTCCAAGTCCAGCGCTGCGGAGCGCAAAGGCCACGGCTCCGTTCCGCCACTTTCTCGCATTTGCGCGCTTTCCGGTCTGGTCGATCGAACCGGGGAAGATCGCAGTGACCGATCTGCGCTTTGGAACGCCCGAACACAGTTCGTTTCGTTGTATAGCGCTTGTGAACACGGACGGCGAGTTGATTGAATCGCGGCTGGCGTTCTAGCGTTCAGGCGCCTGCGCCGCACTCGCGCACGATGCGTCGGCTTAGTTCTTTGGCATCGACTGCGTATTGCCCTCCTCGCACCGCCGCCGCCAGTTCGTAGACTCTTTTCCGCATACGAAGCGCGCCGCCCTCCAGGCCGTTCAGAAGCGAGCCTAGTTTGAAGAGTTCGTCCTGCTGCGCACTGGAGACAGCCAGCGCGGACCCTGCTGTCTGCTGCGCAAAACGATTATTGCCGGTTGCAGTCATGAGCACTCTAAAACCTAAATGCCTTATCGGCGGGCGGCGCTTTCCATTTAGCCTGGAAAAATCCCTTATTCTCCGACCCGATAAGATAGTTCGCGTAGGAGTACACCCTTGCTCAGGTTGATCTTCGCCGTATCGCTCACCGCCACACTCTTATCGGCCGCGAGTTCTTATAAGCTCGTCAAGACCATTCCTGTCGGTGGCAGCGGCGGCTGGGACTACCTTGCCGCCGACGCGCATCATCGCAGGCTCTACGTGTCCCACCGGACCGAAGTGGATGTGCTCAATCTCGATACAAACAAACTCGTCGGCAAAATCCCCGACACCGACGGGGTTCACGGCATCGCGATCGCCCGACGCCTGAACCGCGGATTCGTGAGCGACGGGCTCGCCAATCAAGTCACCATCTTTAATCTGAAGACGCTAGCTACGCTGTCCACAGTCAAAACCGGCAGAGACCCCGACGCCATCGTCTACGATCCGTTCACGCGCCGCGTCTTCACTTTCAATGGGCGTAGCCAGGACATGACGGCGATCGACGCCGTCAGCGGGCGTGCCATCCGGACCGTTGCGCTCGGCGGAAAACCGGAGTTTGCCGTTACCGACGGGCACGGCAATCTCTACGACAACCTGGAAGACAAAAGCGAGCTGATCCGCATCGATCCGAAAACTTTGCAAATTGAGGATCGCTGGCCGCTGGCTCCCTGCCAATCGCCCTCCGGCCTGGCCATCGATGTGCAGCACCATCGGCTGTTTTCGGTTTGCCGTAATTCGGTTATGGCGGTGGTCGATACGGATACAGGGAAAGTAATCGCGCATCTGCCGACGGGGCCGGGCACCGATGCGGCACGCTTCGATGCCGCTCGCAAACTCGCATTTGCCTCCAACGGTGGAAACGGAACGCTTACGGTGATCGGCGAGCAATCGCCCAATCGGTTCTCCGTGCTCGAAAACGTTCGCACCGAGCGCGGCGCACGCACCATGGCGCTCGACACGAAAACCAATCGCATCTATCTCTCCGATGCACGGTTTGCCCCCGCTCCGGCGGGCCAGCGCGGCGGTCACCACAGACACGCCATCGTTCCGGGTACGTTTAAGCTATTGGTGGTGGCGCCTCAGCGTTAATGAAACAGCCTACTCTTATTCGGCAGCCCAGCCGCATCCAGGCCGCCGGCAACAAGCCCAAGCTGATCGACGAATACATCGGCCGGGTAAACTCCGGTACGGCCGAGACCAGCGTGGCACTCATGCGCAGCCCAGCCGGGTGGCAGGAGCCCGGCCAGACGCCGGATTTTGACGAGTGTACCGTGGTACTCAAAGGAATGGTTCGCGTAGAGCATTCCGGCGGCGCTCTGGAGGTGCGCGCCGGCCAGGCGGTCATCGCCCATAAAGGCGAATGGGTGCGCTACAGTACACCTGAGCCGGAAGGCGCGGAATACTTTGCGATTTGTGTTCCCGCGTTTTCCCCTGAAACCGTTCACCGGGATGTGTAACCGCTGCGGAGATCGATTTGAAGACCCGAGCTGAAACGATTGCGCAAACGCGCACCGCGCTGGCCGAGTTGCAAGCCAAGCACGGTCTGGCGCTGGGCGGCTCGAACCGCGAAGCGCTTTTGAACGAAGCGGCCAGTCTCATGCTGCCGCGCAAGATTCTGACCCCCGCCAAAACGCTCATTCCCTGCGCCGCCGAGTTGCAGGAGACCGGCCGAGCCGAGCCGGTATTGATTGTTCCCTCCAACATGCCGGTAGAACTCTTTCCCAGGTACAAGGCTCTGGCCGTGGGCGGGCAAGTGGTTTCCATCTCGCGTTCCGTGTTCGCTCTACCCAGCTTCATCATGGGCGAAGCCTGGAACGCCCAGGGTTCCTGGAACGGCCAGCCGCTTCCCATTCTGGTCGCCATCCGCAACGACTTTAAGTATTTGGTGCGTCAAAAGTCGTGCTTTTTCAAGTTTGAAAAACTGCGCGGGTCCGATATTGACCAGCTTTCGCCGCGCGAACCCGAGGAGCGCGACCTGCGCCTCGGCCGTTACCATTGGGGCAGCGACATGACGGACGAGTTGACGATTGTGGTGGCAGAGTACTGAGACGCCTCTCATCTTTTGTATCTACGATGTGCGCACAGCATGATAAATTGGGTTTGAGCGTGCTATGCAAAAAACGCGAAGAGGCGCCGGGGCGGGTCGTGGAGAAACAATCAATTTGCGCGCCAATCGAAGGCAGAAATTGCTGATTGACCGTGCGGCGGCGGCATTGGGCCGAAGTCGCTCCGACTTCATGCTTGACACGGCGTGCCGCGAAGCCGAGACGGTACTGCTGGATCAGCGGTACTTCACACTCTCCGATGATGCTTTCAGGCGCTTCCAAGAAATGCTGGATAACCCACCTGCCAGCAATCCCAAGCTCAAGCGCCTGCTTCTTACGAAAGCGCCATGGGAGCGCTGAGTGGCGGCGGAATTCGCGCCGCCCGAAAGGCTATCCTCAGAGCACGATTTCTCATCGTTCGAATCCGGTGAACCTTTTCTCGACGAATGGCTGCGCCGCCGAGCTCTTCAAAATGAGTTGAGCGGTGCTTCCCGGACGTACGTCGCCTGTGCGGGGGAAAAGGTAGTCGGGTTTTACTGTCTCGCCGTGGGAGCTGCCGCGCACTCACAAGTTTCCGGGAAGGTAAAGCGGAATATGCCCGATCCCATTCCCGTGATGGTGATTGGCCGCCTTGCGGTTGACAAGGCTTATCAGGGAAGGGGCGTGGGCGTGGGATTACTTCGGGACGCTATTTTGAGGACGATCCAAGCTTCCGAGATTGCTGGAATCCGCGCGATTTTCATCCACGCGAAGACGGAAGCGGCGAGGCGGTTCTACGAACGCTCCGGATTTCGTGTCTCGCCGACAGAGCCGCTCACGGTCATGATTACGGTTGAGGAAGCCCGGAAGATTTTGGACGCGCCCCGCTCATGACCGCCGAACCACGCGATAGCGCCTCGCCAGCCACTGTGGTGAAACGCCGCACCAATAGAGGATCTGCAGCGATGTCCAGTGCAGCCACACCAGTGCGAAATTGCGCTGCTCGAAGCGCCGCGAGGAAGTGACGATCCGGCTCCGCAAATGAACGAACCGCCCGGCCCTCCGCATGCGCCGCAGCAGATCCAGATCTTCGAATAAAGCGAGCGGACGGAAGCCGCCGATACGCTGGTAAACTTCGCGCCGGATGAAGATTCCCGAATCGCCATAGCAGAGCCCAAGCAGCCGCAACAGCGGGTAAACAAACGTCAGTTGCCGCGCGGCACGCGAGCTTCCGTCGAAAACCAAGCCGAAGTTTCCGCCCACAACGCTCTCTGCTCGCAGCGCGTTCTCGATCTCGCGGATCGCCTCCGCGGGCGGCCTGGTATCCGCATGTAGGAACCAGAGAACATCGCCTGTCGCTTCGGCGGCCGCCGCCTGCATCTGCGGCCCGCGCCCGCGCGCCGCGCGCACTACCCTCACTCCGAGCTGATCGCCGATGGCAACCGTCCGGTCCGTACTCCCGCCGTCGGCGATCAGAATTTCTTTCTCGCCTTCGAGAGTTTCAAGCGCGCGAATCGTGCTCGCGATCTCCTCCTCTTCGTTCAGCGTGGGGACGACGATACTTATGCGCATCGCAACCTGTATTGCTTGTGCCAGGCGCGTGTTGCAGGTGCAAGCTCCGGCGACTCGCCAAGCAGCGAGCCGAGCAAAGCCAGATCTTCCGCAGTATCGACATCGAAGAGCGGCGTGAGGATCTCCACCGCGAAATCGTTTTGTTCCAGCCGTTCTTTCGTGGACTCGAACGTCTCCGCACAGCTCCAGGGCAGATCGCGAAAGAGCCCGGTTGGGCAGCGCTTCAACGCCAGCAAATAGAACCCGCCGTCCGCGCACGGTCCCATCGCTGCATCGTGAGTTTCGAGCGCGGCGAGCGCTTGTTCGATCTGCGCTGGAGCGACTAGCGGCGAGTCGGCGCCGAGCGCGATCGCCGCGGGCGCCGTTGCCAAGCCGCGCCTCAGAATCGTTTCCAGACGCTCGCCGAGATCTCCCTCGCCTTGTAGCCAGATGTCTTCTTCGGATATCTCCAGCGGGAATTCGCCCGCTTCGCCAGCCGCCAGAATCGGCCGCACATTTATGCAGCAGCTTGCTGCACGCCAAACATCGCGGAGCATGGCGGAGGCAAGGTCGGCCGCGGCTTCGCCACCTAACTCCGCGATCAGCCTGGTTTTCGCCTTACCCGCAACCGGCGGCTTGGCAAAGATGCAGATCGGGATAACTTCGTTCACTGGTCCTAATCTAGAAAGTAGCGCGATGTCTGCTTTCGCATCCGTTCTCGGTCAGCACGGCTTTCCGCCGCTCGCCCGCGCGGCTATCACGGCTCTTCAGATCAATGTCGGCAAAGTCTGCAATCAGGCTTGTCATCACTGTCATGTCGATGCCGGGCCCAAGCGCACCGAGAGCATGACGGAAGTTACCGCCGCCCGTATTCTTTCCTTGCTCGAGCGAAGCCACGGGATCGAGACCGTGGACATTACCGGCGGCGCGCCCGAGCTGAACCCAAATTTTCGCTGCTTGGTCGCCGAAAACCGGCAGCGCGGCCGCCACGTCATCGACCGCTGCAATCTCACGATTCTGCTGGAGCCGGGCTTCGGGCAACTGGCCGGATTTCTTGCTGCGCAAAACGTCGAAATCATCGCCAGCCTGCCCTGCTACACGCGTGAAAATGTCGACCGGCAGCGCGGTCTCGGCGTCTTCGATAAAAGCATCGAAGCTTTGCGCGCCTTGAACCGGCTCGGCTACGGCATCGACGAGCGGCTCCCGCTTCATCTGATCTACAATCCGCTCGGGGCTTCGCTTCCGCCACCCCAGGAGGCGCTCGAGGCCGATTACAAACGCCGCCTTTGGGAGGAGTTCGGCATCCGTTTTCACCATCTCTATACCTTGGCGAACATGCCGCTCGGCCGCTTCGCGGCGCAACTGGCACGCGAAGGGAAGCAGGACGCTTACGCTGAGCTGCTCGCCAGCCGGTTCAATCCGCAAACGGTGGAGCGCCTGATGTGCCGTTCGCTCGTGAGTGTCTCCTGGGAAGGCCGGATCTATGACTGCGACTTCAACCAAATGCTGGATCTTTCCGAACCGCGCCGCCGCACCATCTGGGATATTTCTTCATTCGACGAACTGGCTCCGGCCGCAATTGCTACCGCCGCTCACTGCTTCGGCTGCACGGCGGGGGCGGGATCGAGCTGCGGAGGGAAACTGGCATAGCTGAAGACCATCGTTCAAACCGATAGAATGAAGGCAATGCCTGTTTCGGTACAGATTGGCAGCTTTATCGAGAGCCGTCCAGGGGTCCACGGAGGACGTCCCTGCATCGCCGGCACGAGCGTTTCCGTACGCCGAATCGCAGTGCTGCACAACGAGGGGCTGGCTCCCGAGGAGATCGCGCGAGAGTTTCAACATCTATCTCTGGCACAAATCCATGCCGCGCTTGCGTACTACTACGCCAACCGGACAGAGATCGATGCGGACCTCGAAGCTGAAGCTCGCTTTGTGGAAGCCCTGGAACGCGCGGATCGCTAACCGGCTTGCGCAAATTCAGCCTCTATGTTGACGAAGACGCGGCAAGAGCAAGCCTCGTTGATGCACGTCGGCGGCACGGGATCCCAGTAGCAAGCCCAATCGAAGAGAAGATGACTGAATGCGCCGACGAGAAGCAATTGCAATTTGCTTGCACGGGTGGCCATGTTCTCTACAC
The DNA here is from genome assembly GCA_036379475.1 of Bryobacteraceae bacterium. Classification (GTDB taxonomy): domain Bacteria; phylum Acidobacteriota; class Terriglobia; order Bryobacterales; family Bryobacteraceae; genus Bog-105. Next base: position 4,165 of record DASVGP010000015.1, on the reverse strand, counting down.
ATTCAACATCTCCGATTTCTACGCCCTGCACACCCATTGGCTGGCGACGGCAAGGCATCATACCGGACTGATTCTCGCGCGCAACAGCGTTACTCGTTGGCGAGCAACTGCGACGAATTTTGCGCCTGCGCGCTGCTAAATCGGCAGAGGCTATGCGCGATTGTGCTGAATTCTTAAGCAATTGGGGTTGACGGGCGGTACAGATGCCGACCGGATTGTTGAGAACTCCCGCCCGCCTCGCCCACCTATATGAACGTGGCCACCGCTGCGCTCACACAGGAAGAAACCCTGCATTGGCTGGCCTTGCGCCTCACGCCGGGGCTCGGCACTCTGGGGGCGCTGAAGCTGCTGGAGAAATTAAAATCGCCGCAGGCGATTTTTCGCTCTTCCGCTTCTGAACTGCAAGCCGCCGGTTTAAGCCCGGCTCTGGCGCGCAATGTCGCGAGCGGATGTTCGTTCGAAGACGCCGTGACCCAGCAGGAGACCATGCTGCGAACCGGCGTGGAATTGATTTCTATCCAGGACAGCCGCTATCCGGCGCGGCTGCGGGAAATTTTCGATCCGCCGATCGTTTTGTTTGCCCGTGGGCGTTTGGATCTCCTTCAAGCGCATGCCATAGGCGTTGTCGGAACGCGCCGGCCGACTCCTTATGGCGTCGCCGCGGCTGAGCGACTCTCGGCCGATCTCGCCAGGGCCGGCTTGGCCATCGTCAGCGGCATGGCGCGCGGCATCGATACCGCAGCCCACCGCGCCGCACTGCGCGAGCAAGGAGATACCGTCGCTGTCTTCGGCTGCGGCGTCGATATTCTTTATCCAGCCGATAACCGCAAACTTTACGAAGACATCGCCCGCCACGGGCTACTGATCTCGGAATTTCCCATGGGCGCGCCCGCCTATCCGCAAAACTTTCCCATCCGCAACCGCATCGTCAGCGGCCTTTCCGTCGGCGTGCTCATCGTGGAAGGCGCCCAGCATAGCGGCTCCGCTATCACCGCCCGGCTGGCAATGGACCAGAACCGGGAAGTCTTCGCTGTCCCCGGGAATATCACTTCCAAGATGAGCTGGGGACCGAATCTGCTCATCAAACAAGGAGCGAAGCTGGTTCAGGAGTGGACCGACATTACGAACGAACTCCCAACCGCCATCCGGCGCGATCTGGTCGCCAAGGCGCAGCAAAAGCTTCTTCCCGGAACCGAGGTGGCGGTGACCGGGGAGGGGTCGGAAACGCCCCTACAAGCGCTTTCAAAACGCCTCTTGAATTCACTGCAAGTTGATGTCCCTCAACAGTTTGAGGCACTTCTTGCAACCTTCGAAGGGGTTTCCTCATCTGAATTAATCGGCGCACTGTTCGATCTGGAAATGTCGGGCTTGGCCCGCCAGCTTCCCGGAAAGAACTTCGTCAAAGTGTGGTAAAAGAGTAGCGTTCCAACCCGCGGGCTGCTCGGAGCCGCCCGCCAGCAAAGATTACGGTTTCTTCATAAAATCAAAGTATGGCTAAATCTCTCGTCATCGTTGAGTCTCCGGCGAAGGCGAAAACGATCGGAAAGTATCTCGGCAAGCAGTACATCGTCAAAGCCTGTATTGGGCATATAAAGGATCTGCCTAAGAAGGATCTGGCGGTGGACGTCGAGCGCGACTTCACGCCCCATTACGAAGTGATCGAAGGCAAGAAGAAGCTGATTGCGGAGTTGAAGCGCACGGCGAAAACCGTCGACTCCGTCTACCTGGCGGCCGACCCGGACCGCGAGGGTGAAGCCATCTGCTGGCACCTGAAAGAAGAGTTGGAACCGAAGAAATCCGAAAAACCGGCCATTTTCCGGGTCATGTTTAACGAAATCACTGCGAATGCGGTGAAGCGGGCCTTTGACCGTCCGAGCGCGGTGAACGTGAATCTGGTCGAGGCGCAGCAGGCGCGTCGCGTTCTGGACCGGTTGGTCGGATACAAGATCTCGCCGCTGCTGTGGGACAAAGTGCGGCGCGGGCTCTCAGCCGGGCGCGTGCAGACGGTGGCGCTGCGGCTCATCGTCGAACGCGAGCGGGAGATCCGCGCGTTCCAGAAGCAGGAGTATTGGACCATCGACGTCCTGCTGAACGGCCAGAAGCCGCCGGTCCTGACAGCTCGGCTGTTCAAGCGGGCGAACGAAACGCCGCAGATCGGCAACGAAGCGGCGGCACAAACAATCGTCGGCGATCTCGACGGCGCCCGCTACACCGTGCGGTCGGTCTCGATGCGCGAGAAGCGGCGCAATCCGGTGCCGCCTTTTATCACCTCTACCTTGCAGCAGGACGCGGCACGCAAGCTACGCTTCAGCGTCAAGCGCACGATGGGGCTGGCCCAGTCGCTTTACGAAGGCAAGGAACTCGGCGCGGAAGGGTCCGTGGGTCTGATTACCTACATGCGTACCGATTCAACGCGCGTTTCCGAAGAGGCCCTCGCCGAAGTGCGCGGAATGATCACCGAGCGATACGGCAAAGAGTATCTGCCCGGCTCGCCCAACATATATAAAACCAAGAAAGATGCCCAGGACGCGCACGAGGCGATCCGTCCCACGTCCGTACTGCGGACGCCCGATTCACTCCAAAGCTATCTCAAGGAAGACGAGCTGAAGCTCTATCGGCTGATTTGGATGCGTTTTATCGCGTCGCAGATGATGCCCGCGCTGCTCGATCAGACGACCATCGATGTCGCCTCTTCAGGCGAGAGCAAGACCGAATACATCTTCCGCGCGACCGGCAGCGTGCTGAAGTTCGATGGCTTCCTCAAGGTTTACGAAGAAGGCAAAGACCAGAAAGACGAAGACGACGAGGATCTCAAACACAAGCTGCCCGCGGTTTCCGAAGGCGAGGCGCTGCGGTTCAAGGAGATACTCCCCGAACAGCATTTCACCGAGCCGCCGCCGCGCTATACCGAAGCGACTCTGGTCAAGAAACTGGAATCCGACGGCGTGGGCCGGCCTTCCACGTATGCCTCCATACTTTCGACCATCCAGGAACGCGAATACGTGAAGAAGGAAGGCGGCAAATTCAATCCCACCGAATTGGGAATGGTGGTCACAGATCTGCTGCTCGAAAGCTTCAACGATCTGTTCGAAGTCGGCTACACGGCGCGGATGGAAGAAGAGCTGGATGAGATCGAAGAAGGCAAGCTCGAATGGCGCGTCGCCATGGCCGAGTTCTACGACCGCTTCGAAAAGGATCTCGCCCACGCCGCGCGCAACATGACCGACATTAAGCGCATGGAGAAGCCGACCGACTTTGTCTGCGAAAAATGCGGCAAGCCCATGGTTATCAAATGGGGAAAGCACGGCAGTTTCATCGCTTGTACCGGCTATCCCGAATGCACCAACACGCGCGAGCTGGCGGCGGAAGAGGACGTAGCCGAACAGGGCGCGGAAGAATACTGCGAGAACTGCGGGCGGCCGATGGTGCTGAAGAAAGGCCGCTTCGGCCAGTTCTATGCCTGCTCCGGATATCCCGATTGCAAGACCACGAAGCAGATCGGCGGTACGCAGCGAAAGGACGAACCGCTCCAGGAGAAATGCCCGCAATGTAGCAACAATCTGGTGCGCAAGTACGGACGCTTCGGCGAATTTGTGGCCTGCAGCAATTATCCGAAATGCAAATACGTCAAGCAGAAAACCATCGGCGTCCCTTGCCCGAATTGTTCCGAAGGTGAAATCGTCGAGCGGCGTTCCAAGCGCGGCAAGACATTCTATGGCTGTAATCGGTATCCCGACTGCGATTTTGTGGCCTGGGGTAAGCCTATCCCGGAAAAATGCCCCGAGTGCGGCAGCAGTTACTTAATCGAAAAATATCTCAAAGCCGGCCCTGTGGCGCAATGCCCCAACGCCGAATGTAAGTACAAGCGTCCGCTCGAAGTGGAGCAGGAATCGAGCGTAGCGTAAGGCGTAAAATCGTCATATGGCGGCTACACCCACCCGGCTCATGACCGTGGAGGAGTTTTTTCAGCTCCCGGAAGATCATGGATCCCGTTACGAACTCCACCATGGAGAACTTGTCACTTTGGCCCCTGTCAAACTGAAGCATTTCGTCATCCAAGGAAATTTACGCGACTTGTTTCGAAAGGTTGCCGAACCGGAAAGTCTTACCGATATCGAGATGGCTTTTCGCCCGCTCCCGGAACATGAATTCTGGATCGCCGATG
>DASVGP010000014.1:0-4363 GCA_036379475.1 Bryobacteraceae bacterium | reverse complement strand
AACTCGCCCCCGATGCGTGCGGCGATCTCGGCGCCGTAGCCCCAGGAGAGCATGTCCTCGTGGGCCACGACGACGCGATTGGTCTTTTTCACGGAGGCGGCGATGGCTTCCCAATCGTAGGGCGAGAGCGTGCGCAGGTCGATTACTTCAACCGACGCGCCCGGGCGCGACTGTTCGATGCGCGCAGCGGCGAGCAGAGATTTTTGGACCAATGCTCCGTAGGTGACGACTGTCAGATTCGCGCCCTGTTTCACGACCTTCGCTTTTCCAAAGGGAACGGTGAAGTTGCTTCCGGGATGCGGAGCTCGGTTGTAGGGCTCGCGATAGAGCTTTTTGTGTTCCAGGAACAGCACGGGATCGTCGCAGCGAATTGCGGTGCGCAGAAGGCCGCAAGCGTCGAGTGCATTCGAGGGAAAAACGACGCGCAGGCCGGGAATGTGCGTAAACGTCACTTCGCCCGATTGGCTGTGATAAATGGATCCGCCGGTTAGATAGCCCCCGATTGGGACGCGAACCACCATCGGGCAGGAAAAACCATTGTTCGAGCGCCAGCGGATATTCGCTACCTCGTCGCGAAGCTGCATCATGGCCGGCCAGATGTAATCGAAGAACTGGATCTCGGCTACAGCTTTCATGCCGCGCACGGCGAGTCCGATAGCTCTGCCGATAATGGAGCCTTCGGCGATGGGCGTATTGAAGCAGCGCCGGGCACCGAACTCACGCTGCAGGTTGGCGGTGGCCTTAAACACGCCGCCCTTGCCTTTGACAGCCGCCAGATTTTCTTCGCGGCTGCAATCTGCGACGTCCTGGCCGAAAACGACGATGCGGGGGTCGCGCCGCATCTCTTCGGCCAAGGTCTGATTGATCGCGTCCACCATGGTGCGCGGCTCGCCCTGAAAGTGCGGTTCGGCTTCGAATGCGCTCGATTGCGGATCGATCTTCTCCGAATAGAGATAGCGGAAGACGGTGTCCGGAGCAGGCTGCGGTTCGGGCAGCACGCGTTGGGTAATCGCGGCAACTTCGGCTTCGATCTCGCGCGAGATGCGCTGGATCGCGGCATGATCGAGCACGCCCGCACGCACCAGAAATTCCGGAAACGTCTTCAGCGGATCGCGCGCCGCCTCGCGTTCGCGCTCGGCCGAAGTCTTGTAAAGGCGTTCATCGTCGGAGAGCGAATGCGAATAGGGCCGGATCACGGAAGCCTGCACGATAGCAGGCCCACGGCCCGCGCGGGCATACTCGAATGCACGGCTCAGGCTTTTGTAGCACTCCAGGAAATCGGCACCGTCGGTTTCCACGCGCAACAGCCCTGGGAATCCGGAAAGCAGGCGCGCGATGCTGCCGCCCGCAGTTTGATACTCCACCGGAACCGAGATCGCATAGCCGTTGTCTTCGACCAGAACCACGAGCGGGAGGCGGTCCAGACAAGCGGCGTTCATGGTTTCCCAGAATTCGCCTTCGCTGGTAGCGCCTTCGCCGCAGGTTACTAACGTAATTTCGTCCGATTGTTCGCCGGCCAGAACTTTGCCCAGCGCGCAGCCCAGCGCCTGCACGAATTGCGACCCCGTCGGCGAAGAGCCTGTGAAAAGATGCAGCGCGGGCGAGGACCAATGCGAAGGCATCTGCCGGCCGCCGGAGCTTGGGTCGCGCGCCGCGGCCACTGCTTGCAGCAGCATCTCTTCGGGCGTGATGCCCAGCGTCAGCGCGAGCGCGCGGTCGCGGTAATAATGAAACACCCAATCGTGTCCGGGGCGCGCCAGCAGGCCGGCGGCGATTTGCACCGCTTCGTGCCCGGCCCCACTGACCTGAAAAAAGATCTTGTTCTGGCGCTTGAGCAGAATTTCGCGGTCGTCAAGGCAGCGGGATAAGCACATCAGCCGGAAAACGCGGACGAGCGTTTCCCGATCGAGACCAGACGGCAGTTCTATTTGCCCTTCATGCGCCGATCGCGCGGGCTGTGTCAAGGCAGGCACCAAAGTCATTATCTACCACCTGCCCGGTGCAGATGGAGAGTAGCCAAGAACGAATTTCGGCCCTGGTCGAGAATAACGGTTTCAAGGCCATGCTGGCTCGCTTTCCGTGTAATGGCACGTGCCGGGATATCCTCCGGCCGGTATACGCCCGGGGCATGCGGCCAGGATGGTAAGCAAACTTCGGAAACATGGCACTAGGTGACGGTTAGCCGGTCCAGCCACATGAAATAACCGATGATGGTTTTGCCGTCCTGGATCTTCCCTGCCCGGATCTGTGAGGCGATTTCTTCTTTGGTGAACCAGCGTGTTTCGATGCGCTCGTCTTCCATGGGATCTTGTTCGCCGGGCGTCAGATCGCGAGCCAGGAAGAGATTCATCTTTTCGCCGACGTATCCGGGACTGGGCCAGAACGCAACCAACAGATCCCAGCATTTCGCGGCGTATCCGGTCTCCTCGCGCAGCTCGCGTTGGGCCGCCTGCAAAGGCGATTCGCCGGGATCGATGCGCCCGGCGGGCAGTTCCCACATCTCCTGTTCCGCAGGCAAGCGAAATTGTTTCACCAGCAGCACGCGTTGGTTTGCATCCACCGGCATCATGACGGCCGAGCCGGGATGGCGGACGATGTAGCGCCGAATCTCGAACCCGCCGGGATCCTTGGCGATTTCGTCGGTGATGGTGAACAATTTGTTTTTCAATACTTCGTGCGAGGAGACAACGTCCATCCTTCTACGGTAGCGGGGCGGATTTCACCGCCGCGCGCCCTTGAGGAAGGAACAAAACAATCAGCGAGGCGAATGCGAGCGCCAGCATGATTTTGTGGTACAAATCGTTGCTCGCGGTCCGCGGCCCGCGTCCGAAATGAAGCGCGACGATGCCGAGCGCGACACCGGCTACCGTAATCAGGTTTCCGGTCAGCGCCGCAGGCCAACCGCTCCGAGCGCTTACTGTGACCGAGGCAGCGCCCCAAATGAGAGCAAGCGCGCAGATCGATTCCACGATCATTGCGGGAAGAATCGGCGGCTCGCGAAAGGGTCCGACGGCGATCCCGGCGTGCTGCGCTGCGCCGAAGATCAGCAGCGCGGCGTTCGCGAACATCAAAGATATCAGCAGTTGTTTCATAGTTACTTGGCTCCTTGTCCCCTCGCTCGCGCTCGGGGTTCTGTTTGCGGCTCCGTTCAGCCCTCGCGGAGGGCTATTAATGGATCAATCTTACTGGCGCGGCGCGCGGGAACATAGCAGGCGATAAAGGCGACCGCGAGCAAGACGAATGCGGCTGCCGCGATGCTCGCCGGATCGCTCGAACTAATGCCGTAGAGCATCCGGCTCAAGAGACGGCCGACGGCCAACGCTGCCGCGAAGCCGATCAGTACTCCGATCGCGACCAGCGACATGCCCTGTTGCAGGACTAACCGGACGACAGCTCCGCGCGTAGCGCCCAAGGCCATACGGACGCCGATTTCGCGAGTGCGCTGGCTGACCGAATAAGCCAGGATTCCATACAGCCCGATACTGGCCAGCCCAAGCGCAAGCAGCCCAAACACCGTGAGCAGCGCCACGGCCATCTTTGCCTGGAACAGGCCGTTGTCGATAATCTGATGGCCGGTACGCATGTCGTTGACCCAAATTTCCGGCCCGACGCCGCGTATCTGGCGCTGAACCGGAAGCAACATCTGCTGCGGGTCGCCTTTTGTGCGCAGATACAGCGTCATGGCGTCGGAATAGTGTTGGTAGAGGGGCACGTACACGCAAGGCTGCGGCGGCTCGGCGAGCGAGGAATAATTCGCTGTTCGAGCAATGCCAACGATCTGGCGCATGACGGTTTCGCCCGGGATCTGAATGCGCTTCCCCAATGCCTTCCCGCCGGGCCACTGGTCATGCGCGAGCTTTTCATTGATAATTGCTACCGGCGTTGTGTTCGGCTGGTCGACATTTGTAAATGCCCTGCCACGGTCGATGGGCACACCGGCGGTTTCAAAGTAGCCGGTATCGACGATGTTGACGATGGACACGAGGATATCCGATTGCGAACGCTGCACGCGGCCTTCGATTCGCAGGCCGGTCGCGGGGCGCGCCCACAGCGGCAGATCCGACGCCCAGGAAACCGACACGATGCCCGGCATGGCGGCCACACGTTCGCGGACTTCTTTGTAAAACGCTTTCGTTCGCGGCTCGCTGTATCCCGCCTGTCCGGGATTCGTCATGATGACGGCGAGATGCTTGGTCTGGAACCCTGGATCGATATTGTAGGCTCGGCCGATACTGCGCAAAACGAGCGCCGCGGTTACTAACAGCAGGAAAGATAAAGCCACCTGTCCAGCCAAAACGGCATTGCCCAATGCGATCTTGCTGCGAACTCTCCCGACAGTGTGCGCTTCCTGCTTAAGCGTCTC
>DASVGP010000013.1:0-35687 GCA_036379475.1 Bryobacteraceae bacterium | reverse complement strand
CTTCGGCTTTCCCGCGCCGCTTGAGAGCCAGCCGGATCTCGACCCGACTTTCCCCCAGAAGCCGCTTCAGAGCCGGCTCATCGTAACTGGCAGCCAGGCCGTTGTGGCAGACGAGCACGCTTTGCAGATAGATATCAGTATCTTCTGGTTTGAAGGAAGCGCCCGAGTAACCGGCCGCGGTCAGAATGCGACCCCAATTAGCGTCGCTGCCGCCGATCGCGGTTTTCACCAGCGGCGAATTAGCGATGGCGCGGGCGATGCGGCGCGCTTCGACGCTATCTTTGGCGCCGCTCACACGAATGATAATCAGCTTACGTGCGCCTTCGCCGTCGCGAGCGATCTGCTGGGCGAGGTCTTCCATCACCGACGCAACCGCGCTCGCAAACAACTCGCGGTCCTTGCCGCTTGGTTTAACTCCGGAGCCTCCACTCGCAAGCAGCACCACCATATCGTTGGTCGAAGTATCTCCATCCACCGACAGCGAGTTATAACTGCTCTCGGTCGCACGGCGCAAGATCGGCCGCAGGTCTTTCGCACCGATCGCAGCATCGGTCATCACGAAACCGAGCGTCGTCGCCATGTTCGGATGAATCATGCCGGAGCCTTTCGTCATCCCCGCGATGCGAATCGCACCTGAACGCAGGCGGACCGTTTCCGTTGCGATCTTGACGCGCGTGTCGGTGGTCAGGATAGCCTGCGCGGCGCTTTCAAATGCATCCGGCGAAAGCGCCGCGACCAGTCCCGGAAGTGCATCGACGATCCGTTTGGCATCCATCTCCACGCCGATGACACCGGTGGATGCCGGAAGCACGAATTCTCTCTTCGTCTTGAGCTTCTTTGCGGCCGCTTTGCAGGTTTCGAGAGCCACACGATCAGCCGTGCGCGTGGCGCAATTCGCATTTCCGGCGTTGATCAGCAAGGCCGATACTCTGCTGTGCGATTTCTCCAGATGGCGGCGCGCCAGCCGCACCGGCGCCGCCTGCACAACGTTCTGCGTGAAGACAGCAGCAGCCTGCGCGGGCCGTTCTGCGGCGATCAACGCCAAATCCGGTTTTTCTTCTTTGCGGATGCCGACATAGGTGGCCGCATACCGAAATCCAAGCGGAAGGTTCACGCTTCACTCTCCGAGTTTTTCATTTTCTGCGATTTGATAGCCGTTCAAGAACGCCGCGGCGGACATGCGCTTCTTGCCTGCGGGTTGCACTTCTAGTAACTCCAAAGCCGTGCCCTCGCCACAGCCGGCCAGCAGCCGTTGCTTATCTCGGCGGAGTATGCCGGGAGCACTGCCGGTGCTGTCTGCGGGCGTTGCGGCTGTGATCGACAACTGCTGGCGGCGAAATCGCGTATAGGCGCCGGGCCAGGGCGAAAACCCGCGCAGGCGATTATAAATTTCCCTAGCCGTGCGCCGCCAGTCGATGTCGCCGTCTTCCTTCTTAAGAATGGGCGCGTAAGTGGCTTGCGCGTTGTCCTGTTTTTCCCGATGCGCCGTGCCACGTGCGATACGATCCATAACTTCGATGAGAAGTTCGGCGCCTAGCGGCGCGAGGCGGGCGGATAATTCCGGTGCGGTCTCGCCGGAACCAACCTCCAGGCTGCGCTTCAGCAGCATATCTCCAGTATCGAGCCCGGCATCGATCTGCATGATGGTGACGCCGGTTTCCCTTTCACCGTTGGCAATGGCCCATTGAATAGGAGCAGCGCCGCGATAGTGCGGCAGCAGGGAAGCGTGGACATTGAGGATGCCGCGCGGAGGCAAATCGATCAGCGCCTGCGGAATGATCTGCCCATAACCCACCACCACCATAATCTCAGGAGCGAGATTGCGCAAGTTTTCCATTGACTCGGGGCGGCGAATGCGCTCGGGTTGATAAACCGGAATACCGAGGCGACGCGCGGCGGTTTTTACCGGCGATTCGGCAAGCGCGTTGCCGCGCCCCTTGGGCCGGTCCGGCTGCGTGAACACCGCGGCGACTTCGTGCCGGGCGGCCAGCGCCTCCAGCGAGGGGGCCGCAAATTCCGGCGTGCCTAGGAATACAGTGCGCATTTTTTGAGGCGGGGTTCAGGCCGCTGGGAGCTTTAGCGGGGCTGAAGCCCCGCGCGGGCTGAGCCCGCCCTCGGCTGCTCATTCCCATTCGCCCGATTTCTGCATCTTCTTGATTTTGCGGCGAATCAGGTCGCGTTTGAGCGGGCTGAGATGATTGAGGAACAGAACGCCGTTGAGATGATCGATCTCATGTTGCAAGGCGCGCGCCAGCAGCTCTTCGCCGGCGATCTCGACAAATTCTCCGTGCTCGTTCTGCGCCCGCACGGTTACTTTATTGGCGCGCTTCACCTGATCGCGAAAACCGGGAATGCTCAAGCAGCCTTCTTCGCCGGTCTGCGAGCCTTCCCGTGACAGTATTTCGGGATTGACGATGACAATCTTCTTGCTTTCGTCTTCGCCGACGCTGGTGTCAATGACCGAGATACGCTTACTCAGCCCGATTTGCGGAGCGGCCAAGCCAACGCCCTTGGCTGCATACATGGTTTCCCACATGTCCGCAATCAGCTCGTGCATCTCCGCCGTGTCAAACTCGGCCACCGGGTCGGCAGGCCGTTCGAGTACAGGCTCGCCGTATTTGAAAATCTTTCGAACCATTCCTGTCAGTAATCTCTGATTTGAGCGAGGTATCCGTCGTAGTTACGACGAGTTTCGCTAAGCGAATCGCCGCCGAATTTCTCCAAAAAAGCTTGCGTGAGCACCAGTGCCGCCATGGCTTCGCCCACCACGCCCGCCGCGGGCACCACCGCGACGTCGCTGCGTTCATAGGCCGCCAGCGCCGGTTCGCGTGTCGGCAAATCCACCGATTCGAGCGGCCTGCGCAGGGTCGAAATCGGCTTCAGCAAACCGCGCACCGTCACATCCTGCCCATTGGTGATTCCGCCTTCGATGCCGCCCGCGCGATTCGATCCACGATAGAAGCGGCGCTGTTCTTTTTCATAATGAATCGTGTCCTGAACGGTGCTGCCGTAGGAGCGCGCGCCTTCTTCGGCAAATCCGATTTCGGCGCCCTTCACTGCTTGAATCGAAACGATGGCCTGCGCGAGCCGCCCGTCCAGCCGGGTGTCCCAAGCGATATGAGAACCGAGACCGGGCGGAACTCCGTGCGCCACTATTTCAAAGATGCCGCCCACCGTGTCTCCGGTGCGATAAGCGTGATCGACGGCTTCTTTCATGCGCTGCTCGGTTTCCGCGTCCACGCAGCCGAGCAGAACTTCGCTGCGTTCGGCCAAAGCGGCGATCTCTTCCCAGGCAGCCGGGCGTTCCAGGCGAACCGGGCCAACGGCGATGACATGGCTGAGCACTTCGATGCCGAACTGCTTCAAAAACGCTTTTGCCAGCGCGCCAGCGGCGACACGCGCGGCCGTCTCCCGCGCACTGGCCCGCTCCAGCACATAGCGCGCTTCGGGAAAATTGTATTTGAGGGCACCCGCCAGATCGGCATGACCCGGCCTCGGACGCTGCACCGGTTTCTCTTTTCCCGGCTCGGCGTCTTGCGCCTCGACCGGCAAAGTGGCGGTCCAGTTTTTCCAATCTTTATTCTCGATCAGCATCGCGATAGGCGAGCCGATGGTTTGCGAGTGGCGCACACCGGAGACGATGCGCGCGCGGTCGCTCTCGATTTTCATGCGGCCGCCGCGCCCGTAGCCTTGCTGCCTCCGCCAAAGCTGCCGATTGACGAACTCGGAGGAGATCGGCACGCCTGCGGGCAAACCCGTCAGCGTGACGACCAGACACTCTCCATGCGACTCTCCTGCCGTTTCGAAGCGCAGCATTCGTAAGCATTTATGGTAGCGGAGAGCTACTGCATGAGAAAATCGAGGGAGTGTGTCCGGTGTAGAGGCAGTGGTGCAGGCCGCATCGCGGCGCAGGCTCCTGTTGCTTGCTGCGGAGCAGGCCGCTTTTCCCTGCGCAGTGGCGCTGGGGGGCGCGGCGGTTCTGCTCATTTTGGGAACCGACATTTTGGACTGGTTCTGGCCCGCTTTGCTTGCGGGCACTGCTGTGGCATACGCCGCGGTTCGCATTCGCCGCCGCATACTGCCGTCCTACCGTGTGGCCCAAATGCTCGATCGGCGGCTCGGGTTGAACGATTCGCTGGCCACCGCGTGGTTTCTGCTTTCGCGAGATAGCATCCCGCGAACCGCCGCTGCGTCTTTTCAAATCGAGCAAGCCGAACAGCTTGCCGCCTCTGTCGGGACCTCGGACGCCCTGCCCTTCACCAGCCGGCGGAGATGGGTTTTAGCGGCTGCACTGTTCGCCCTTGCGCTCGCTCTCTTTACGATTCGCTATGCCAGAATCGAAAGCTTGAGCCTGCACCGGCCTCTGATTCCGGTCCCTGGCGCGGCGCTGGCGAGTTCGGAAGCGGTATTCCCTCCGCGGCTCACATCCCCCGATCCCTCGAACGATCGCTCGAAAATGGCCGGCCGAAGCGGTGCGAACCGACCATCCGAGCACTCCGGCACGGCCGGTACAAACGCAGGTTCTTCATCGGACGTCGAGTCCGGCAAGAGTGCGCAACAGAACCAACGTGTATCCGCATTGGGACGACACGCGGCGGCTGCTCCTTCGCTTCTTCGACGGATGCAGGACGCGGTCGCCGGTCTCGCGGCAGGCCTGCGCGCACACATCGGCGGAAAAGGCGGCTCCGGAAAACAGAAGCAAACAGGAAGCATGCAATCGCTCGCGGGGCCGCAAAGCGCGCAGGGTCGGCAGGGAAACCGGCAGCGCGGATCCAACGCGATGGCGAAACAGGCTCAAAAGCAAGCCACCGGCTTCGGCCGCTCACAGGACTCCGCAAGACGAGGCTCCCACCCGCGCTCCGGAATCGGAAGCCGCAATGGCGATAAAGACGTGAAGCGCGCCCAGGATCTCGCCGCGATGGGCAAGCTGACCGAAATTCTGGGCAAGCGCTCCGCCGATCTTACCGGCGATGTCACCGTGCGCAGCGCACCCGGAACTGCCGCACTGCGTACCCCCGAAACCGGCCGTTTGGGACGCCACAAAGACCTGGGCGGCACGATCCGCCGGGACGAAATTCCGCCGATCTATCGGGACTACGTGAAGAGATATATGGAAGCGGTGCGAACGGGAATGGCACGTTAAGTGAAGTTAGAAATCCTTCCAAGGGCGTACTCACAGCGAGCTTGCATTCAAACGATGGTATCTACTTCCACTTGCTTCCGGATCGGAGGCAGGCGAATGATCAGCCGGCGGCCAGTCTGATCGGATCTCCAGCCGGGCAGTGTCAAATCTAACTGGCTCTCGCTTTGTTTTGGAAGGATGTTACCGTCTACTCTTACCGCACTTGCGCGAATCGTGCCATAGACCAGCAGATAGGTCGTCTCCGGAAGGTTTTCAAGGGTGCAGCGCAGTCCGTGGGCCGTTGGTTCGACCGTGACGTTGCGATGCGCCATTTTCTCATTGCGGTTCGGAGGCGTGATAACCAGCGCATGAGTGCGGCTATTCCTCATGCTCTTACCGAATTGTAAATCTTGATTTAATTCGACCGGCATGGCGGAGCCTGGCCGTAAATACACCGGAATGGTGTCTGAACGTACTTGGACTTTGACGGTGGCCGGTCCGGAAATCGTTTTTCCGTTCCACAGGCTGGTCCACATACCGGATGGAAACGAGATGGTCCGAACATTATGCTCATTGATGACCGGCGCAACGAGCAAATCTTCCCCGAACATGTATTGATCTCGAATTGCGGCTAAGGATCGCTCATCGGGGAAAGCTATCGGCATCGAACGGATGATGGGAATGCCGGTTTCATGTGCGGCAATCGCGGAGTTATAGATGTAGTTCAACAGATTTTCCCGTACCCAGGCACAGAACTTATAAATCTCTACGGCCTTTTTGCCGTAGTGCCAAGGCTCGCGCGGCGCCTTGCCGTGCCAGCGCATCAGGGGACTAAACAGGCCCATCTGCATCCAGCGTATATACACCGCGGGCTCGGGCGCGCCGAAGTATCCGCCAAGATCGCTCCCCCAGTTAGAAAAGCCGCACGCGCACAGGTTTAAACCGCCAGTTAAGACAGCTTTCACTCCGTCAAAGTTCGACGGGTGATCGCCCGCGAATTGCCCTACCCATTTTTGCGTGCCGGGCGCGGCTCCTCTGGCAAACAGGATAAAATCGCTGCCGCGCTTTTCCTGAAAGACCTCACTGATTGCCCGCTGGTAGTCGTGATAATAAAAATTGTGCATCTCATCGCCGTGCCGGCCGTTATGGAAAACGGCATCTTCCGGCACGAGATCGCCATAATCGACCATGCTCCCCGCCATACCAAGATCCAATCCTCGCTTCCACCAGCGGCGGCAGAGTTCCACTGCCTTCGGGTCCGTGAAATCGATATAGCCGAGCTTGCGAGTCTCTTTTTCCGTTCCACAATGCAGAACGGGGAGTTGATCGGGTTCCACGTCCGGCATGAGCGATTCCTGGCGACCCGTGTGGACCGCCGGCATAAAATACCCAAGCACCTTGATGTCGCGTGCTGCCATAAATCCATTTAAAGCCGGCGAAAAGGCCGAACGGCCCTCGGCATAAATCGCCGATTGCGGGATATCCATTCCCGCGAAACGCCTGGCCACGCTTTCTTCCTGAGCGACCGCATTGTGCAGCGGGCCACTGCGCCAAGCCTCGCCGCCTCTGCCCATCCATTCTCCGAACGCCCACTTGGGTGGAAGGATCGGACGGCCGGTGAGAGCGGTATAGGACTGCAATGCTTTTTCCGGCGGGCCAATCCAAAAGTAATAGTCGAAGATCGGACCTTGCTGTGTAAGCCTATACTGCTGAGGGTTGGCTTCGCCAACGTCGGCGCGCAGCCGGTAGGAAGAATTGTCGAAAACCATCTATCCCCTGGAACTGTGGAAGACAGGTATCGGTTTGTAGGTTGTGTTCCTCAGCCCTATTCCGTTACCGGTCCAATCGTCGGTTCCCCAAAGCGTTAACACCGTCCCACGTTTATCGAAGTGATCGTATTTTTCTCCGAACCCATAAATAACTTCTTTCGGGAATAACGGATTCTTGTAATCCACGGCAAGCACCTTGTCGTCGGATCCGAACCGAAATGCGAGGCTTCCGGGAGCGATTTTCGTGACTTCGTCGCCCGCGCTATTTTGGAAGGAAATTGCAAATGGGTTCTTATGAATGACGGCGGAGCCGTCTGCGCTCGAAATAGAATATGATTGTTGCGTCTCCGCAACCTTCAATGGCAACAGGTCAGGCGGCTTGATGTAGCCCTGCTCGCTGGTGAAGACTCTTATGCCTCCGGTCGATGGCAGAGCCAAGTGCAAATCGATCGCATGGCGTCCGGCTATACACTGCATCAGCAATATCTTTCCGTCTTTCAGTTGTGAGTGAGCGATTCTTGTGACTGGCTTCCATTCGTCTTTTAGGATGTCGCCGGGCGAGCCGTCGGCGAACCAGGCTCTCGAGGCGGCGTCCAGTTTGGCAGCATAGCCATCCAGCACCCGGCATGCCTCGCCGGGGTCTTTTTCTCTCAACGCGGCGTTGACTCGCTGGCGCAAAATAGCCGGCGTCATTTTCTCCTTTACATCTGCGCTGTTGTTCGGCAGGAAGGTGAATCCTTCCAGTTCCAGCAGATCCAGCCAGCGCTGCATCAGATAGAGGCGCTGTGCGAGGTTGTCGCTGCCTGTCGGCATGCTCAACGATTTCTGCATCTGCCAAATTTGCTGGAGCGTTTCGTAATCAGGATGCGACAGCAATGCCGGCCTCTGCCAGCGGGCGATGCCGGACGGCAATCGGCACAAACTTGTCTGAGCGTCGTTGACTTTTGCTTCGCCCGAAAAGTGGGTTTCAATCAGGAGATCGACCGGCAGGGACTCGTGAAAATCGATTGCCGCCGGAGTCGTAAACTCGCCGTCGCGCCAGCGCGTCCGCATAGGCAGAAAGCCGAAGAACGAGTCCGCTCTGCCGCCCAGAGTTTTCCAAGGTATTTGGAAGAAAGCCAGCCACTCATTTGAAGTTTTAACTATGCTGGTTTCGAATGCATCCACTCTCTTGACGTCGAGTGTCGCGTTGGCAGCTTCATCCGCTACATGCTGTGCGCTGGAACTGAACAACCGCTCGCAGCCAAATTTCGAGCCGTCCGGCGTCACGGCGAATTGATAATAGGATTGCTTGCCCGTGTCGGGCTGAATCAACAGATCCACTTCGTCTGGGAAAGGAGGCCAGGAATCGGAGCCGGAGGGCAGACCGGCCAGCGAATACCAATCCGCCTTCAACGTGCCCACAGGGAAATTCATGTCGTTTTCCTTGCAGCGAAACGCGACGAAGAGCGCCTGCCGGCTATAAGCGATCCGGCATTCGGTGGGCGCCGCCGGGCGATTGTCGCCACCGGCGCGATAGAAGTGCTCCAGGGCAATCGTATGGTCCCGATCCGCGAGAAGATCCTCTATGGACGGCAAACGACTCCAAGGTGACTTCAGAGCCATGGCATTCGTTCCCCAAGAGAGCTGCTTCTCTCCCGCGACAACGGCTCGATGGCTGAGAGCCGCGCCTTCTAAGCCTCTGGACATTCCGGCCAGAGTCCCGAGCCTAACGGCCGAATTCAGAAATGTGCGCCTGTTCATCTGCTTTCTATTCCACGAATTTCTGTCACTATATCACTGATCTATCAGATCTAACAACGGCGCAATTTCGACGAATCGACCCGAGGCAACACCCAAGCAGACTGGTATACCAGATCTTCAAAAATTAGTCTTGTAATCGTCACGGCCGCCCGCCTATAATATCTGATAGATCAGTACCCGATCGGGAAGCGGAGAGATCCATGGAAAGACGCAAATTCCTTACAAACATCGGAGTTGGGATGCTACCCTTGGCTGCCGGAGGTGTTATGCCGCTAAGAGCAGCCTCGGAAGCAAATGGGCCGGCAGGCTGGGAATCGGAGCCAAAGATCGGGCGTCCGGTTCGCCTGGTGAGCATCGGGTACAGCAAGATCCTCCCGTTAAACGAGGTCGTGGAGTATGTAGATCGGGAGGGAGCCAAAGGTGCGGACGTCATTGTCCTGCCGGAGCTTTGCCGCGGGCATAACAAGACCAGCCAAGAGCCCCTGCATGGGCCGACCGTAACAGCCATGTCTGCTTTGGCGAAGAAGCACAGGACCTATCTTGCTGTTCCGATTGACAGACGAGATGGCGAGCGGCGGTTCAATACCATCGTGCTTCTCGACCGTTCCGGCAAGGTTGTTTCCCTTTACAACAAAATCTTTCCCTATTGGAACGAGTTCGATGTGCGCCCGTTCGATGCGCATCCGTCTGTGACCCCGGGTGAGGCGGCCGGGGTCTACAAAGCAGATTTTGGCCATGTCGGCTTTGCGACTTGCTACGACATCAATTTTTCCGAGGTCTGGAGACGGCTGTCCGACAAAGGGGCCGAAGTCGTGATCTGGCCCAGCGCTTATTCTGGCGGTATTCCCCTGCAAGCTTACGCAGCTAATTACCACTATTACGTCTTTAGTTGCACCCTGCGGCCGGATTGCAGTGTGTACGACGTGACAGGAGAGCGCCTTTTATACGGACGTGGGAGCGAAGTCAACGTTAGCCGGATCACTTTGGATCTGGACCGAGGCATTTATCACGAAAACTTCAACCTTGCGAAGCGAAACAAGTTGTTGAAGGAGCATCCGCAGGACGTGATGCAGGAGCAGTGGCTGCACTCAGAGCAGTGGTTCGTATTGAAGGCGAAACGGCCAGGCGTACGCGCTCGGGAGTTAGCCCACCAATACGGGCTAGAGGAGCTTCGCCATTACATTGAACGCAGCCGCGCCTGGATCGACAAGCGCCGCGGATGGGAATTCCAGGAAAAGATCGTTTACCCTGGCAAGAGCTTAGCCCAATTGAAGGAAATTGCTTCCGAGATCTCAGCTTGAGTATCGGGAATTTCCCGTAGCGCCGCGAGAGTCGGCTTTTCGCGGCATCCGCCAGCCATTTCCGATCTCGACCGGGCGCATCGCCTCAAGGACCTGAT
Organism: Bryobacteraceae bacterium; assembly: GCA_036379475.1. Classification (GTDB taxonomy): domain Bacteria; phylum Acidobacteriota; class Terriglobia; order Bryobacterales; family Bryobacteraceae; genus Bog-105. The sequence continues at coordinate 25,654 of DASVGP010000013.1, read as the reverse complement.
CGATCCGATACCGGATATGGGCCCGCATCGCCTCTTCGGCGGCTTCGACACCGGACCCGACCAGCTCCGCCGCGAGTTCCGCGTGGAAATGCTGCGGCATCCGGCGCTGGCGGGAGGCGGTATCGAACAGCCAGTTAAAGACCAGCACTTGCTCGCGCTCGATTGCTCTTCTCAGCAGAGAATTGCCGCCGATTTCGGCGATGCGCAGATGGAAGCGCATGTGGTAGGTGTGGACGGAGTATAGAAAATCATCGTCCGCACCAGGGCTGGATGCATATAACTGGTCCAGGTGCTCGGCCATGCGAAGCAGTTCCTGCTTGCTGCCGTCGTCTGCATGTTCAGCAAAAAGCCGCGCCGATTGAGTCTCTAGAGCCTCCCGCAGACCGTAGCGCTCGACGATGTCGTCTCGTGTCGGAATCCGAACTCGAGTGCCCACGCGAGGCTTGCTCTCCACCAGTCCATCCATCTCCAGACGCTGTAAGGCCTCGGAAATCGGCACGAAACTCATACGAAACTCTTCCGCCAGCCTGCGCCGCGATAGAGCGGCGCCGAGTGGATAGTGGCCGCGCAGAATTTGATCGCGTATCAATTGATAGGCGCGCTCCGCAAGACTCGCTGTGGAATCGGACCGGCTCGCTATCGTGAGGCGTCGCGGCATGATTTAGTTACCCTTTCAGCATATCTTTCGGCATCCTTATGGGGCAACGACCGGAAGGAATCAAGCTTATCAGCAGCATGATTTATTTCTGCTATGTCAGTCTGTCAACGATTTTTTGGAAAAAGCGTGCAGGAACAAAAAAGGTTGACCTAAAGCTCCGATTCCCGGTAGTCTATTAACATATCAGAATGGATCGCAGGTGATGGCTGGCAGTCGCTGCCGGGCACGGAATCGGATTTTAGACCCAAAATGATTCTCAAGGATAAAACCTGCCTAATCACGGGCGGAACGAAAGGCATCGGGGCCGCGACGGCGGAAGCGCTGGCGAGGAGGGGAGCTTGCATCGCAATTAATGGACGGACCCGCGACGGGCAAGCGGATGCGCTGCTGACCAAGCTTCGGGCGAATGGGTCCCGCGCGGCGTTCATCGCGGGCGACGTTGCTCAACCCGAGCAAGCGACGCAGTTGGTAGAGGCCGGCAGCCGCGAACTGGGATTCCCGGACGTGCTGATCCATTGCGCGGGAGGTCCGGCGCCCGGAGGCATTCTCTCAGTGTCGCCTGAATGCTGGTATGCTGCCTTTGATTTACATGTGCATGCAATTTTTCATCTGTGCCGGGCGGTGGTGCCTCACATGCACGAAAAGGGAGAGGGAGCAATCATTCTGGTTTCTTCGGCGGCGGGGTTGCGCGGATGTATGGATTCCGCCGCTTACAGCATTGTGAAAGGCGCTCTGCCGCAATTCGCCAGAAGCCTGGCTCGCGAGCTGGCCGACGACAACATTCGCGTGAACTGCGTCGCGCCGGGCGTGATTCGCACTCGATTTCAGGATCATTTGACTCCCAGCCGCGTCGCAAATAATTTGCAGAACCGAATTCCTTTGCACCGCGAGGGTCGGCCGGAGGATGTGGCCGAACTCATCGTGACGTTAATTGCGAACGACTACATCACGGGAGAAACCGTGTCGATCGACGGCGGACTGACCATGAGGATTGCATAGCTATGGACAGGCGGGATTTTCTTAAGAGCGGCATTGGAACACTTTCGGCGGCAGCCATGCTCCGCGGCGAAACCGCCGACCATCGAAAGCACCAGCTCCCGAAGACGGACAGTCATTACCGCCAGGTGGAGTCTTACGTAGAAAACACCCCGGTCCCCGACTATCACTGGGCGTCGCCACAGGCCTATGAGGCATTCCGGGATATGAAGGTCGGAATCCGCGTTCATTGGGGCATCTATTCGGCTAACGGTCAAGAGCATGAGTCCTGGCCCTATCTCGGGATGTCATATGCCAAGAAATATCGGTATGACCATCTGTACAAGACCTGGAACCCCACCGGTTTCGATGCCGATCACTGGGCGGACCTCTTCTCGGATGCCGGGGGAAAGATGTTCGTTTTTACCACCAAGCATCACGAAGGGTTTTGTATGTTCGATACGCGCACCCGGGTGCGCTCCCGCGCTAACTGGGCCGTGCCCGGTGGCCCGACGCTCGAGTCCTGCGATCTGGCATATAGCATTATGGAAACCCCGTTCCGGCGCGACGTTGTGAAAGAAGTCTGTGCAGCAGGCCGCCGCCGCAATCTGAAGGTCGGGCTCTACTTCTCTCATCCGGATTGGTACGATGCGGATTTCCGCCCCTATTGTTTTCACCCGGTTCAGGTGCCTTCGGCGGAAAAGATCACTGGGGTTCCATTCGCGCACAATCAGAGGAAGGGAGAGATATCCATCACCGCGTCCGATCCCACTCCCGCCGAAGTAAAGCGGATGATAGGACGCCACCGAGCTCAACTTAGCGAGTTATTAACTAATTACGGCGAGATCGATATGCTGTCCCTGGACATGTGGCTCGGTCCAGCGGTGTGGCCCGAGCTGCGGCGTACACTTCTGTACCTTCGCAAGCTGCAGCCGAATGTGATGTTGCGGGCGCGCGGCATCGGGAATTACGGAGATTATTTCACGCCCGAGAGCTTCGTGCCCGGCGGCAAAGAGGATACCGGTGTGCCGTGGATGGTGATTTACCCGCTGGCCGACTCTTTCTCCTACGACCCGCATGCAATAAACTACAAAGGCGCCGGCTGGATTGTTCATAATGTGGTGGATACGGTCGCCAAGGGTGGTGGCCTCCAGATAGGAGTTGGGCCCGATGTGCGCGGCGACTTTCACCCAACCGCCGTGCGCCAATTGCGCGAAGGAGGGCGCTGGCTCAAGCTAAATGCCGAGTCGATTTATCCCACGCGTCCGCGAGACGGCGATCTGTGGCATGAGGGGGAGAATATCCGCTACACGAGGAGCAAGGACGGCCGCTTTATTTATGCATTTACTCTGGCTTGGCCGGGAAGTGAGCTCTCCCTTCGCACCGTGCGCCCCAAGGCGCATTCTTCCATAACCATGCTCGGAGTTTCCGAACCTCTGAAATGGACGGAGGACGGTAGCCGCGGGCTGGTGATCACCATGCCAGCCGGTTTCGAAGATCCTGCGAAACGGCCGTGTAAGTTCGCTTGGGCTTTCCGCATCCAGGGCTCAGATCGTTTATAAGCTGAGTACGGTGACGTATCACGCGAATACGGCCAATCTAGGGCACTCACGCTTCCGGCTCAGTTTCACGATTTCGGATCGCGGGAGCACTGCCAGGGGGCACGATTTATGCGTCAATGGATTTGCCTTCGGTAATCCGGATATAGCGGTTTGGCTGTACATTTTTGAAACGGTCGATCCGTTTGCTGGGAGCGGGCCAGTGAATTTCCAGTTCATCTACTTTACTAGCGCTTCCGATTCCCAGGACAACGCGCGGATCGTGCGAGGATAAATAGCTGCCGCCATTGTTTTTCACGCGATAGCGTCGCTTGCCACCGGCAGTCCAATAGATTCTTGCGCCCACCGCATCGCGGTTGCAAGTTATGCCTTCCAGCTTCACGCCAAGCCATCCCCGGCCCTTCGCCGCATTATTCTTCAGTAGTACCGGTGCTCCGCCGTTGGTGGCGACCAACACGTCTACCGCGCCATCATTGTCATAATCGCCCACGGCGAGCCCCCGGGCGGCTAAGTCCTTGCGAAACGCCGGCCCGGCCTCGGCGCTTACATCCTTCAGGAGCCCGTTCGTGCTCTGATGGAACAGCACCAGCGGCTCTTTATAAGTTACATCTGTTGAGTAATGGTCAATCATATCGTCAGGATGACCATCCGCAAGTATCAGATCAGTCGCGCCGTCGTTGTCGTAATCGAAGTATTTCAGACCCCAACCACTTAACAGCCTCGTGGCCCGTGCAACACCTTCGGTTCGGGCCTCGTCTCGGAACATCTCGTCTTTCTGATTAATATAGACGGAAAAACGCTCCTGGTCGATATTGGCTACAAAAAGATCCTGCCAGCCATCGCCGTTCAAATCCGCCGCGTCTACTCCCATACCTGAGCGCGGCTGGCCATCCTCGCCATAGCCCACTCCGGCCTGCAAACCGACCTCATCCCACTTCCAGCCCCCGGCGGCATCGGGTCCACGATTAACGAAGAGAAAATTTTGGACGGTGTCATTGGCGACGAACAAATCCATACGCCCATCGTTATTGATGTCGGTTGCTACAACTCCGAGACTCTTTCCCAGCGTCTTCGCAATGGCAGTTCCCTTGCGTACGTCCGTAAATGTACCGTCGCCATTATTGTGGTAGAGGAAGCTGGCAGTCGGGTTGAAGACGCGCGGAATGCAATAGTAATGCTTTCCGATCTTATTGCTGCCGCATAGAAACTTATCTTTCGCCGAATAATCGACAAAACTACACACGAATAAGTCTAGCTTGCCGTCGTTATCGTAATCGAACCAGACAGCGCTCGTCGTCCATCCCGGAGTCGCAACTCCAGCCTTTTCCGTAACGTCCTTAAATGTACCGTCGTGATTATTTTTATACAGAGTACATTTACCGTAAGCGGTTACGAATATATCCGGCCAGCCGTCGTTATCGTAATCCCCAATCGCGACACCCATTCCAAAAGCATCTCCAGACACACGCGCCTTTTCGGTAACGTCCGTGAATGTGCCGTCACGGTTGTTCTTATAGAGCGCATTGCGGATAGGCTTTGGGGGCTTCCAAAAGTCGCAGGGGCCGCTGTTTACCAGAAAAATGTCCATCCAGCCATCGTTATCGTAATCGAGAAAAGCACATCCGGGTCCCAGGGTTTCGGGAAGGTAATGGTCGGGAGACTTGGCGTTGTCGTGCACCCAATGAATGCCGCTCGCCGCCGGTGGAATTTGGACAAATAGCGGGGCTATGGGAGCTTTTGCCGCATAAAGCCGGCTCGTGCCGGCGAGCGCTGCGAGCTGGATCAGTTCTCGTCTGGTTAGTTTCATACACACACTTACCCCGGATACGGTGCCTTGCCTTTGACAATTCGTATGTCGTGATCAAAAAAGCGAAAATGCGAACCGGGAAGTTCGAGCCTTGGCATGTGGCAGGAAACGCAGCGGCTGGATGAGACCGGACACCATCGCGCTCCTGGTTTACCGGGCGCCGCTTTAGCCGAGGACGGATGGCAAGCCAAGCATTTCGAATCGTAAAACGTGAGCGATTTGATTACCTCGACGTGCGGATCGTGACAGGCGACGCAGCGGATGCGCGGATCGGAAGGATCATAGCATTGGCTCTTGGCCAGCCGGTATGGTTGAAAGCGCACATTGTTAATGTCATACGGCCCGCTTGCTGCAATCTGCGCCCAGGTGCGGTGGCATTGACCACAAAAAGTGGACAGTTGTTCGGTGCTGAGGGACTCCAGCTTTCTCATACGCACAGGCTTGCCCGTCTGAAATCCTCGTACATGCGCTGCCGCTGAGCCGTGGCAATGCTCGCAGGTAACGCCTGGAATTCTGGTTTTGGGGTTAAAATTGGCGCCACCGCTGCTGGATGAGTGGCAGCCAAAACAGTCATGGATGTCCGCCTGGCCCAAGAGCCGCCCGGCGGCTTCTGCCAGGTTTGTGGGCCGCATCCTTCGATCGCCTATCGTCAAATCGAGGCCGTTCAGCGCCTTGTAAAAGCTGACGCGGCTCTCATATAGATTCCCGTTCTTCGAAAAGACATAAGTCTGCCCGGCATCGCCTAATCCGAACGCATAGGCAAGCGGCACCGAGAACGTCTGCTTTCCGTCGGTAACTGCGTAGAGACTGCGATCGCGTTGGCGCGTAATGGTGTAGCTGTAGATGCCGCTGCGGAACGTGAGTCGCTGATGCTGGATCAAAATCGTGCACCGGGAGATTGGCTCCATAGCGCGGCCCATCGAGGTGTCAATCTGGGTCGCGTATTTTTTGGCATGGCAGGCAGCGCATGCATGAGAACCGGCGATCGCATCGCCTGCGAATGCAGCGGCCGGAAAGAGAATCGCGAGCGAAAGCATCGGCAACGTGCTACTGCCGTGCATCATCACTTCGCTTGCACCCCGGGTTGCTTCGCCTGCGCTTCAGCCGTCAGTTTTTCGACAATCTTCCGCTGCTGCTCGCCGTCTTTGATTCTCTTCGTTCGAAAATATACGGTTGCGAGCGAAACGTGAGCGGCACGGAAGCCTGGCGCCTTTTTCACGATGGCTTCCAGTTCGCTCTGCGCCCGCTGCAGCTCGTCTTTGTCTATCTCGATCAGCGCAATTTGATAGCGAGTCGCCAGATCCCCCGGGCGAACATTGAGTGCGCGCCGGAAATGCGGCATGGCTGCCTGGTTCTTGCCGTCCTGGTGCAACAATGCGCCAATCTGGAAGTTGGCTTCATAATTATAGGGGTCGACGGCAAGTTCGGCTCGGAACTGCTTCACTGCATTGTCCGGGTCGCCGGTAGCTTCCAACGCTTGCCCGTAAAGTCCGTGCGCTTCCGGCAAATGCGGATCGAGCGCCACGGCTTTGGCGAACTCGTCGCGCGCGCCTGCAAAATCGTGCGCCCCCATTTTCGCACTCCCCAGCATCATGTACGCTTCCGGAGAGTTCCCGTTACTCAAGATACGATTCACCAGGACCTCGCCCTTTGCTGCCTGGTGGTCGCGAATGAGCGCAGTGCCAAGCAGATAAATCACCGCAAGATCATTCGGGCGCGCCGCATGAACCGGCGTCAGCACTTGGATCACGCCCTTGTTCTTTCCCATGCGCAGATAACAATCGGCCAGCAAGAGCGTGGCCTGCGCCTTTTCGGGCGCGCTTGCGGGAACCTTGACCAATTCATGCGACGCATCGGCGATCCGGCCCATTTTGTAGTACGCAAGCGAAAGATTCAACTCCGCTCCGGGCAGGGAAGGCGATTCCTTCAAAGCGGCTTTATATTCCGTAACTGCCTGTTGAAACTGCCCGAGACCGGCCAGTGCCGCACCCAGGTTGGAGCGCACGGCTGCACTTTGCGGCTGCATTTTCAGAAATTCGCGATATTCGCGCACCGCCGTTTTCAAGTCGCCGGCTTTCTGCTTAGCGATCGCATCCTTTATCAAGGCCTTCGCAGCAGCCGCTGGAGTGTCGCTGGCCAGGATTGGAGGGCTCCAGAGGGCGAACCCGAGACAGAGGATAACAAGGCACCGCAGCATCGGATTACTGCATCTTAGCGCTTGCCTTTCGAACGGCAGCCTGCAGTTGGCTTGGCTTAAATTCCTGTTCCGTCAGGCCCGTGCGGAAAACGATGCGCCCGTCCCCGCCGATCACGTAGGCGCTGCTCGGCCACGCCGCGTAAGCTTTCGCCGCGCTGCCCTGGTTGTTGTCGAGCAACGCAGGGAACTGGAGGTGTAATTTGCGCACACAAAGTGCAGCGTGGGCGGCTCGCTCAGTCATATCGGTTGCCGGCGGAAGCGAAATGCCAGCCCGCTCGTTTCGCGTGCTTTGCCAGCCGCCGCCGGTGTGAGCTTCGCGAATATAGATGAGATAAAAGGGGATTTGGCCTTTAAATTTGGCATAAAGCCGGTTCAGAGTGCCGGAGGCAGCGCGGAAGTTCGGACACGTGTAACTGCCGAAAACCAACAGAACCGGGCCGTGATGGCGCAATTTGTCGAGACTCACCCGCTGCTCCGAGCCCGGCTCAGCGGCGGTAAATGCGGGCGCGATATCGCCCGGAACAGGGCCGCGCTCCCGAGATCCCATTTTGGCGCTCAGTTGGGCTGCGAGCCGCCGCTCGCGCGCCGCTTCAGGCTCCCTGTGCAAAGCGGCATAGACGCGGGCTAGCCGCTCGTGGAAGCCTGCGGATTGGGGCGCGAGTTTGCCAGCGCGAGTCAATTCCACCTCGGCCTCGGCGAATCGCGCCTCTCCGATCTCGACGTCCGCGAGAGCCAACATCGGAGGGACCGCCTGAGGCCTCACTCGTAAGGCACGATCCACAAGCGGCTCGGCCAACTTCCATTTCCGGCGCTCAATCAGAATCTGGGCGAGACGCAGATTCGATTCGTAATTGTTTGGATCGGCCGCCAGCTCTTTCCGGAACGCCTGCGCTGCCGCATCCGGATCGTCCGTGTACAGCAATGCCTGCCCGTACAGCGACTCCGCCCCAGGAAGCTTCGGATCTTTTTGAATTGCGACTTGCAATTCTTTTATGGCACCCGGATAATCGCCGTCGGCAAACATTTGGCCGCCCAAGAGCATATGCGCTGCCGCCGAATCCCCATGGCGCAAAATACGATCCACGAACTTTTGGCCTTCGGCAATCTGGTGATTGCGAATCAGTGCCGTCCCGAGCAGGTAGGCAATGGCAAGGTTATCGGCATTCTCCTTCTCAATCGGTTCGAGCAGCGCGACAACGCCCGCATTATCTCCCATGCGCAAGCGGCAATCGGCCAGGAGCAGAGTGAGCTGCATGTTGTCTGGAGCGAGCGTGCGTGCAGTTGCGAATATCTTTGCCGCCTCGGGGACACGGCCCGATTTATAGAACGCCAGACCCAGATTCAGACGAATACTCGCATTCGACGGATCGATTTTCAGCGCTTTCTTGTATTCGGCAGCCGCTTGGTCGAAATGCCCCGTATGCGCGAGCAGGACACCAAGATTTGAGAGCGCAACGATGTTCGCCGGCTCCGCCGAAAGAAATTCCCGGTAATCTTGAACCGCGGCTTTGACATCTCCCGACTTCTGACGTTGGATCGCCTGTTGAAGCAAGTTGCCCGGTGGTGCGTTCTGGCAGAAGAGCAGCCCTGCAAACAGAATTCCTAGCGCTAACGTCCGCAACATGCCGCCAAACGCTGATGACTGAATGCTGAAGCCTGAAAAGCTTTCAGCTTTCAGCCTTCAGCTAGAAGTAAAACTTCGCCTCCAATTCGACGATCCGATTACCTTGCTTCGCCGTCGTATAGCCGAAATTGGGATTCGTTTGCGTGATCGCTCCCGTCGTTGGATCCTGAGCAAAATCAAGAGTCAGGTTGTTCGTACCGCTTGGGAATGACCAGTTCGGATGATTCAGGAAATTATAGGCCTGAATGCGAAGCTGCAGCTTTTTCGACTCGCTGATTCTGAAATTCTTGAAGAGACCCAGGTCCGCATCGAAAAATCCCGGCCCGTACGCGACCGGCAGCAGGGTTGGTCCATTTACGCCGACCGTCGTGGGTAAGGTAAAGCAATCGCTATTGATGAACTGCTGTGGCTTGAGATTTGCGGTTGGGTTACAAGTCAGGATCGGGTTGAGCTGAATTGCATTAGTTCCCAAGATCGATTGGTTCGAGATGGCAATGCCCTTGGGATTGGCCGCGCTCACCGAGTCGGGAAGGATTGCGCTGCCGGTTTGCATATTGAAATTGTATCCCGAGTTGTAGGTGAGGTTGGCGCCACTCTCCCAATTGACAATGCCGGAGATCTGCCACCCGTTCAAAACGCCATCTACAAACTTGTTGCTGTGGATAGGATTGCCCATGTCGAACGAGTAAGCGGCATGAAAAATGTGCGTGCGGTTGCCGGGCTGGATGCCGTAGTTGTTCCGCAGATTGAACGGGTCCAGCGTTGCCGAGGTAGCACCCAGCGTTGTTCCTCCTCCCACAATTCCCAGCGCCTTTCCAAAGGTGTAATTAAGACTTACGGTGGAGTGTGTATGCTGGTATAGAAATTTAGCTTGGAGCGCATTGTAATTGGCGTAGAGGTTATTCGTCGCCAGGTTGATATCGCCGTAGCCGACATAGGGCCGGAAGTTGTTTGCGTTCGCCGTCGCCGGATTGGGCTGTCCAAGCATAGCTCCAACCGGAACCAGGTTCTGATTGCTGCCCGCTCCTCCGGAGTTTTGTATGTCGTGACTCTGATTCCCCACATAACCTATGTCGAGCAATGCGCTATGGGTAACGCGCTGTGAAATGGTGAAGCTGTAGCTATCGGTGTACGGTTGGTGATCATCGTTACTGTCAACGGCGCCGGGAGCGGCAAGCTGAGCGGTAAACGGCACCGAGTCTAGCTGGCTGGCGAATAAATTACCCGCCGGGCTGAGATTGCTCGGGCTCACCGTCACTACCGCTTCACCTGCTGCGGTTTCCAGCCCGCTCGTAAACTGCCCGCTATGGTAATAGAAGCGCCCCCAGCCGCCCCGCAGCACGGTGTCTCCCTTGCCGGTGAGATCGTACGCCAATCCGAAGCGAGGCTGCAAATATGCCGTCGCTGTGGGGAAGCCGCCAAGCGGAACGGAATGGTTGCGGCTGTGCCACTCAAATCCGCAGAAAGTAGGGGACTGCGTACAGCCCGGACCGTACTCTTTTGGCAGAAAGATCGAGTACCCAAAGCCTTCATCGTCCGACCAGGGAGTGAAGTGGGTAATCCGAAGACCATAGTGGAGAGTCAATCTTGGCGTTACTTTCCAGGAATCCTCGAGATAACCTTCGATCGTGTTGTAAGAAATCTCATTGATTCGATTGAAATTGGCCTCGGTATATTGCGAAGCATTGCCGGTTATCTCATCGGCATATGCATTGCCGTAAGTGAAGCTGGCATTGTTGGTCGGAACAAATTGCAGATAGCCGTTCGTGTCTTCGTTAGCGGGCTGCGCATTTCTGATCCATTCGTAGAAGAATCCGAGTTTAACGGTGTGAGTACCCCATACCTTCGTCAGGTCGTCGCTGAAGCTCGGCATGTACTTGTTCGCATAGAGACCGGCGGAAGGCCCGCCTGCTTCGAAGCCGCCCGGCATGAAGACCAGAGCGGCCTCGCCCGCTCCGCCGCTTCCGCCAAACGACGGGATCTGGGAAACGCCAGCGCCGAATAGGGTTGGATCGTTATAGCCGACTGTCTTCCGGTCCACCTTCGACGGGTCCTCGAACACGTTGGGAAAACCAACGAAGGTGTAGGCCAGGACAACTTCATTAGTCATGGTCGGACTAAAGACATGGGTGAGTGATGCGGTAACAGAATCCGAGCGGTTTTTACCTTGCACAGCGGTAGGATAAGGGACCTGATCGGTCTGGCGCCACCAGAGCCCGACCGGAAACTGCTGTGTTTCGCGCTGCATGTTGTAGCGCACGAACAGCTTGGTGTTGTCGCTAATGTTGACATCCACGCGCGACTCCCACTGGAAGTTGTTCTGGTTAAAAATCTCGGATTTCACATAATTGAATCCGCCTGTAGCGTTGGGGTCGGCATTCGCCCCAGGATAGAGTTTCATGAGCGCTACCATGTTCGGATCTATGCTGGCCGCCGGAATCTGACCGCCTGGAAACAGCGATGTATCGACTTGTCCGGGAGGGCCACCGGAGGCCGTCTTCAGACCTTCCTTCGCCACCTCGGCGGGAGAGAAATCGCCGTTCAGTTCGCCGGCGGTCGGCACTGTTGCCGTCAGCAAGCCAGTATCGAGAACCTGATAAAAGTACTCATAACCAGTGAAAAAGAAGAGCTTGTTGCGGTTTCGGTTGAAATGCGTGAACGGCAGCAGAACCGGCCCGCCGATGTCACCGCCAGGGTAGTAGTACTCGTTTTGCGCTTGCTTGGCACCGGTAGCATTGAAATAAGCATCGTTCGAATTCAGAGTGTAATTGCGGGCATCGAAGAATGCCTCGCCATGGAAGTGCTCCCCGCCGGACTTGCTGACGGCAGTGATCACCATCGGCCCCTTCTGTGCGTCGGCACCGTAGTTGGAGCTTAAAACCCGGAATTCCTGAATAAAGTTGGAGTTCGGGTTGACCGGAGTGTCGCAATTGCATCCGGGATCGGAGACGTGGGCGCCATCGATGACGATATCCAACGTATTCCCAGGCAAACCGTTGTAGCTAAAGGCGTTGTTGAGGGGGCTCTGGCTGCCGGCATCGCCATTGGCATTGATTCCTATCGTCTGGCCATCATAGTTGGCCTTGTTCTGCGTCCCGTTCGAGATGCCGAATCCAGGCATGATCTTGATAAACCCCGCCGCATTACTGCCCACTTGGACGTAATTTTGCAGTTGATGAGCCGTCAGCGTATTCGTTAACGCACCGGAATCGACCGGCGTCACCAGCTCCGGGGCGCCGGAGACCTCTATCGTCTGGCTGGTCGCCCCGAGCTGCAGCGAGGCGTTGATATTCACCTTCTCCGTACCGCCGATTCCTGCACCGGCCAGATGGTAGGTTTGGAAGCCATGCGCATTGATCGTCAGGTTATAAGTGCCAACCGGGACGGACGCGAATGTGTAATATCCATCACTATTGGTGGTAGTCTGGCGCTGAGAACCGGACTCGGCGTTGGCGAGCGTCACCTTAGCGTTTGCAATCACCGCGCCGCTTGGATCGGTAACCACGCCGGTCAGAGTGCCGAACAGCCCTTGACTCCAGGCGCAACTCACAAGCACTAGCGCCAAGATAAGTCCCCCCGCCCAATTTGCGAGTTTGAGCATGACTACCTCCTCATTGGAGCGACAAAGATCGCTCTAGTGATATTTCAGTTCGATTCTAGTCCGAGGTGCAGCGGCTGTCAATCATTTTTTTTGGCTTTGTCTTGATTATTTGCATTTCGCCCCCTAACATCGGCCTACCCGGCGGCGAGCCACGATCACCGCTGTACTCTATCAGAAAGAGGTCCAAGTCTTGAGTGCGGGTCCAGCGCTAAACGAGGAGAAGTTCTCGAAATCCGATGTGCTTCGCCACTTGGATGAGATCCTCCATAGCAAGTTGTTTGCTACCGCTCCCAGGCAGCGGCAACTGTTGCAGTACTTGGTGGAAAAGCACTTTCAAGGCGCGGCCGCTGAGCTGAAAGAGTACACGATTGGTCTGGAGGTCTTCGGGAAAGGCGCCCATTTCGATCCCCGGCTCGATCCCATCGTTCGCGTTGAAGTGAACCGGCTACGCGCCCGGATTCAACGCTATTACGGAGGCACCGAACATCCGATCCGTATCGGTCTGCCGAAAGGAGCTTATGTTCCAGAGTTTCAGTATGCGCCTCGGCTGCTGCCAGCGAAGCCACCAAATCAAGGCTCCCGTGTAGGGTGGCGCCGCCACGCCGTTCTGACTATGACCGCCCTGTGTGCGCTGTCGGGATTCATTCTATGGGCTCGTTCGAGGCGAGCGGAGGCACATTCGTCCGGCTTTTTTCACTTCAACCGAATCACGATACAAGAAGCTTCCTGCGATTGGCCCACATTTTCGCCAGACGGCAAATTCCTGGTGTATGCATGCCGCGAGAGCGGCCACTGGGATTTATATCGGCGTCGTCTGGGCACACGCACGGCGAGGAGTTTGCTGCCAGACTCGGACAGCAACAACTATCAGCCGGCCTACTCTCCGGTTGGCAACCGAGTCGCTTTTCGTAGCGATCGCGACGGCGGTGGGATCTTTCTGCTTCAGCCAGATTCAGGCGCCATCTCGCGGCTCACCGAATTCGGTTTCTATCCCTCATGGTCGCCGGACGGCTCGAAAATGGTGTTTTCCAGCGAGACATTTCTCGATCCGGCGGAGACCGAGTCCGTCCGGCCCAGTTCTCTATACATCGTCAACGTGCGAAGCAGGGTCGTTCGCCCGCTCCCAACGCCAACTGAAGATGCATTTCAGCCAGCCTTGTCGCCAAACGGGACAATGATCGCCTACTGGGGCATGGCTCCTGGCGGTAGGCGGAACATCTGGGTCATATCTGCTCGGTCGTCCCGAAAGGCGCCGGCAAGAGCGGCCCGGGTGACGAACGACACGTTCACCGATTGGGACCCGGTATGGTCCCCCGATGGCCGCTATCTATATTTTTCGAGCGACCGCGCAGGCTCCATGAACCTTTGGCGCGTGCGGATCGATCAAAGCTCAGGCGCAGTGCTCAGCTCGCCCGAGCCGGTGATCACGCCCTCCTCTTATAGCGGGTGGAGCGCGTTCGCTCGAGGCGGCAAGGGGCTGGCTTACGTCCGCCGCCGCGTATCCAGCAGGCTTTACCGCGTTCCGTTTCGCGTTGGCAGCGAAGTGCAAGTGGATAAGAAAGCAGCACTGACGGAAGGTGGGCAGCGGGTTCGGGAGCCGAATATGTCGCCCGACGGGCGATGGATCGTGGCGCGCATGGAGGACCCTCAAGAGGATTTGGTCCTCCTCCGGCCCGACGGCAGTTCTCTGCACCGGCTCACGAACGATCCCTTTAGTGATCGTTTGCCGAGTTGGTCTCCGGACGGGAAAGAAATCATCTTTCTGTCGAATCGGAGCGGCAGGTTCGACTTGTGGTCGATTCATCCGGACGGCAGCGGACTACGGCAGCTCACAAAGGGAGGCAGCTTCCCGGATTGCTGGGCTCCCGATGGGACGTTGATCGGCTACCCCGATCACGGCAAGCCGGTTGCGTTGGAGCCGCCCGGGCATGCGGCATCTTCATGGGGATTGCCCGCGGGTTTTGTTCCGCTCGCCTGGTCTCCTGGAGACGGTGCCGTGGTCGGGCGCATTCCCTCGGATGCTTTTGGTCACCGAGCGCTTTACATCTATACACCGGCTACGCGGGATTATTGGAAAATCGCTTCTAATGCTGCCTTTCCCTCCACCGTGTGGCTGCACGACGGCTTTCACCTGCTCTTCAGTCAGCACGACGGCATTTATGTAGCCAACCTGCACCGGCACACTGTACATTTCTTGATGTCATTTCCTGCAGGGAATATGTGCTATCGCTTTACGATCTCCAGGGACGAACACACATTGTTTTTTGTCTTGTCCGATGATCGGGAAGATATCTGGATGGGGCAGCAAAGAAACGGGATGTAACCTGATCTCACCAACGTTACATGGCGCTGTAACAGTAACTTTCACCTTTTTGCTTCACTTTTATCGCGATTCGCCTTACACTCGCCCTGAGGTACTCGTTAAGAGGAAAGTCGAATGAAAAAGGCGATCATTGCCGCAGTCGCGGCATGCATATTGTTGGGATCTGTACCGGCCGTTGCTCAGGTCAAAGTTACCCGGCAGCAAATGATGTTCTACACGTCGCAGTGGAAGGGACCCCGGTTCCCGGACGGCCGGCCGGAAATTTCCGACGACCTGCTGAAACGGGTTCTGAACGTCTCGATCGAAGACGTCTGGGGTTATCTGCGGGCTCATGGCTATCGCAACCAATATGACGGGCACTGGAAAGCGCTCCACATCGATAAGCCCTTTGCCGGCCGGGCGCTCACCGCTCAATACATGCCGTTGAGGCCGGATATGGCCCGAGCGATACATGCCGAAGGCAAGGGGGAAGATAGAGTCGGGGACACCAATAGCTGGCCAATAGCTGAATTGCAGAAGGGCGACGTGTATGTGGCTGACGGCTTTGGAAAGATTGTCCAGGGCACCCTGATCGGGTCCAATCTTGGCAATGGAATCGCCGGTCACCACGCCGACTTCATTTTTAACGCCGGCATCCGGGATCAGACGGAAAATCGCGAGATTCCAAACTTCAACGGCTTTTACCGTGGCTACGATCCATCCGCCTGGAAGGACATGATCCTGACCGGCATCAACGTGCCGGTTCGCATCGGGAGCGCGATCGTTTTGCCGGGAGATCTGGTCATGGCCAACAAAGACGGAGTACTGTTTATCCCAGCCATTTTGGCTGAGCAAGCCGTGAGCGCAGCCGAATTCACCAACCTGATGGATGCCTTCAATTTCGAGTTGAATCAGGAGGGCAAGAATGGCGGGCAGTTCGAAGGGGGCTGGAACGCGGCGAAGTTTGCCGCATTCGGGAAATGGGTCGACGCTCACCCGGACCGCCTGAAGATGCCGCGGAGCGAGTTCGACGCGCTGCTCAGGAAGGCGACCGCGAGGCATCGAAAGCGAAAGCATTGATTGGGATTCAGGAGAAGTGTGAAGGGTATGAAGCCCGCGACCACGGTGGTTAAGGTTTGCCGCGTGCTCGAAGCAATGAATGGGCATCCCTCGGTGGGACTGACAGAGGTCGCCCAGCGTACTGGTTTGCTTCCGAGTGACGTGCATCGCATCCTGGGATCTTTAGAGACTTGCGGATACGTGATTCAAAGCCCGGAAACAAGAAGGTATAAGGCTGGACGTCGGCTGCTCCAGCTCGGCTGGAGCGTTACTCACACCAGCGCCTTGCAGCGTGCCGGGCTGCCGGCTCTTTTCCAGCTTTCGAAGCGGTGCGGTGCCACAGCGAATTTAGCTGTTTTCGACCGCGCAAGCTCGGAGGTCATTTTGGTTCACCAAGCCGAGGTTTCTGGCGACGGGCGCTTCGAAGGCTGTATCGGAGATGCAAAACCGGTCCATTGCACCGCGCTTGGTAAGGCAGTCTTAGCAAACCTGGATCAAGTTTCAAGATCCCGTGCTATCGACAGGTCACGGCTGGCGGAGCGCACGCCTTATACGATCACCTGCCTCAACGTTTTGGAGCAGGAACTTCTTAACGTACGGCGGGCGGGATATGCACAGGACTGCGAAGAAATGACCGAAGCGGCCTGTTGCCTCGCGTCACCCATTTTTGACCAGGCCGGGGCGGTGATTGCGTCTATAGGCATCACCATGAGTGCGCGGCGATTCTCATCGTGTCCCAAAAAACTGTTTGTAGATAATGTCCTCACGTCGGCGGCCATGCTTTCGAACCGGCATCCCTAGCCGCGCATCTCAGGGCCGAGTGCCGCGCGCACGCACCTTGACGGCAAAGAGCGTATGGTGGGACAGAATGAACAGCGTACGGCGATCGGGGCCGCCGACAACGATATCGATGGGGCGCTGCGGCACGTCGATTTCGGCGATCTGCTTGCCTTGCGGGTTGTAGACAAAAATCTCACCGTTCGCTACATATACATTGCCATTGGAGTCTACGGCGACACACTCGCCGCCTCGCTGGGCGAAGGGCTTTAAGTTGCTCAACGCGCCGTCGGCATCGACCGTTGCGCCGTAGGTAACGTCTTCCGATTCGCTGCTGACGTAAACGGGTTTCCCGGGGGCGGCAGTTATGAAACCGTAGGTGTCGAGATTATCGGACCATCTCCAGCCGGTGTAATCCGGCGGGCCCTGGCGGAAGACACGCCCGGCAGGTAAGAAAACGGTCCCGTCGGGAGAGACATATTCTTTCGCTTTGGGCGTGGTCACGTCTTGAGCAAACATCTCGGCCAGCGTTCTGTACGTCATGGTCTTGAAGTTAAGCTGATTCCGGAATTCGCCATTGTTCCAGTAGTTGACCGGCAGAACCGCTCGTGTTCCAGGCTGCGGCTTCGTTTCCTGGGGCGTGAGCACCGAAATCTGAGTTTCCGGAGATCCTGGGCGAAACGCATAAACGGTCCCCTCCGGGCCAGCCGAAGAAAGCACCAGCAGGTCGCCCGCTTTATCGAAGAACAGGTTCACCGGGTCGAGCGGGTTATCGCGTTCGATTGTCAGGCCCTCTGCAGGTGACCATCCATAAATGCGCTGTTCGTGATGATCGATGAAATAAAGCTTTCCCGAAGCGTCCACGGCCGCGCCGGAGATGGAAAAGAACCCATCCTCCAATTTATGGACTCGATCGCCTGGAGCCACTACGGCCGAATCGCGGGCGGGAGCTGGTTTGGCGGGGTCGGCGGGAACGTCGAGTACCGCAAACTCGCGTTCGCGCACTTCGAGATGATGCGTCAGATCCTGGATGGCATTGCTGAATGGATATTTGCTCGCGCGCAGAAAAGTACCGCAGCCGTTTTTATAACAGGTGGCAAATCCGCTCTCGGCATTGACGTGAACATTGCGGAAGTGAATATCGCTGGAATGGTAGAGCCGCACGGCGGCGGGAAAGGGCGCGCGCGAGCGTGTTACGCGATAGCCATGATAGTTCGCGACGGTGATGTTCTTAGACCAATCGAACTCGAGCGACACGGCGTCCGGGCTTTCGCCTGCCTCTTCCTCGGTCTGCGGCGCATTGAGATCCCAGTTCTCGACATGATCGAACTTGATCTCGTTGCGCACGTGATGCTCGTTCGAAAGCTCGTATACGTGGCCGGGAGTTTTCGTATCGGAGACGTAGAAGCCGGCCTGGGCGAAAGTATCGGGAGTCCAGATGTCGGCGAACGTTCCACCACCGCCGTTGGTCACCCAAAGGCTGGGATATTGGCCATCCCAGCGCTTGTGGATGTCGGGATCCGCGGTGTGGTTGTTGTTGTAGGGATTGAAGCCGCTGCCATGTCCGCCCAGGAAGCGTACATCGTCGATCAGCGACCCGGCTCCGGCGCACCACATCACGCCCACGGCCCGTGGATTGATGCCACCAGTAAAGACGCCGAAGCCGCTGATGATATTCGAACCACCGGGAGGCGCATAGAATACCGGCCGCGGTGCACCCACGCCTTGAAATCCCGGAGTATTGCCGGGGAGGTCGAACTGCGCCATGACCGGATGCAACCCGATCAGCACCGTATCCGGTTTGAGGCGCAGCGTATCGTGCACGACGTAATAGCCGCTCGGGAAGTAGAGTACGCGATGGGTATCGATGGCTTTTTGAATCGCGGCGGTGTCGTCTGTCTTGCCGTCTCCTGTAATGCCGAGAGTGTGGACATTCACCCATTCGCTTTCCGGCGGCAGCGGCGGTATCGCAGGCGGCAGCGGCGCGGGCATAGTGCGGAGCGACGCGGCGTGATAAAGCATCCCGATCTTCCCGGTCATGCCCTCGCCCGGCACGATCAGCCCGTAATTGAAGTTGCGGACTCGATAGACCGGGCCCTTGCCAGGCACCTTCTTTCCGCTCTCGCGGAACAGCGCGAACGTGGGCACTTTGCGGAGAACGGCGTTATCGAATCCGATTTCGGTGAGCGGGCTCTTTTCGTTGCTGACGATGACCGCGGCACGAGAGATGTTTTCGAAGCGGCTGTCCTTGACCCATAACTCGTCCGAGTAGTGAGGATCGATATCGATGGCGACCGGCACATTTCGGAATGTGTCGTGAATCAGAGTGAGCCCCGCTTCATGCTCGCGAATGGCGGCCTCGCGCTGGCCGTCGAATACGGAATCGATCAGCGTGAACTGCCAGGCGGGAGAGGTCTTGTCGGTGAGGATGCCGTAGCGACCGCCATAAAAGCGCAGATCCTCGGCCTCGTTACCGATCTCGGTCAGCGCGGCGAGTCCGGAGCCGATATGGAAGTCGATATGGCTGAGATAAGAATGCTGAGCGACGTGGAAGCGGATGGCGATTGCGGCCGGATCGCCGACGCCGATTTCGAAATCAATGTTGCTCAACGCCGAATAGAACGTGCCGGGATTGGCATCTCGGATTTGATTATTGGGCGGCACGTTGCCGGGAGGCGGAAACGGAACGGGCCTGCCTTTGAAATATCCCATCCCGGGGCGCGCGCCGGCAAACATCACCATGACGCCCTCGCCGGTCTGGAAACCGGGCGTGTTGTCGGCGAGCACGAAAATGGGACGTGTTGCTCCGTAGCCGAATACGCGCACACCCGGCCAGATATAAACCGTGCGGGTCAGACGGTAGCGGCCCGAGGGCATAAACACGATTCCCTGGCGTCTGGTGCCCGCGGCCTTGTCGATTGCGGCCTGAATTGCAGCGCTGTCATCGGCCTTTCCGTCGCCCTTGGCGCCAGTCAGATAAACCGCCTGAGGGTCGTCTAGCCGAACGGTAATCGTGGACGCCGCCGAAGCCCAGTTAGGCAAGAGTATCGTGCACGCCAGAACAACCGTCGGCACGAATATCGAAAAGGCACGCAAGAGCATGCGTGCGCCACGTTTCTTGTCCATTGCCTCAGTCGAAGAAATCGTGGTCTTCTTCTCTCAGGTGTGCCTTGGCTGCCTGGACTTTGAACGTGATGCCGAGACCCGGTTTATCCCAAACTTCGATAAAGCCTTTGTTGACGATCGGATCCGGCAAGCCGTCGACGATGTCATACCACCATTCCGGCTGGCCTTTCGCATATTCGAAAGCGATATAGTTTTGCGGACACGTTGCCCCTAAATGCACTTGCGCGGCAACCCCGAAGAGGCCGTCGAAAATTCCATGCGGAGCCACCAGGATGCCGTGAAGATGGGCGTATTCGGCAATCCACTTCAGTTCCGCGATCCCGCCGACATCCTCGGGGTCCGGGCCGAGCACATCGACCGCCTGTGTTTCGATCAGATCCTTAAAGTTCTCTCTGAGATAGATCTCCTCTCCGGTGTGAATCGGAGTTGTGGTGCTGTCGGTGACCTCCTTGAACACCTGGGCGTTTGGGTAAGGCGTGTAATCGCCTGTAATCAGGTCTTCCAGCCATGCGAGATGGAAAGGTTCGACCGCTCGCCCAAACCGGATGGCGTCCTTAGGTGTCCAGCCCGGTCCAGTGTCCAGAGCAAGGCCGACATCCTTGCCCAGAGACTTCTTGGCGGCTTCGACGCAGGCAATAACATGATCGAAACCGCGCTCCGTCATCCGTCCACGATCCATGTACCCCGCGGCCGGGCCGTGCCAATGCTCGCCGTACCAGGCGTCCGGAATGGAAGTCATCATGGCATCGTTATGAAAGCCGACGGGCATCTTGAACAACGTGTAGCCCTCTTTAGCCTCTTTCAGCTTGGCCGCGGCCTCGGCATAATCCTGTGGCTCGCGGAGTCTCATGCGTACGTTGTTTTCGGAGTTTCCGTAGGGGCGGACCCGGTCGCGGATTTTTCCACCCAGCAGCCTGTGAACCGGCAACCCGGCAGCTTGCCCGGCAATATCCCAGAGCGCAATCTCGATCGAGCTGACCGCTGCGCCCCAAGGCTTGGATGCCCCCATGCGGCGGATCTTCAACATCAACTTCGCCACATCCCTCGGATCTTCGCCCACCAGGTATCTCTTATAAAAGAGCACCATCGGTTTGAGATACGGCTTGGCGGACTCCGCCTGGCTGTAGCCGGAGATACCTTGGTCGGTAACGATTCGAATGGTGGGGTTACGGCCGATGATTGCGCATTTGAGATCTGTAATCTTCATGGGTCCGTTCGCTGCCCGCGTTTGCGCGCTACCTTGACTGAGCGCAGCTTCTGCCAGGAGCGTTCCACCGAGCAATCCCGCTGATGCTTTAAACATTCCACGGCGGTTCCATTTCGAGTCGTTTTCGTCTTGCATTGCGTTTGATTATCTCTTTTCTAAATTCAGATTTTGCTTGCAGCGGAGTGGCCCGAATCTCAGCACCCCGCGACTAAGGTCGCGCTCAATCGAAGAAATCGCGGTCCTCTGCTCTCAGGTGCGCTTTGGCTGCGCGCACGTTGAACGTGATGCCGAGGCCTGGTTTGTCCCAAACTTCAATAAATCCTTTCTTAACCACCGGGTCCGGCAGACCTTCGACAATGTCATACCACCAATCCGGCTGACCTACTGCATATTCGAATGCGATATAGTTTTGCGGCAGCGCCGCACCCATATGCACTTGCGCGGCAACCCCGAACAGACCGTCGAAAATTCCGTGCGGAGCCACCAGGATGCCGTGGAGGTTAGCGTATTCGGCGATCCACTTGAGTTCCGCCATCCCGCCGACGTCTTCCAGGTCCGGGCCGATCACATCAACGGCCTGGTTTTCAATGAGGTCCTTGAAGTTCTCCCGAAGATAGATCTCCTCTCCGGTATGAATCGGCGTAGAAGTGCTGTCGGTGACCTTTTTGAAAACTTGGGCGTTCGGGTAAGGATAGTAATCGCCGGTAATCATGTCTTCGAGCCATGCGAGATGCAGCGGCTCCATGACTCGCGCAAACCGGATGGCGTCCTTGGGTACCCACCCCGGCCCGCAGTCCAAAGCGAGGCCCACATCCTTGCCCAGCACCTTCTTGCTGGCTTCCACGCAAGCAACGATGTGATCGAAGCCCCGTTCAGTCAGAAGGCCGTAATCGGGATGCGGCGGTCCTTTGCGCGGTTCGTCGTACCAGGCGTCCGGGACAGCGGTCAGCATTTCCGGATGGTGAAACGCGACCGGCTGCTTGGTCAGCGTGTAGCCCTCCTTAGCATCTTTCACTCTCGCTGAGATCTCGGCGTAATCCTGCGGCATGCGCGGATGTATGGGCACGTTATTAATAGAATTTCCATAAACACGGACGCGGTCGCGGATTTTTCCGCCCAACATCTTATAGACCGGCACACCGGCCACTTGCCCAGCGATATCCCAGAGTGCGACCTCGATCGCGCTGACCGCCGCACCCCAAGGCTTGAATGCTCCCATTCGGCGGATCTTCAGCATCACTCGTGCTACGTCCGTCGGATCTTCGCCGATTAGGTATCTCTTATAAAAGAGCACCATCGGTTTGAGGTACGACTTGGCGGACTCCGCCTGGCCATAGCCGGAAATGCCCTGATTCGTGACGATGCGAACCGTCGGGTTACGGCCTATAATCGCGCATTTGAGATCTGTGATCTTGATCGATCCATTCCCCGCCCGTCTTCCGGCGTTGCTCTGACTCGGTTCTTGGCGGGCGAGCCCGGAGGCGTCTGCTAGCAGCGTTCCGCCGAGCAATCCTGCCGATGCCTTGAAGATTCCACGCCGATTCCACTTCGAGTCGTTTTCGTCTCGCATCGAATTGCAAATCTCTCCTCTTTTTCAAGCGTTTCTCAAAACGTAATCTTAATTGCCGCTTCTAAATCGCGGTTATCGCCGATGGTGCTGGTGATGGCGGTTGAGGAGGCAGCAGGGTCACCTGGGTTGATGCCCGTATGCGGGAAGCCCATTTGCGGATGGTTGAACGCATTAAATGCTTCCAGCCGGGCCTGCAAATTCACGCGCTCGCGGATAGCAAAGTTTCTCTGCGTGTACAGGTCGAAATTGAAAGTACCGGGCGCGCGGAGGATTCCCCGTCCCGAGTTCCCGTAGCGGTAGGCAGCCTGTGAGCAAGTGTCATTCACCAGAGCCACCTGACACGGCTCGGCGAAAGCAGTTGGGTCAAACCAGTGGGAATAATCGGGATTGGAGAGCTCTCCTGAGGCGATCCGATCCGGCCAGCAGTTCGAGGCATTATTGGGGCAACTGCCGGACATATTTCCCACGGTGAACGGAAGACCGCTCTGAATGGTTGCAATACCACCCAGTTGCCATCCTCCGACTATATAGGAGAGCAGTCCGCGGTTGAGCAACGCTCGCCCGTGGCCAAAGGGTAAGTTCCAAACCACATTTCCTACAAAGCGCTGAGGGATATCGAACCCAGAGGGGCCGTATCCGGCAGCGAGGTCAGTGACCGTTTGCGGATTGCCGACGGCGCCTCCGCCGCTGGCAGCAGTTCCGCCGTAATCCAGCGATTTCGACCAGGTATAGCTCAACAGAAACTGTATTCCCGACGAGTAACGCTTACTAAGTTTGGCGGCGAGGCCGTGATATGTGGAGCTGTTCGACGGACCGCATTCGAGGATGCTGCGGAACGTAGGAATGGATGGGATCGTCACCCGCAGATCGGACGGGATACTGGATGGGCCGGGCTCGACCTCCTGCGGGTTCTCGCAATACACCAGATGCACGCCGCGGCTACCGGTATATGCCAGTTCTGTCATCATGCTTTTCCCAATTTGATGCTCCACATCAAAGTTCCAGGTTTCGTAGTACGGTGTCTCGTTTGTAAATGACTGGCCGATCACGCTGGGATTGTCGGCGACCAATGCAGCGGTTGTCATAGGCTGCACCGGTACCGGCGCGGTAAACGGGTCGTTGATCGTCGGGATGGTGGACATCTCCGTTCCTAATGGGAATTGCGCTATCACCGGAGTGTTCTGCGAAATTGTATAAGGCACCTGCTGGCCCAGGAAATTGGACGCCGAGGTCTGCTCCGGGAAATAAGACATCGAGAAGCCGCCGCGGATCACGGTGCCTCCGGTTCCAGTCACGTCGTACGCGAATCCGAGATGCGGGCTGAAATCGTTCCAGCGGGTCTGTACGTCTGCCGTTCTCGTTGCATTCACTCCCGCATAGAGCAGCGTTAGGCTGGAAAGATCGAAATTGGTCAGCCGGTTGCGTTCTTCCGTATATGGCGTAAACAGGTCCCATCGCAGGCCGAGGTCCAAGGTCAAACGGCTATTCACTTTCCAGTTGTCTTCCACGTATGCCGCGTGCTCCCAAACCGTCAGATAGTACGGGCTCTGCAAAAACCCTCGGCTTGCGCCTGAAGAATTGCCGTTTGCGAGATATCCGAGCAGGAGAGCCGCCAAACCATTGCCTCCCGTTGACGTGGCAGGATCGTTTGTCAAGTTGGTGGCGAAATTTAGTACGCCACGCGTATTCGTGTTCGTGAATGGAAATACCAAATCTTTGATGATCCGGTATCCGAAATTCAGATTATGATTGCCCTTGGTCCATGAGAGGTTATCCGAAATCTGATAAGAGGTCTGGACCGGGCGCGCGGGCAGAAATGACGGCCCTCCGTTCAGAGAAGTGTAGCTACTGAGGCCTGGCACATTTGAGATGTTAATGGTCGGGATTCCTGTGGTGAACTCGCTGATATTGATTCCTTGAATCCCCAAGGATGTGGCGGCATCATGGCCGAAGTCGGATTGCTTCGTAAATGGATTCGTCCGCGCATATCCGGCGATAAACTGATTGACCATGGCTGGCGAAAAGATGTGGGTTTCGTTGAATGCGAAACCCGAAGCCGCAAGCGTATCATCCTTCCCACCAGCGACAAGCGGACCGAGATCGAAACGCGATGCCGCGCTCGCCGGTGTAGGAAGGCAGCAGTCGCTCTGGCGTACATCGAAGAGGTCAAATTTCTCGAAGCTGTAGCGGCCAAACAGGGAGTCGTTCTGCCCGAGCCTCTGGTCGATACGGATGTTTCCGCCGTTGTCGTCCGTCACCGTGGCCTCGCTATCTACCCGATTGTTCTCGAGACCCGCGCCTGCGATGTTGGGCAGCGGATAAATACTCGCTGCGTTCAGGCCCACCTGATTCTGCATGCTTGCGGGAATTGTGTTATTCGGAAAAACATCACGGATTAACCTTCCGGTCGCGGGGTCCACGCGCGTGGTCATTGGATTATAGATCGTCACAGGATTGTCGCTGAAATCGCCGATGCGGTCCTGCGCGGTTGGAACTGTACTGATGGAGGTCTGGCCCTTCGACTCGCGCGTGCCGTAGTAATCGGCAAAAAAGAACGTATGATTCTTGATGATCGGACCTCCGAGGGTAGCGCCGAACTGGTTGCGCCGGTAGGGAGGCACCGGCTGAGGAGCGGCGTTGAAATAGTTCCGCGCATCCATGTAGTCGTTACGCAGAAAGTCGAAAACGCTTCCATGAAACTGGTTGGTTCCGGATTTTGTCTGCGTGATGACGACGCCCGCTCCGCGGCCGAATTGCGCCGAGTAAGTGCCTGTCAATACTTTGAATTCCTGCACGGATTCGACCGACGGCTGCACCATGACGGTGTTGAACGTGTATTCGTTGTCCATGATGCCGTCCACATACCAGGCGTTCGCGTTGGCTTGGCTTCCCAAGGCGTTAAAATCGGATGCCGCACGCGGATTGAAGCTGCTCGATCCGGAGAGGTTCTCCCCGACCTGGCCTGTCGTCACACCGGGAACCAGATACACGAGCTGCGCAAAGTTGCGGCCATTGAGCGGCAACTGTGCGACCGAGCGTTCGTTGATCACCTGGCCCATTTCCGAACTCTGCGTTTCCACCAAGGGAGCCCCGGCGGTGACCTCGACCGTCTGGCTGACCGCGCCGAGTGTAAGCTTAAAGTTCATTTGCGCTTTCTGGTCCACCTGCAAAGGTACGTTTGCCGAAACCGCG
>DASVGP010000012.1:0-11276 GCA_036379475.1 Bryobacteraceae bacterium | reverse complement strand
GAAACCGGCGAGCCGTCGCTTGCGGGACGGTTCTGGACTTCGGGCGCCGACTGGGCCGTGTTGGCCGAAACCACTGAAGATCAATCAACCCGCACACTTATCCGGATGATCGAGACTTTCCGGAAGGTAGGCGATCTCTATCGGCGCTGCCGCGAGATTCATCCCGTTCGCCTGTTCGATACCAACGAAATGCTAGCGCTCCTGGCCCGCTACGGGTTCGCGGTCCAACCTGTGCAAGCGTATGGGAGCGCGCGCCTCCTCCCGCGTCGTCGCGCTTTCATCTGTGCTCGCTCATAACCACGCCGATTAGGAACCGAGCCCGTTCCTGATCGTGTCCACATTGTCGACACAACACCGGATTGCAGAGATCCTTGACCGTCGAGCGGGAGTCGCCAAGATCTATTTGTTTACGGGATCGTACAGTCTACCACGATCAAAAACAAGATTGTTTGTTTTCTCAATCGCAAGCATAATGGGACGCGATGAGATCCGAAAATGCCCAGGTTAGGACGGAAGGGGCGTTCTTTATCATCCTGGACATGAATCACGTGTTTTTTCTATGACTACCCGGCAATTCGATATCGTCCTGTACGGCGCGACCGGATTCACGGGTCGGCAGGCAGTTCGTTATCTGACAGAAAATGCTCCAACCGGTCTGGCTTGGGCCATTGCAGGTCGCGACCGAAAGAAGCTGGACAGCCTCCAAGGCTGTATCTCCGTTCTCGTCGCCGATATTAGCGAGCGGTCTGCGATCGACAGGCTGATATCGAAGACCCGTGTCCTTATTTCAACTGCCGGACCTTTTTCACTTTATGGCGGGCCTATTGTTGATGCTTGTGTACGATTCGGCACCGATTATGTGGACATCACCGGCTAGACGCTTTGGGTCCGCTCTCTTATTGATCGGTACCACGAACGCGCCTCCGCAGAGGGCGTTCGAATCATTCCATGCTGCGGCTTTGACTGCGTTCCATGTGACCTCGGAGCTTATTTGATCAGCGGCCAACTGGGTCCGGAGACGGCCGAAGTTAAGGCTTTCTTTCAGTCCAAAGGAGGATCGCCCAATGGCGGTACGCTCGTGACCGCTCTGCATACGTGGGATTCGGGCGCGGTTGAAAAGATGCGAGATCCATTCTTGCTGATACCGGACGCAAAGCGAGCGCCGTGCCCCATCGAGCACGATCCCAGAGGCGTCCAGTTCGATGCCGATATCGGCGCGTGGGTCACCCCGTGGGTGATGGGGGTTATCGATACGCGAGTGGTCCGCCGCAGTTCCGCCCTCCTCAATCGCGACTTCACCTACCAGGAATACATGAGGTTCGACGGCAGAAATGCGCGCCTTCGCGCAACGGCGTTCGCGGCCATTAGCGGCTTCCCCGAGCGGGCGATGAAATTTCAGAGCGTGCGGCATCTGATGCGTCGTGTCGGCCCACGCCCCGGAACCGGCCTTTCGACGAAGCAATGGACGCCGGATGGTTTCGTTGCGAGTTGTTTGCTCGCACTCGAGACGGGCGAACCAGCCGCGCTCTCGTCGCCGGTCAAGGCGATCCTGCGAACCGGATCACCGTGAAATGCCTTTGCGAGGCTGCTCTCACCCTCGCCAGCCGGGATGCAGCGCTGCCGTCCCGCGCGGGCGTGCTGACACCGAGCACGGCTTTGGGCGATGCGCTTATTGCGCGACTAAATGAAAGAGGCATCCAATTCACGATTGTGACCACCTGACGACGATGTGCTGTCGTGACGGGTAATTCGACACTCGCAATCGCTTTGCGGGCATCTAATACCATCGTGATGGACTTTGAACCCGCGGTTTTCCATGCCGTCATCCTACCTCGATATCCGGAAGTAAATCGGGAGCGGGTCCTTGTCGTGGGCGACACAGACGCGGACATCCGTTTCGCGCGCAACATCGAGGCCGCCAGCTGCTGGGCGAGCTATGGCTACGGAAGGCGCGAGGTCTGTTCCGCGCTGAAACCCGATTACACAATCGAGTCTCCGTCCTTGTTATTGGAAGTGATCGCGTAACGTTTATGACTGTCCCGATCCGGTAAAAATCTGCTGTATTGCATCGGTCGAGGAAGCTCAATTTGCAGTACGCGCGGGGTCGGCAGTTGGCCTGGTCTCGGCCATACCGAGCGGACCGGGGCCGATTCCCGGAGAACGGATCGCCGGGATCGTTTCGCATGTGCCTCCGGTTTCTGCTGACCTGCCTCAATGATCCGCAGGCGGTCATGCGGTAGCCTGACCTGAGTGCTCTCCGACTCCATCCCGCGCCAGGCCGTCTACGCCGCGCTGCGTGACGATCTTCCATTTTTTGGTATCGCCTGTATCACGTTCGTCGCGGGCATCCTGGCGCTTGTGGCTGCACGGCTGAAGTATCGCGATCGTTTATTCCTCTGGGTCGGCATATTCTCCGTCCTGTATGCGATTCGCCTCTTTCTTGAAAACGATCTGGTTCGCGACGCGTTCAATGTTCCCGGCGCGGACGTCGCGTCATGGACGCTTTGCATCACGTATGTCATCCCGATACCATACGCGTTATTCGCGCGCGAACTTTTCGGCCGCGGCTGGAAAGGATCGATCACAACTTGGCTCTGGCTTGAGATCGCGTTTGCCATTGCTGCGATACCCGCTGCGTTGTTGTTTCACCTAGACCACGCAACGGACCTGACTAATAGCGCCCTGGTCATTGGCGGAACCGCCTTGGTCTTGTCACATGCCGTTGCGAGGCGCAGCGTTTCAGATTCCCTTGCAGCCTCGCTCACCTGGCCACTGCTCATCTTTGGCATTTTTGTTGTGCTCGAAAATCGAGGCGTGCTCCGGGCTGACCAAGCGGTTCGGAGCGGGGGCGCGGGAGGAATCGATCTCGAGCCGGTAGGCTTCTTTATTTTGCTTGTGGGATTGATCTGGACCGCCCTCCGGCGCGCTTTCGCGACCGAGCGAAAACTGATCGATGTGGAGCAAGAACTGGCGACCGCCAGACGAATCCAAGCTTCGATAATTCCCGAAACGCCGTCAGGTCTGGCATCGCTCCATATCGCGACACGCTACCAGCCGATGACTTCCGTCGCGGGCGATTTCTACGACTTTCTGATCCATGGCGACAGTCATCTGACGATTCTCGTGGCCGATGTTTCCGGACACGGTGTTCCCGCCGCCCTGTTGGCCTCCATGCTCAAGGTATGTTTCGCCGCACAACGAGGGCAGGCAAACAACCCGGCTGCAATCCTCACTGGTTTGAATCTGATGCTTCGCGGCAGCCTTGGCGGCCAGTACATCACGGCTGCCTGTGCGGCAATCGATACAGAAGCGGGCATCATCACGTACTCCGGAGCCGGTCATCCACCCAGCCTGTTGCTTCGAAGAGAGGCACGGAAAGTGGTAGAGCTTGCAGAAAATGGGCTGTTCATCGGTCCGTTTCCTAACGCAAATTATTCGAATGGAACGGTATCGTTTCGATAACTCAGACCATGCGAAACCCAGTGAAGTAATTGACCGCTTATTTGAAACGATCCAACTGAACGCCCAACAGGACGATTTGACGGCGGTATTGGTACAGTTCGATTGACTTCCGCCTCATATCCGGCTCCAGCGAACTCCCTAAGCTGCGAATAGTGCTCCAACAATGGAGTCGGCCCTTCCACCGGTTAACCACGAGCGAGCGTACGGTGAATTCCTGTCAAGGTATCGGTTTGCCGCGCCGTGTGGCTACCCCCACGACTCTTAAATAATTAGTTGACAGCCTGTCCGGAAAGGTCTATAAGGGAGTTGGGACCTCTTAAATCCTTAAGAGTTCCCAAAGAGGGATTCGCAGTGCCGAGAAAAGCTTCCCAAGAGTTGACCGAAGCCGAACTGAGGCTCATGAACATTTTGTGGGACCGCGGTCCTGGAACTGTAAGCGAAATTGCGGAGGTCGTCGATGCCGACCCCCCGCTCGCCTATAACACGGTCCTAACCACGCTCCGGATTCTAGAAAGGAAGGGATTTGTGCGGCACACGAAAGAAAGCCGCGCCTTCACATATGAACCCTTGATCGACCGGGCCGATGCGAGCGCCAGTGCGGTACGCCGCGTCTTAGCGCGTTTTTTCGACGATTCCCCCGAGCTGCTTGTGGCGAACCTTTTGAAAAGTCAACGAATCCGAAAGCGCGATCTGGACCGCATACGCAAGCTGATCGCGGAAGAAGAGTAGAAGGAGCAGAGATATGTTTGCCGATATCGTTTACGCGTTGAACCGCGCGGGCGCCATGTTTGTTGCCGGGCTGATCAATACAGCCGTTATTGTATGCATAGGCGCCCTGATCGCCGTTATTGCCGCGCGGTGCAAAGGATGGAGCGCCGCTACCCGTTGCTGTCTCTGGTGGATGTCGCTCGCATTTGTCCTGCTTATGCCGGTCATCTCCTGTTTGCCCATCGAAACGCACACGCAGAGCGTCAGCGCTGCAATTACGGATTTTGGCAGCATTCCTCAAGTGTTGCCGCCCGATTCGTCGATTCCGGCATCACAGTTGCCAGAAGTGGGCCACGTTTCCTCAACTGCCATCCAGCTTTCGGGAGCCGCCGCTTTTCTTCTCTGCTGGTTTTTGGCGGCGGGCGTGCAAAGCATTCGCGTAATCTGGAGTCTTCTCTGCGGACGGCGGCTGAAGCGCATGTCCGTACCCGCAGGATCGGATCTGGAGTCGCGTTTCCGCGAATTGTGCGCGCGTGTGCGCCCTAGCCGGCCGACCCTTATCTCCATTTCGACGAAACTCTCATCACCCGCAGTGATCGGTTATATGCGTCCTCACGTGATCCTTCCGGCGGATCTTGCCGACTGCTTGACGCACGAAGAAGCCGAGCAGGTCCTCTTGCACGAACTGGCGCACATGGCGCGCTACGACGACATATTGATCGCGAT
Source organism: Bryobacteraceae bacterium (assembly GCA_036379475.1). Taxonomy (GTDB): domain Bacteria; phylum Acidobacteriota; class Terriglobia; order Bryobacterales; family Bryobacteraceae; genus Bog-105. The sequence goes on along the minus strand of DASVGP010000012.1, from coordinate 6,380 downwards.
CCAACGCGTTCTGGAAGCCATCGCCATTTTTCACCCGCTCATCCGGTACTTAGGGCACCGCCTTGATCTGGATCGGGAGATGGCTTGCGACGACTATGTGGCCTCTATTCATGAATCGAAGCGCTATGCGGCGTGTCTCGCGAGAGTGGCTGAGATTAAGCCCATGCAAACCGCCAGAATTATGCTGGTTCCGTTTCTTGACCGCGAATCCGAGCTACTGACGCGGGTACGAGTGCTGCTGGATAAAACGCGGACACATGTTCCTCGTATTTCCAGGCGTCGCCTCGCACTCGCTTCGGCCGCTTGCATTGCCTTCGGCCTGATCGGTCTGCAAACCCCCAGACTGCTAGCATTGCCCGTATCGCAATCTGCCGGCAACTCTGTTCAGGCAAGCAGCCCTACCGCACCGGTGGAGGCATCACCGACAAAACCGGCTTCGGCCGATTCGCAACCCGCAGTCGCCGTAGTGTCAACGGGCGGGTCCGACATCACATCCATCCTGGTGACGACGCCCACCGGGCACAGAGCGGAATTTGGCGAAATCTCCGACACCCATTCGACTGCCCCTGGCCACGAACCCGGAGCGATTGAGTTCACGTCGCGCGGCGATACATACGTGATTCGCGACAAAGGTGTGCTCGCTCAAGCGCAGCAGATTCTCACGCCGTCGGCAGAACTCGGCCGAATGCAGAGGGCGCTGGGAGAGCAGCAGGCGAAACTAGGCGCGGCGCAGGCCAAATATGGAGAAGCTCAGCGGAAAGTCACCAACAAGCGACTCGACGCATCCGCACAGGAACGGCTATCTCAAAAGCTGGTGCAGCTGAAAGCAAAGCTCAATGAGCTGAGTTCAAAGAAACTCACTGGGACTGCAAGCGAAGCTCAGGAGCAGCTCGGCGAGCTACAGGCTCGCTTAGCGGGAATGCAGGCTCAAATGGCTTCGGTGCAAGCCCGAATAGGGCAGCAGCAAGCGCAATTGGGCGCCCAGCAGGCAAGGCTTGGCCGCCAACAAGGGGAACTAGGGAAGCGTCAGGCGGCATTGGGCGCCCAGCAAGCGGCCGAAGCGAAAAGAGCAGAAAAGAAACTGAAAGAATTGATCCGCCGCGCGCAATCGCGCGGCCTGGCGCAAGAGCTCCAGTAGAAAACGGCTCAGCCGCAGTGCTCGAAGGCAGTTCCCGGCGTGATGAGTGTAATAGCGCCCGCGCGGCGGATGCGGCATAAATCTGGTTCCTTACCATCCAACATATGCCTATTCACCGGATGGAACACGTCGGCATTGTGGTTGACGACGTGCTCTAACGTTTGACAGCCACGTGCTCGATGGTGCAAGTTCAGACCGCAGTACCAGGGGCCGGATCACAGATCGATCTGAATCGCCCTGCCGCGTTCTGGCCATCGCAAGCGGCGCTCCATCTTCGCGCTGGCAAAGGCACGAGCTATGTCCTCCGAACCCTCAGAAAAGTGGGCCCAATCTTCGAAATGGAGAGGAACAATCACTGCAGTCGCGAAGCGACGTGCGGTTTCCACTGCCTCGGCGGCTGTCATCGTCAGATGAAACGGACCGACTTCCGGCACACGGGCGGCGCCCAAGTGAAGGATCGCGACCTGAACATTGAATCGCCGTGCAACCTCTCCAATCTCCTCATACCAGACCGTATCGCCAGAAACGTAAACGGCGTGCTCGGGTGCGTCCTCCAGAAATAGAACAAACCCGTTCACCGCTCCGCGCTTGGGTCCTTCTGGTCCGTGGCGCGCCGGTGTGGCAACCACTTGCAGGCTCCGTCCATTGTGAGCGGGAAGCCGAATGCCTTGCCAGTCCCTCAACCCCACGCTCTTGCCGCCAAGCCTTCCAGCGCCTTCTTCCGTCGTGAGCACTGATTTCGCGTCAGCCAACACGGCCCGGCCCGTATGATCGAGATTATCGAAATGGTGATCATGGCTCAGAAGTACATAGTCAAATGAGCCAAGGGCTTCCACATTCAGCGCCGGGCCTGAAAGTTTTCGAAGAGTAGCCGATCCGGACGCGTACTCGCCTCCTGCGGGATCGAATGTCGGATCTGTGAGTAGCCGGAGTCCGCCGAACTCCAACAGACAAGTCGGGCCGCCGATATAAGTAATTTCGAGCCGGTGCGGTTCCATACGCGCGTTTGATTCTGCTCGGAGATCGCAAGATTCGAGCGTAGTTCGCTATGCGATTGTGATCACTGCCATTCCAATTCCCGCTTTAACCTCGCGGCCTCAGCCCGTGATTTCTCTGTATTCAGCTTCGGCGTTGACCAGGGTTCCGTCGTCAAAGCCTTGTATCGCTTCTTCTCATACGCAGCGACGCGAACCGTAGTCTGGGACGGGCTGTCCGAAATGAATGTGACCTCCAGGTAGGACCCGGTCTGGCTGTAGTGACCATGGACCGTGACAGCGGTCTTGATCCCGGTATCCTTTGATGCGGACGCAATCTCGGCGCCGTCCTTCTTTAGCTGATTGAGCACCGCCTGAACGAAGCGACGATTTTGGCGGTGATGCGAGTGTAGATATCCTGCCGTTCTGTCTTTCCCATATAGCCTGTTCCTTCCCGCGTCGCGGTTTCGCATGACGCGAGCATGAAAGGGACCGGGCGGAATAGAGTGCCCTGTCACCGAAGGGAACGACAACACGGGAGCCGCCAGCCGACTGAAGGGAGGCGCGGCGAATGGAGCGGGCGGCCGTTGACAGGGCACGCCGCCCGGTCCATGATCGCGTCAAGTTATGAGGAAACCGCTCCGCGGGAAGGAACAGACCTAGATAGGTACAGGACGGCGGGGTTGTTAGCGCGCACGCCGTCGCGCTGGCGCGCACGAGGCTTGCTTCCGTGGGCGTGGGCGGCGTGAAAACAGCGATCGCGAAACCCGCTTGCTTCTATGGTTCCGTAGTTGTAGAATTATAGAGCAATGGCAGCGAGACCGACAGAGGATGAAATCACCCGCTTTGCGGACATGTTTTCGGCGATGGGACCGGGCCCAAGGCTGCGCATTATGCGCCTGCTGTTATCGGCACATCCGGACGGCATGATCGTGAGCGATATCGGCACAGAACTCGGCATCCCGTCTTCGACTCTCTCGCATCATCTGGAAAAGCTGAAAAACGAGGACTTAGTCAAAGTTCGGCGAGAAGGTACGTATCTCTGGTATTCGGCGAATACGGACGTTTTGCAACAGCTTCTCGGCTTTCTCTACGCCGAGTGCTGTACACGCAACAAGGCAATCGAGCCAAAGGCGATAGTCCGCCTTTGCACCTGACGCAGACGCGAATCGGCTAGGAAATCTAAAGGAAAACGACCAATGGAACTCAAGGAAATCGTGAAAGAAAAATACGGCCAGGCGGCGCAGCGCGTCAACACTGGCGGAAGCTCGTGCTGTGGGGCTTCGGCCGCGCTCGATGGCCGCTGCGATCCGATCACGTCGAATCTCTATGACGTTGCGCAGGCCGGCGAGTTGCCGCAGGAAGCGGTTCTTGCCTCATTGGGGTGCGGTAATCCTGCGGCGCTGGCGCAACTGAACCCTGGTGAGACGGTGCTCGATCTCGGCTCGGGCGGCGGCATCGATGTGCTGCTATCGGCGCGCCGTGTTGGCCCGGCCGGGAAAGCGTATGGCCTTGACATGACCGACGAAATGCTGGCGCTCGCGCGGGAGAACCAGCGTAAAGCCGGAGTGGAGAACGTCGAGTTTCTCAAGGGCGAAATCGAACACATCCCGCTCCCGGATAACTTGGTCGATGTAATTATCAGCAACTGCGTCATTAATCTGTCGGGCGACAAGGATCAGGTCGTGCGCGAGGCTTTTCGTGTCCTGAAGCCGGGTGGCCGTTTCGCCGTCTCCGATGTGGTCACGCGCGGCGCAGTTCCTGATGATGTGCGCCAGAACATGCTGCTTTGGGTAGGTTGCATCGCCGGGGCTCTCGATGATTACCAATACGTGGCCAAACTTACCAGCGCCGGTTTCGACAACATCGAGATTGAGCCCACGCGCATTTACAACATCGAAGATGCCCGTACGTTTCTAATCGGCCAAGGCGTCGATGTGGATGCGATGGCGCCACAGGTCGAAGGGAAGTTTATGAGCGCGTTTATCCGCGCTACAAAGCCCAAGAACTGCTGCGCTCCCGGTTGCTGCGCCTGAGTCAGGCGTACTGAAGTGAAGATGATGAAGAAGACCTGGCCTGTTGTTTTGATGGGCGCCCTCCTGGTGCCAGCAGCGTACTCTGTACAGCCCCCACCGCTTCGTTTGGTTCGGACCATCCCCATGCTGGATGTGAAGGGGCGAATCGACCACTTCGATGTGGACTTGGCCGGCCGGCGGCTGCTTATGTCGGCATTGGGCAATAACACGGTGGAGGTGTTCGATTTGCGGACCAATCAGCGCATTTATTCGATTCACGGATTACATGAACCGCAAGGCGTAACCTACGCGCCGGAATCCAACCGCATTTTCGTGGCGAATGGCGATGACGGAACCGTTCGGATTTTTAACGGGGAGACATACAAACTTCTCAAAGTCGTTCGGTTCCCGAGTGATGCCGACGATACGCGTTACGACCCTGCCATGCGGCGCGTGGTCGTTGGCTACGGCGGCGGCGGGCGTGCCGGAGTGGGCGTGCTCGACGGCACGAATGGAAGGTTGCTGGCAACGATCGGACTTCCGGGACATCCAGAGTCGTTTCAGTTGGAGGCATTGGCGGACAGGTCTTTTGTGAACATCCCCTTAGCCGGCGCAATCATCGATGTAGTCAATCGATCAGAACGTAAAGTGATTGCAACGTGGCAACTCGGAGGTGCGGGCGCTAATTTCCCCATGGCCTTGGATGAGGCGGATCAGCGCTTGTTCATCACCTGCCGCACGCCGGCGGAAATGCTGGTCTTGGATCTCCAGTCAGGGAAGATTGTTGACCGCATTCCGTGTGTCGGGGACGCGGACGACATGTGGTATGACGCTGCCGGCAAGCGGATCTATATTTCCGGCGGCGAAGGCTTTATCTCTGCAATCGCGCGGGACGATCCGGATCATTACCGCCAAATCGCCAAAATCAAAACGGCGCCAGGCGCTAGAACTTCTTTCTTCGTACCGAAACTGAAGCGGTTGTATCTTGCGGTTCCGAGGCGCGCAGGTCACGTCGCTGAACTCTGGATATACGAAGTCGAGCCGTGATGTTGCGGGATCTAGGTTTGGGTTTCGAGTCCTTTGAACAACTGCACAGTGGAGGCAAGGCCGCAAGCTACAGTTGAAGGCTCTCGATCACTCCGCGCGAAGCGCCTCGACCGGGTCGACCGAGGCCGCTCGCCGCGCCGGAACAAAACTGGCGATCAGCGATGCCACTATGAGTAGGGCGGCAATTTCGGCCATCGTAAGCGGGTCCCAGGGGCTGACGCCAAACAAAAGTTTCCGCAGGAAACTGGCCGCGAGTGCCGCACACAGTAAACCGGCCGCAATGCCAATACCCGACAACCACGCGGCTTCCCGCAGAATCATCCGGCATACCATGCGAGGCTCGGCGCCGAGCGCAATGCGAATCCCGATCTCGCGTGTCCGCCGGCTAACGGAGTATGCGATCACGCCATATAAGCCGACGAGCGCCAACAGCAGCGCCAGCCCCGCGAAGCCTGCCGTCAACCATGCCGCCGCGCGATGGATGTACGCCGCAGGAGACAGTTCGATGCGCTCCACCATGGTCGTCCCGTGTAAGGTAACGATTTCCGGATCGATCTGGCGCACGATCTTGCTTAACTCCGGCAGCAACGAATCTTCATCCTGTGATGTCCGCACGATCAGCGTGAAATACGTATCGGGGCTCTGTTTGTAAGGCCGGTAGAGAACCGGCGGAATTTTATCCGAGAGAGGGCCTTCGCGCACATCCTCAACCACACCGACGATTTCCACCGGCGTCGGCGCGGCGGAGGCTTGCCCGATCTGCTTTCCTATAGGATTTTCATTTGGAAAGTACTTGCGTGCAAATGCCTGATTGATGATCGCCACCTGCGGCTTTGAACTATCGTCACGGTCATCAAAGTATCTCCCTCGGGCGAGCTTCGCCCCCAAAGTGCTGAAGTAGGCTGGTGAGACCTCGCGTTGCGGTACCTCGATGTGCGTGCCATTCCAGGGTCGGCCAAGAACTCGAATCCAGTTTGTATTGCCATTTTGGCTCAGCGGAGCCCCGTCTGCCTCGAGGCCGGCGGAACGAACGCCAGGAAGGTGCGCAACTCGCTCCAACAGCTTGCGTGTCAGGGCAACACTCTGCACTTGTTTTGCATACGAAGCCTTCGGTGCGGCCACGTCGATCGTAACCACATGATCGGGCTGTAGTCCCAATCTGACATGCAGCAGATTGTAGAGGCTCTTGCTCAACAGCCCCGCGCC
>DASVGP010000011.1:0-23542 GCA_036379475.1 Bryobacteraceae bacterium | reverse complement strand
CTCGAATCCAGGCAGTATCGATTCGGCAAACGATGCGGTACTGAAATGGACGATGGCCTTCTGCGTCATTTTCTATTGGATCGCTATATTTGGCCGATCCCGCACCGAATTGCCGGCCGACGCACGGAGAAGGCTCCGCGTGCTTCGCGCAGGCTCCGTGGTCGGATTGGGAAGCATGTTACTCATTTACGGTGGCCTGCCGTGGTTTGGAATCGCGCATCCTGGAAACATTCATTGGCTCGGCGTGCTTTCCGCCATCCTGATGCTGGCTTTCCCGCTCAGCCTGGCCTATGTCGTGATCGTGCAGCGAGCCATGGACGTACGCATTCTGCTCCGCATGAGCAGCAAGTACTTGCTGGCCAGTACCACCGCGAAGGTCGCGCGGGTTGCCGGGATCGCAGCTCTTATCTGGTTTATTGCGATTCCGCTTGTCACCCACCATCACACTCCGCAAAAAACAGCTCTCTTGAGCGCGGTCCTCCTAATCTTCGGGTTCTTGTTCCTCAAGAGAAAGTCGCCGACCGACCTGCTACAACAGTGGATCGACCGCAAATTCTTCCGCGAAGCCTATGACGCCGAAGTAATGCTGAGCCAACTTGCCAAGACCGCTCAGACGATTTCAGATCCGGCAGCGCTCATTCGGACGGTTTCGCAACGAATTTCGGATGTGCTGCACGTCGATCAGCTTTCGGTGCTGCTGCGCCGCAATGGCAACTTCGAACCTGCTTACGCGATCGGCCCGGCGCTAGCTGCGCCACTCGGCGCACTCGAGCGGTCCCATGTTTCATCGACCCCGATCTTCAATAGCGCGAATGACGGCCGCACACCCGACCCGAAATCGCCTGAATTGCTGCTTCCACTGCCCGGCCGCACGGAATTGCTGGGTGCGATGGCGCTTGGTCCGAAGCGGTCCGAAGCACCTTACACGCCCACCGATTTACGCTTGCTGGAATCGGTAGCTGCGCAGACGGGGCTGGGACTGGAACTGAGCGAAGCGGCAGCGTCTCTGGCCGCTGCTGCAGTGGAACGGGCTCGCGTTGCGCGCGAGATCGAAATCGCACGTGAGGTGCAGGAACGCCTCTTTCCGCAGGTGATTCCGTCGCTTCCGCGGCTGGATATCGCCGGACACTGCCGTCCAGCGGCAGGCGTGGGCGGCGATTATTACGACGTTTTCCAGCTCGACGATGGGCGTCTCGCGCTTGCGCTGGGTGATATCGCGGGAAAAGGCATCTCGGCGGCCCTTCTCATGGCGAGCCTTCGGGCATCGCTGCGCAGCATCGCCGAGGATGGCTCGGATCATCTTCCGAAGCTGGTGAGCAAACTGAACCGGCAAGTCTATCAGGCATCCGCCGTGAACCGCTATGCCACGTTCTTTTTCGGCGTGCTTACGCCATCCACGCTCGAGCTGCGCTATGTCAATGCGGGACACAATCCGCCATTCATCATTCGCGATGGCCCCGAAGGGCGAGGACGAATCGATCCGCTGCGGCTCGAAACCGGCGGCACGGTCGTCGGCCTGCTAAAGGAAACGGCATACCTCGAAGGAACCGTGCAGCTTCAGTTTGGTGACGTGTTCGTTACCTATACGGACGGCGTCAGCGAAGCCATGACCAAGGACGACGAAGAATGGGGCGAGCTGCGGATGATCGCCAGTTGCGCGGCAGCGCATGAACGTGCCGCCGGCGAGATCCTTCGGTGCATGATGAATGCGGCCGACGATTTCGTGCAGGGCGCGCCGCAGCACGATGACATGACACTGATAGTGATGAAAGTGGGATAATCTTACTAGAGTCTTACCGAGAAAACGACCCGGTTTTGCGGGCAGCGAGGGTTAAGCTGACTGCGAAGTCAGCGGGAGCGTTTGCGCTTCGGCGTGGTTGCTGCTTGGGCAGCTTCAGCTAGTAACCGAAGGGCACGATTCACCGCCTCACCGTCAGGAAAGCGCTCGGCGAGATCGGGGTCAATTAACACCAGGTTGCTTCCGGCAGCAGCGCGGCGGTAATACTTGCCTCGAACTCCGCCTCGCAATCGCGACAAATCATACTCCGGCCGCAAGTCGTCACTTTGTTTAGCTGCCTTCTTCATACTGCTTCCGTTCGGTCCTGGTTGCAAAACGTGCGCTAATGATCCGAATTCGCTCGCCACGGTTGCAGTGAGAAACGAACACGACACGCCCCTTCATTGTAAGGCCGATCGTGATCTCGCGCTGTTCCTCCGGCGAATGGTCGGGATCGGGAAATGTCACTGCGAGCGGATCGCGGAAGACAGTCGACGCGCTTTCGAATCCAACACCATGCCTCTTGAGGTTCGCCGCGGCTTTACGCGCGTTCCATTCGAAAATCACTGATGCGAAACTTACCGCACCCGCTCTTCAATCCGCTCGCCGCTGTCCTCCGGCGCCGCGTTGAAAAGCTGCTTCACTTGTTCCAGTTCCTTCTTCAATCGCACTCCCCGGCGCGCCAGGCTGATCACGTAAAGGAGCACAATCACCCAGGCGGCCAAAAAACCGTAAAACAAAAATGTAAGATTGCGGGCTTCGTCCATATCTTTTCCTCAGTTCTTCATGCCGTCATTGAGCCGCATGAGCCAGACGCCGCAGCGAATCGATTTCGCGCGCGGTCGCCTCCTGGCGCGTGCGGACCAGCACCAGTGAGGCGCCCAAGAGCAGCAGCGCCAGCAGATTCACGTAAATCATGTGCTCCATTCCGGGAGCGATGTCTCCGCCGCCAGTTCGGACGCTGAGCACCGGGCTTGGATGCAGATTGCGGAACCATTCGATCGATTTCCAGACGACCACCACGTCGACGCAGCCGAAGATGCACAAAGCCGCTGACAGCCTCGCGCGTTGGGTTGGTTCATCGATGCCGCGCCGCAACATCAGGTAAGCAGCGAAAATCAGGATGCAGACCAGTTGCGAAGTCAGCCGCGGTCCCCAGGTCCACCACACGCCCCAGATGATATGTGCCCAAATACTGCCGGTCACAATGTTGACCACGGAGAAAACCAGCGAGACCTCGACGATGGAGGCGGCCAGCGAATCCCAGCGCAGTTGGTTAGAGCTGAGATACATAATGCTGAACAGGAGCGCCACGAAATCGCCGATCATGCCGGCGATTCCCGCGGGCACATGGAAGTAGAGGATACGGTAGATCGGGCCTTGCAGCGCGTCGTCCGGCACCACCAAAAAGATTCGATACAGGCCGAAGGCGAGCACGCAGGCTGCAATCGCCGCCAGTGCAATCGCAAGTTTGTCACGCATACTGAATATCCCTATTGTCGCTAATTCACCAGGATGGTTTCCGCCAGTAGCAGCGCGAGCCCCGTAAAGACGATATCGAACACGATCAACAGCCGAGCATACAGCAATAAATCCGGTGTTAGCGGTTGGTTTTGAAACAGCGTGTTAGTCAGCTCGATTGCGGCGACCAGCAGCGGAACCAGGAGCGGATAAACAATAATCGGCAGCATCAATTCCCGCAGCCGCAGGTTCACGGTTAGCGCTCCGAACACCGCCCCAACAATCGAAATGCCCCAGGTGGCCAGCGCAAAGATGCCCGCCAGTTCGCCAACGTGCAGCCACCAGCTCACGTTATAGAAAATGCCGAACACAAATAGCGATACGATTTCCACCACGATCAGCATCACGAACACCGCAATCGCCTTGCCCAGCACCAGGCTCGCCGGCGAGAGTGGAGACGAAAGCAGCGTGTCCAGGCATTCGTTCGGCAGCTCTCGCGCAAAGCCGCGGTTGAACACCAGCGCTCCGGCAAAGGCGAATACAAGCCACAGCAGCCCGGCGAAATACGTGCGGTTGGCCGATTCGGTCGGATCGAAGGCAAAACTGAACAGCAGCAGAATGGCGACGGCAAACGCCGCCGCGGCATTCAGCGATTCCTTGGTGCGCCACTCGACCGCCAGGTCCTTGCGCGCGACGCTGAGCACCTGGAGCACCGGTCTCAACGTGGCGGAAACGGCTGCGCTCTTTTTAGGCCGCGCCCAGCTGGTAATCGGAGTCTTCGCCTCGCTGAGCACCGCGGGCTCATCCTGCATAGAGCCGGTAGAGAAGGGTGGGGTCATCGAGCATCTCCTGCGTCCGCTCGCCCGCGTAACGCAATCTTCCGTTTTCGATCAAGGCGACATGCGAAGCCGCACACAACGCTTCGCGAATCTGATGTGTCGATAAAACAATGGTCGCACCTCGCTGGCGCGCTTCGCCGAGCAGTTCGGTAAACATTCCGATAGCGCGGTCGTCGAGCGAGGTGAACGGTTCGTCGAGCAATAAAACGTTGGGCCGATGCAGAAATGTCCGTGCAAGCGCAAGGCGCTGGCGCATGCCGCGCGAAAACTGGCGTACGGGCATATCCGCCACGCGCGCCAAGCCAACGCGCTCCAGCCACTCGTCGGCAGCCGCGCGGCCATGCGGCACGCCGGCAATGCGTGCGAAAAACAAAAGATTTTCGCGCGCCGCCAAGTCTTCGTACACGCCAATCCCGTGTCCCAGAAATCCGATCTGCCGCCGCGCGTGGCCCGTCCGCGGCGAGTCTCCGAAAATCCGGACCGTGCCGCGCTGGAAATGGCTAAGCCCCGCCAGAATGCGCAGCAGCGTGGTCTTGCCTGCGCCGTTCCGGCCCAGCAGCGCGCAGCACGAGCGTTCTTCAATGTTCAAACTGTAGTTGCGCAGCGCCGGATAGTCGCCGTAGTACTTCCAGACGCTGTCGAGAGTGATGGCTTCGGGCATCGTTAACCCCTCCCTGACGATCGGGATTCTGCATTTCTCGGCGAAGTGCGGTAAAGCACCACCGCGCCCAATCCCAGAATCGCCAGCGCCAGCCCCAGCAACAAACTGCGGTGTTTGTAGATCGGCGGGTTGCCCGGGACGTATCCGGGTTCGTCGCTGGTGTCGGCATTCGCATCCTGGCGCATCGAACCCGTCCCCGTAATCTCCAGCGAGAAATTCCCGTTCCCCTTGACGTTATAAATAGCCGCCTGCGTCGTGGGTTCGATACCCAACTCCTGAATATCGCTGCCGGCCAGCGTGATCCCCAGCGGCGCGACTAACCGCAGCGGGCCGGCCGGCATGCCTTTCACGCCCACTACCCGGCCGCGATAAGTAAACGGAGAGCCGACCGGCAGCGTATAGTTCACGTTAATCTCCGTTTGGCCCGGCTTGATTGGGAAATCCACGCGAAATACATGCTCGGTTGCAGTCTTTTCCGCCGGGCGGGGCAGCGGCATGCCACTCGCGTCCTGCACGCTCACCTGCACCTGTCCGTTCGCCGCCGGCGGCAGAAAAAAGCGCAGTGCTCCGAGTGAACGGTTGTTGTAGGTCTGCTTCGACTGATTTTCGATAATCGCCATCTCCTCCACGCCGATGCGGCTGGTATTGGCGTCGAAGATCAGCATGCGCTGCACCACGTGCGCGACGCTCGGAGACTTCGTCGACTCATAAATCTTCAATTGGACATTCGAAACGGGAACGTTCGGCGTCAGCAGCTTGTCGTAATGAACGCCCTTGTACTGCACTTGCAACAGAATCGGTCCCATCGGCCGCGCTTGGTTAAACACGAAACGGCCGGAGGCATCGGTCTCGGTTTTGGCCAGTACCTGCATGCCTTGCCCACCCGGCTGCATCAGGTTGACTTGCGCGGCCGCTTGATCTTTCCCCGTTGTACCGTTCAACACCGTCCCGTTGATGGAGGCTAGCAGCGGCGCACAGCCCAGCAAAAACACAGTGTTTGCAAGAAATGCCTTCATGCGATAGCCCTACCGCACTCGCCGCAATATTTCAGCCGCTGTGGAAACGCCGCACCGCAATGCGGGCAAACGGTGGATGCCGCCGGCGCTGCTGCTTTTCGCGGCGCCGCAACAGGCATAGGCTTCAGGCCCAGCCCTTTGACGATCTCTTCCATTTCAGCCAGCACGCCCGCCAATTCTCTCTGCAGCGCATGCTTCGTCCGCTGGTAATCTTCGTCCGACAGCTTGCCCAGCCGGTACTCGAATTGCAAATCGCGCAGATTATCGTAGATCGCCTGTTTGCGGTCCTCTAAATGCTGCACCGGCGAAACCGGCTCCGGCTCGGGGATGTCCTGCTTGCGCACGTAGAGTGTGAAAAACAGCGCGGCAATCAGGATCAGAATGGAGACCGCAGCGATCATGATTTGCCTTCCGGCTCCGAAGACTCGCCGAGTTCGCGATCCATCTGCGTCCGGAAGCGCTCGATCATCGCCTCATCTTCCGCCGTCAGGGGCGCCGCGGGCTTGCGGTTCTTGCGCACGAACCAGGAGTAGATCAGAAACCCGATCGCCAGCGCGACCCCGGGCATAGTCCAAGTGAGAATGCCGCCAAAACCTTCCGCCGGCGGAGCAACCAGCGCCGCGATGCCGCCTTCCTTGACAAACGTGTCGACGATCGCCTCGTCGCTCATCCCGCGTTGCTGCATTTCGGCGATCCGCTTGCGCGCCGGAACCGAGGAATCGCAGCGCAGCATGGGACAACTCGCCATGCTGCTGCGGCAGCCTCCGCAGCGGCAGGCCAGTTTGCTCCCCACGCGCATCACGCCCGGAGTCATGTATTGCGTCGGGTTTTGCGCCAACGCAACAGCTAGCGAAATAAAGAACGCGGCGAGCAGTTTAAGACTGCACTGTCGCAGGCGTGGCGGCAATACCTACTACCTCCGTGCGCGGATACACCAAACGCACCTTTGCGGGAATCAGACAAATAATAATCCCGCCAAGCAGAACCGCGTAACCGATCCAGATCCAATCGACCAGGGGCAATTGATACATCTCGAAAATCGCCTTCGAATTGTCCGGCAAAACACCCGCGAAGGTCACATACAAATCCTCGTTCAGGCGGCGGCGAATGCCTATGATCGTGTCCTGCTCCTGGCTGGCCTTGTACACGCGGATCTCCGGCTGCAGCTCGGCGACTTGTTTGCCGTTTTGCAGCACCGAGAGAACTGCGTGTTGATACTGATAATTCGGGTTTTGGCCGTCGTTGACGCTGAGCAGTTTGAGCGTGTAATGGCCGAACTGGACGCTCTGGCCGAGGCCCAAATTGTGCGTCTGGTGCAGGTCGAAGGCATGGCCGGTAAACCCGATAAACATCAGCACAATGCCGATGTGTACCAGATAGCCGCCATACCGACGCGTATTACGCCACGTGAGTTCGAATACCGACTTGGGCAGCGTCAGATGCTCTTTCGCCTGAATCGCGCGCGAGCCTTTCCAGAATTCGCCCAAAATCGACGACAGGACGAATGCGCACAGTCCAAAGGAAACCAGCGGCGCGATGTCGTGAATGCCTGCGAATGCCAGAACCACCGCAACCGCCACGCCAATGACGGTCGGCACCAGAAACGCTCGTTTCAAACTGTTCAGCGAGCTCTTGCGCCACGCGATCAGCGGGCCGACGCCGGTGAGAAATATTAGGAAGAGTGCGATGGGCACGTTGACGCGCACATAATACGGCGCATCGATGGTCTCTTTCACCCCGGTCAGTCCTTCCATGATGACCGGAAACAGCGTGCCCCAGAGAATAGCGAAGCAGCTTGCCAGCAGAATCACATTGTTGAACAGGAAACTGGACTCGCGCGAAACCACGCTCTCGAGTTTTGCTTCGCTCTTAAGTTGGTCCCGATTCCAAATGATCGCAATCGCCGTCAGCACCACCGCGCAGCATAAAAATGTCACGAAATACGGCGTCACGGGCGATTGCGCGAAAGCGTGTACGGAGGCGACCAGCCCGGTGCGCGTCAGCGTGGTGCCCAAGATGCTCAGCAAAAACGTCGCCGAGACCAGCACCATGTTCCACACCTTCATCATTCCCTTCTTTTCCTGCATCATCACGGAATGAAGGAAAGCCGTCGCCGTGATCCAGGGCAGCAGCGCCGCATTTTCCACCGGATCCCAGCCCCAATACCCGCTCCAGCCGAGCACCGTGTAGGCCCAATACATGCCCAGCAGCAAGCCCGTGCTTTGGAACATCCAGGTCACGATCGCCCAGCGTCGCGTGGTGTGAATCCATGCCTCGCCCTTCTGATGCGTAATCAGCGATCCCATGGCGAAGGCAAACGGCACGCTAAAACCCACGTACCCCAGATACAACATGGGCGGATGGATCGCCATAGTCCACCACTGCAACAACGGGCTGAGACCGTTTCCATCGCCGGCGTTGATGATGCCGTGACCGCCGAGCGTGAGCACCTGGAAAGGACCCAGAACGAAGGTGATCATGCCCACGAAAAACGCTAGCGTGGTCATCAGAATCGCGATCACGATCGGCATCATTTCGCGGAATTTGCGCCGGTTGGTGTAAACGACGATCGCCGCGTAGCTCGCCAGCAGCCAACTCCAGAACAGCAGCGATCCCTGTTGTCCGCCCCACCACGCCGTGAACTTGTAGAGCGGCGACATGGCCTGGTTTGAATGCTCGGCTACGTAGGCGATGCGGAAATTGCCTGTGAGCAGCAGCGAAACCAGAATGGCGGAGGCTGCCGTGAGCAGCATCCAGACCACGTAAACGGCGCGCTCGGCGCTGAAAACCAAAAGTGGCCGCCGTCCATATTTTCCGGCGATCGACCCGACAACGGAAAAAGCCGTCAAGCAGAAGGCAAGCAGAACCGCTAACGCGCCGATATTTTCCATGTTTCTAACCTAGCCCTTCGGAGGGCGGCATTGAGCCCGCGCGGAGCTTTAGCTCCGCTACTGTCTCCTTATGCATGCCCTGCGGCCGAAGACAAAGCATTTCCCGCCTTGGCCGTCGTCGAGCCAGGTTGCGAAAGATTATGCGGATGCACAGGTTTCGGCGCATACTTGGAAGCGCACTTGGCCTCGACCTGACTCGCCTGAAAAACCCCTTTCGGTCCCAGCCGCCCATCGGCAAGCGCCTGCGATCCGTCGCGAAACGTATCGGGCAACGCGCTGTTGCCTGTATAGACAACGTTCAGCCGGTAGACGCCTTGCTCCAGCACGAAAGAGACCCGCGTCCCGTCCTTGATAATGGAGCCCGGCACCACATTCCCGCCCACCCGAATCCGCTGGGTGTGCGCCTTCGGGCCCATTTTCTGCAGCTCCGAAATGGTCTTGTAATAGGTCTGCGTGTCCTTAATACCACCCACGGCGAGCCAGGCCAGAGACCCGACGATCAAAACCATGAGGATCCCGAACTTGACGTATGTGTTCATGGTGAGAGCGGAAATTTCAGTATAATGCTCCCGCCGCGACGCTGCGGCGTGCCGCTTGTTTTTTTCAGGATGCACCGCCCACCCGACGATTTCCGTGGCGCACGCACTCGTTGCATGCCGCGTCGCGACTCTTCGCGACGCTTGGGGTTCGGTTCACTTGCGCCTCCGCAGTCCTGGCCGGGCCGTGCCAGCCTCTCCGACAGAACCCCGAGCGTAAGCGAGGGGCTCTCCCGCTAAACTAAATGCTATCGAGTCGTTCTGTTGGCAACTCAACCCAAGGCATCGGGGCTCGGCGCACAAATACCGGCCGGGGCGCGCCGCATCGCCAGATTAGCCGAGCAATCGGCACTCGCCCGTGCACAGCGCTGGTTTGCCCAGGAACATTGCTGGATTGACGAACAGCATCTGCAACTATGCCGCATCGCCGCGCCCACTTTTTTTGAACAACGCCGCGCCGAATGGCTGCGCGCACGCATGGAAACGCTCGGCTGGCGTGCCCGACTCGACCGCGCCGGAAACGTCCTCGCCGCCTTCGGTAATGAATCGAGCGAACCATTGCTGGCCATCTGCGCTCATCTCGACACCGTTTTTGCTCCCACCCGTCCCGAGGAGGTCTACTTCGGGCAGGGGGGCCGTCTATTCGGCCCCGGTGCTGCCGATAACGGGTCCGGGCTTACCGCGTTGCTGGCGCTCGCGAGAGTCTTGGCGGAAATCCCCGAATTGCACCCACTCGCGTCTTCACTCCTGTTGGTGGCCAATGTCGGCGAAGAAGGAGAAGGCAACCTCAGCGGCATGCGCCACCTTTGCCGCCCTTCCGGGCCGCTTTCCGGCGCGTCCGCCATTCTTGTGCTCGACGGCCCTTCCGCCGACCACATCACCACTCAGGCGCTGGCCAGCCGCCGCTTTGAAATCGGTTTCGCCGGTCCCGGCGGCCATAGTTGGAACGATTACGGCACGCCAAACCCGATTCACGCATTGGGCGCATTCATCGCCGGATTTCTCGAAACTGCCGGAGAGCGCGCCGGTCCCGGGCGGCGCCGCGCTTGCTCCTTCAACTTCGGCATCGTCGAAGGCGGCGCCAGCGTGAATTCCATCCCTTCGGAAGCGCGCGCGAAACTCGACGTGCGCTCGGAAGAACCGGCTCTGATCGAGGATCTCGCAAATTCCCTGGCGCCGCTGGTCGAGCGCAGCCTGGAAAAGGAAAACCGCGCCGCCCGTTCCGGCCATCTCACCGGGAAAATTAAGGAACTCGGCTCGCGTCCCGGCGGCCGTTTGCCCGAACATTCACCGCTGCTTGTAACCATCCAAGCCGTGGACGCCTATCTGCATATCCGCTCGGTGGTGGGCTGCGCTTCCACAGACGCCAACATTCCTCTCTCGCTGGGCCTTCCCGCCCTCTCGATCGGCGCGGGCGGCCGCGGCGGCGGTGCGCATACCAGGCAGGAATGGTACGAGCCGGATGGGCGCGAACTGGGCCTGCGCCGCATTCTCCTGATTGCCGCCGCGCTCGCCCGCCAAGACGACGCTTCGTGAGCGTTTTACGCCCGGCTGAAGCCGGCGCGAGAGTGCCCGCTCGCTGGCCGGCGGATCTCGCCCTTGCGTTCATTTCCCTCATCTGGGGCGCAACTTTCTTCATCGTCAAGGATGCGCTCCTCGATATTTCGACGGCTTACTTTCTGGCGCTGCGTTTCGCCCTGGCAAGCCTCTGCATGGCGCCGGTGCTGGTCGTTGCCTTCCGCAAGACAGATGCGCGCTCGGTCTGGCGTGGCTTGGGCGGCGGCGCGGTTTGCGGCGTCTTCCTCTGGCTCGGCTACATTCTCCAAACTGCCGGGTTGCGCGACACCACTCCCAGCCGCTCCGCATTTCTTACTTGCCTCTACATTGTTTTAGTCCCTCCGATCGCCGCCGCTATCGAACGCAGAAAACCGAAATGGGGCGAACTCGCCGGGCTTGGTGTCGCCGCCGCCGGCATGTTTGTGTTGACTGCGCCGCGTTCCGGAGGTTTTGCTGAAATCAATCGCGGCGATCTGCTCACCATCGGCTGCGCCTTCGCCTTCGCCTTTCAAATCGTCGTCGTCGGCTTCTATTCGCAGCGCGAAGCATTCGAGCCGGTCGCCTTCGGACAGATCGCCGCCGCCGCCGTACTCTCCGCCATTTGTCTGCCCGTCGAGCCGCCACATGCGGTCTGGACCGGCGGAGTCGTCTTCGCGGTGCTGGTCACCGGCATTCTGGCTACGGCCCTCGCCTTCGCTTTGCAGACCTGGGCGCAGCAGCGCACCACCGCCACCCGCGCCGCCCTCATTTTTGCGCTCGAACCGGTATTCGCGCTGCTCACAGCAGTCGTTTTTGCCGGCGCGACTCCGGGCCCATCCGCCCTCGCCGGCTGCGCCCTCATCCTGGCCGGAATCGTGCTCGTGGAACTCAGACCTCTGAAAACTGATCGCTGACCGCTGGCCGCTGTCAGCTTCTATACTAAGAACGGGTAAGGAAAGCGCCCGCCTTGCAATGCCGTTTTTTCAAAGAATGAGGCAGCAGAAGCTGCTCAGTTTTACGCTGCTGCTGGTCACCCTCGGCATTGGCATCCTGATCGGCACGCTGCTCAACACAGGTGTCAGCGCGAACAAGCAAAACTCTCCGGTCGCGCCCGACGCTTCGCCGCTCGCCATTCCGCCCGCGGTTCCTCTCACCAACCAATTTGCCAAGCTGGCGAAGCGCGTGGAACCCTCGGTGGTTTACATCGAGTCCGACTATATTTCCAAACCCAGCGAGGTTCAGCCGGGCGGCGATTCGAATGACCAGGGAGCGCCCAGCCCGCACCATTCCGACCCCTTCGATCTCCGCCATTTTTTCGGCGCTCCCGCCCCGCGCAGCTTCCGCACCGAAGGCTCAGGCACCGGTTTTATCGTCGACCCGCACGGCTACATCATTACTAATAATCATGTGGTGGAAAAGGCCGATCGCATTACCGTTCATCTGGGCCACGGCGATACCGGTTACCGCGCGCGCGTTGTCGGCTACGATCCCGAAACCGACCTGGCCGTTCTGAAGATCGACACGAAACGCCCGCTACAGCCGATCAAGATGGGTAATTCTAACTCGGTGGAAGTGGGCGATTGGGTGATCGCCATCGGCTCGCCATTCGGTTTGCAGGCCACCGTAACTGCCGGCATCGTCAGTGCCAAAGGCCGCGATGTGGGCGGACGGGAGTTCGAGCATTTCCTCCAGACGGACGCCGCCATCAACCCCGGCAACAGCGGAGGGCCTCTGCTCAACATCCGCGGAGAAGTGATCGGCGTGAACACCATGATCGCCACCCGCAGTGGCGCCTACGAAGGTATCGGCTTCGCACTTCCTTCCAACATGGCCGTGAGGGTCTACAACGACATCATCCGCGACGGCCGCGTGGTCCGCGGTTCCATTGGCATTAAGTGGACTCCAGGCCCCAGCCAAATCGATGCGCTCGAAGCATTCGGCATCCATCACGGCGTGATTGTAGGCGCGGTCTCTCCGGGAGGTCCCGCCTACAAAGGAGGCATGAAGGACGACGACATTATTTTGTCCATGAACGGCAAGCCGGTAAAGAATGGAGAATCGCTGGTCAACGAAGTTGCGGATGCGCCCATCGGCTCCAAAGTATCCTTCCTCGTCGACCGCAACGGGAAACGCCTGAATCTTGAGGTCAAAATCGCGGAACGTTCTGTGGTTTGGAAAAACCAGCTTCAGGCTTCCGGGGATGCTCCCGAGACTCCGCCGCCTCCGGCAAAATTGGGGCCGGTGAAATTCGGCATCCTAATTACCGGCGTGAAGGCGAAGGATCGCCGGGAGTTGGACATCCCCGGCAAAGAGGGCGTGAAAGTGATCTCAGTCGATCCGGGATCTTTTGCAGACGATATCGGAGTCGAGCAAGGCGACATCATTCTCTCCGTCAATCGCCGGCCGGTCTACCTGCCCGGCGACATGGCCAAGCTGGAAGCCAATTTAAAACCCGGCCAGGCGGTTGCGCTTCATATCGTGCGTGCCCAGAACGGCGGACCCGTGCGCACTTACCTGGCCGGCAAACTTCCCCAGCGATAACTCGCTTTGGAGAATGGGCTTCGGAGCTTCAGTTCCGGCTCAACGTTCGGCGAGCAGAGACTTGACGTTGGCTTCGATGCTTTCCTTGTTCACGACGCCCGCATACTTGGCTGCCACTCGTCCGTTCGAATCGATCAGGTACGTCATCGGCAATGCCTCGACACTGTACGCTTTTGCTGCGCTACCGTCGTCCATTAAAGTCCTGTACTTCACGCCCTGCGCGCGAACGAAAGGCTTCACTCTACTCCATGCCTGCTGGGCGTCCTTAAGGCCTTCGTACGCGATATCCATCGAAACACCCAGAACGGCTAAACCGTGAGATTCATATGCCGCATCGAGATCCACGAAAAAAGGAATCTCCAATCTGCATCCGCCGCAATCGGTTGCCCAGAAATTGAGCAGCACGACCTTTCCTCGGTAATCCGAAAGTCGGACCGCATGGCCGGAAGCGTCCTTGAGCGTAAAATCCGGTGTCTTCGTGCGAGCCTTCGGTGGCAGTAGCGAAGCCCGTATTGTTGCTCCCGGCGCGGTATGGAGCAGCAAAACGCATATAGCGGCTGCGGCAAATGAATTGACGAGACGAGGATATAAGTTCTTCATTACACCGTTCTACCCAATCATCCCCGTTACTTCTTTGGCAAAATACGTCAGAATAAAATCCGCCCCCGCGCGCCGAATGCTCACCAGCGATTCCAAAATCGCCCGCTCCCGATCCAGCCAGCCACTGTTCGCCGCGGCCACAATCATGCTGAACTCCCCGCTCACCTGATACGCTCCTAGCGGCACTTCAAAACGATCGCGTGCCGCGCGAATAATATCCAAATACGCCAGCGCGGGCTTGACCATCACCATGTCCGCGCCTTCTTCCAAATCAAGCGCGATCTCGCGCATCGCTTCGCGAGCATTCGCCGGGTCCATCTGATAGCCGCGCCGGTCGCCAAACTGCGGCGCCGAATCCGCCGCCTCGCGAAACGGTCCGTAAAATACGGAGGCGTACTTCGCCGCATAGGAAAGGATGGGCGTCTTCAAATGTCCGGCCGCATCCAATGCCTTGCGAATCGCGCCGACGCGTCCATCCATCATGTCGCTCGGCGCGACGATATCGGCGCCCGCTTTCGCATGCGAAACCGCCGTCTTTGCCAGCCATTCCAGCGTCGCGTCGTTATCCACATCACCGTCTTTCACCAACCCGCAATGGCCATGGCTCGTGTATTCGCAGTTGCAAACATCGGTAATGACGAGCAGATCCGGAACCTGCCGCTTCACCGCGCGCACGGCACGCTGCGTAATCCCGTCCGGCGCATAGGCCTCGGAGGCAAATTCGTCTTTGCGCTCAGGAATCCCGAACAAAAGAATGCCACCCAGCCCCAGTCTCCGGCATTCTTCGCATTCGCGAACCAACTGATCGATCGAGAGCTGCGCGTGCCCCGGCATCGACCGTATCTCCTTCCGTATGCCCTCGCCGGGACAGACAAACAGCGGGAGAATGCACTGCGACGGCTCCAGCCTGGTCTCGCGAACCAGGCGGCGGATCGGCTCGGACGACCGCAGCCGTCTCGGCCGGTGAACGGGAAATGCCATGGATCTGTTTTCAGTGTGGCAAACCAGGCTGTGCACAATGGCTCTATGGGCCACAACGCCGCCAAGCGATGGTTCGTCGAGGGGCGCGTGCAAGGCGTCGGTTTTCGCTACTTCGTGCGGGACAAAGCCGCGCGCCTCGGCTTAACCGGCTGGGCGCGCAACCTCGGCGACGGGCGCGTCGAAGTCTATGCCGTCGGCAAGCCCGGAAAGCTCAGCGATCTCGCTGCCGCCCTCCATGCCGGCCCTCCGCTTTCCGACGTCCGCTCCGTCGAAGAATCCGAAGCCGAGGTGCAAAAGATTTCCGGTTTTATCGTGCGCTGAAGCGGGGTTATGGAGCAGGGCCGCCGTGCCTGGGTCGGAGCCAGTGCGAAAAGCCTAATTCCGAAGGAGACCGCCAAAAACTGTGAAGGAATACCTGTGCTGTCTGGCGCCGATCGGCGCCATTGCTGCGCTGCTAGCCGCCTGCGGGCCGATGTGTGAAGCCCGCGTAACCTCGATCGCCATCGACTCGACCAGACCTGTCACCGGCGCATCGATCCCCTATGAGACCATTCGGGGACGGGCGTTCGGTGAGCTTAATCCGAAAGATCCGCACAACAGCATCATTCAGGATATTGGCTTGGCGCCGAAGGATGCCGAGGGAAAGGTTCGGTACATTGCAACCTTCCAGATCACCACACCGATCAACCCGGCGCAGCGCAACGGACTGCTGATCTACGAGGTTTCGAACCGCGGTCATAATGCGATCCCGGCGGCGCGTGCGCTCGTTTCCGGCGCCACTTATCTGCAAAGCGGCTGGCAAGGCGACCTGCTGGCGAACTGTACCAAGCCATATCCCTGCACATCGCTGGCAAAGCGTTACAGCGGCCCTCCTGCCCAAGTGATCCAGGTGCCGGTGGCGCATCGTCCCGATGGTTCGCCCATTACCGGTCCGGTTTACGGGCGTATTGCGAATGCGAAAGGGAGCACGGCACAGATGATTATCTTTACCACTCCCGTGCCGTACAAGCCGCTGAGCATGGACACAACTAAGTCCCGGTTGTGGAGCGTGGCATCGCAAACGGCAACCGGAGTAGACGGGCCGAAGACACCAATCCCTCCCAGCGATTGGGCTTGGGCCGACTGCCGCACCGTACCATTCCCCGGCACGCCCGATCCGACCCGCGTCTGCTTGAAGCACGGCTTCAACCCAAATTTGCTGTATGAAATGGTCTTTACCGCGAAAGACCCGCTGGTGCTAGGTGTTGGATTCGCTGCAACGCGCGACATCATTTCTTTCTTTCATCATGCGCGGGCCAATGACGACGGCACCGCCAACCCCATCGCCGGTGACATCTCCAAAGTGATGAGCATAGGGACGTCACAGTCCGGCGCGTTCATCCGGGCCTCAATCTCTTACGGTTTCAATCAGGACGAGAACGGCCGGAAAGTGGTCGACGGCGCCTGGTCAAACATCGATGGGCGGATGCTCTTTATGAACGTCCGCTTTGCACTGCCGGATGTCCTGCTTGAACTCTACATGATGGGGGACGAAGCTCCTGTCTGGTGGGCGGACTATCCGAACAAGGCGCGCAGCCTGCCTGCCGCCGGCTTACTCGATCGCTGCAAGGCAAGCAAGACCTGCCCGCAGATCCTGGAAACTCTTGGTTCGTCCGAGTTCTATAGCGAGAAGATGGCGCCGGACCTTATCGGCATGACTGCCGATGCAGATATTCCGCTGCCCTCGAATGTCCATCGCTATTACCACCCGGGCACCACGCATGGTGGCGGCAGGGGCGGCTTCACCTACATTGCAAACCCGCCGCCGGCAAGGGGATGCACACTGCCGGCCAACCCGAATCCGGAATTCAATACCAACAACGCCCTGCAGCACGATTTCATCGCGTTAATCATGAACGGCACTCCCATGCCGCCCAGCGTCTATCCGAAACTCAGCCGTGGGCAGATTGTGCCTGCGACGAAGGGCGGCGAAGGATTTCCCAACATCCCCGGTTACCCGTTCGGCGGCAACCGGCTCTGGCGCATCTTCAAGTACGACTTCGGTCCAAAAATCGATTACGCGAATCAAACCGGTTTCGCTACCATCCAGCCGCCGATCGTGAACAAAGTGCTTGCTGCCTATGCAGTGAAAGTAAACGCGGACGGCAATGAAGTCGCCGGCGTCCCTTCGGTGTTACTCCAGGCGCCGTTAGGCACCTATTCCGGCTGGAATATCGCCGCATCCGGCTTCTACAAAGGCCAGCTATGCGGCCTGTCGGGTTCGTATTATCCATTCAAGGCGACGAAGGCGGAACGCGTTGCAGCCAAGGATCCGCGCCTCTCGTTAGAGGAGCGCTACGGAACGCACGCAGGATACGTCTGCGTGGTGAAGGCGGCGGCCAGGAAGAATGTCAGGCGGCGGTTTCTCCGCGCCGGCACCGCCTCCAGGCTCATCGGGCAAGCACAGAAATCGAACGTGCTCAGAGGCATCACTCCGACAGCCGCCGACCGAAAGGTTGCCCAATCCCTCTGTTCGGCGCTTGGCTCGCGCTAGGTAGGGACAAGCACAACGCACTTAAGCTTGAGCTGGCCCAAACGTGGTAAAGATCTGTGATTTGAAAATGCCGAATCTGAGCCGGAAGCGTAAGCGCCCAGATTGCGGCAGACCTCGCTTACGCTCGGGGCTCAGTTTCGGCATGTACCCAGTTTGAGCATCAGACGTTCAAGTGAACCGCATTGGCGTTAGCGAAGCTCGTCACGTTCGCGGCTCGGTAAGTTGCTGAATGTGTGGGCAGCACCAACAGAACCGCGACCGTAAGGGAGCGGTGAACCTGTGGCGAGACATGACGGGAAGGGAACTGAGCGAAGTTCCTCGGGAGCGGCCCCGACGAACTTCTCAAATACTCGGTGGACGTCAGCACTTTGCTCCGCGAACGCCGCTAAAAGGAAGCCGATCTTGCCGATACTTCATCTCGCACTGATTCCATACGCCTCATCCATCGCTTCCACCACATGCAACACGCGCTCTCCATCGCCGAACAATCGAGCGCCGGCCGCCAGTTGCAGCATACATCCCGGATTCGCAGTCACGATCAGCGAAGCCCCTGTCGAGCGCACGTATTCCATCTTGCGCTCTAGGATTTGCATCGACATCTCGTTTTGCACTACGTTATAAATGCCTGCGCTGCCGCAGCACAGATCCGCCATCGGCATTTCCCGAAACGTAAGCCCCGGAATCGCCTTCAGCAGCTTGCGCGGAGCTTCCCGAATCTTCTGACCATGCGCAAGGTGGCAGGAATCCTGATAGGTCGCCACCGCTTCGATTGGGTGCATCTCGACGTTCAGCTCACTCGACGCCAGAAACTCGGTAACGTCTTTCATCTTGGCACGGAAGCGAGCGGCTTTCTCCGCGTACGCCGGATCGCCCGCGAGCAGTTCGTCATATTCTTTCAGCGTCGAACCGCATCCGGCGGCATTCGTCAGAATAGCGTCGAACTCGGCCGCCGGAATCGCGTTGATGTTTTTCCTGGCAAGCGCTGCGGCTCGCTGCTTCAATCCCGAATGTAGATGCAGCGCGCCGCAGCAGTTCTGGCCTGCCGGAATCACCACTTCGCAACCGTTCCTCTGCAGTACGCGCACCGTGGCCTCGTTCAATCGCGCAAACGCGACATTCGCGATGCATCCGGCAAGAAACGCCACTCGATATTTCCTCCCGCCGATCGCCGGGAACGTCTTGCCGATCTGCGAAAAGAAAAACGGGCGTTGTGCACTCGGCGCCAGCGCTTCAATGCCGCTCAAATTGCCCAGCTTTTTCAAAATGCCGCTGCCTCGCACTGCGCGCTGCAAGCCGGATGCCTGATACATCCATAAACCCAAGCCCGCCGTGCGCAGCATTCCCCGCGAAGCGAGCAGATAGTCGAAAATGAACTTCTTCTTCAGGCGCGCTGACAAAGATTGCTTTCGCCCCGCCTCGATCTGTGCCCGGGCCGCTTCGATCAGCCGCCCATACGGAACGCCGGAAGGGCACGCGCTTTCGCATCCCCGGCACGCCAGACAGAGTTCCAGATGTTCTATATAAGATTCCGTTACCGGCGCGCCGCTCTGGACCGCGTTCATCTGATAAATGCGGCCGCGCGGCGAATCCATTTCCAGGCCCAGTTCGCGATACGTAGGGCACGCGTTCAGGCACAGCCCGCAATGCACGCATTTATCCAGATCGGCCTGCGCCGGCCCTGCTTCAGATTCGCCCATACAATCGTGCGCGATTCAGCAAATGGTCCGGATCGAACATCTGCTTCGCTTTTTTCATCATGGCAAAGCTGTTCGCTTTCGCTCCCTCGGCCGGTAGCCGCCAAAGTTCCTGGCTTCTGCGGATCTCCTCGGGGGCAAACTCGACCACTACGCTCCAGCCTTGCTCCCAAACGGCCGGGGGAGCCGGCCACGATTCCAGATGGATGTACGCCACTCCAGTCGCCGCCCGCGCGATCGTCGCTCCGGGAGCGGTTCGCATGACGGCTGCCAAGTCGCCGAGCGTGGTGGAAACGCGCAGCACCATGCCTTCCGGATGGCGCGCCAAAAATGTCGGCGTGAACTCGCGGACGCGCTCCCAAAATGCGTCCTCCTCCCGGCCCTCGATCGCCTCCGCCTCATTCAGTTCCCGCGCGTATCGTTCGAGCACCGCTTTGCTGCCGCCCGCCCGCACCGCGAGCACATATCCATCTCGCGCCGCTGCGCTTGGCGAAAGCAGATCGACCGTAAGCGGCTGCAGCACGCCGCGTAGGATCGCATCGCGTTTCTCCAGGGCGCTTCCCAGATCGGCATATTCGAACAGAAAGGTCCGCGTCTGCTCCGGCAGCGGATGCAACCGGAAATTCACTCTCGTAATCGCGGCGAGCGTGCCAAAGCTCCCGATCAGCATCTTCCCCATATCTAGCCCGGCGACGTTCTTCACCACCATCCCGCCGGTTCTGATCAATTTCCCGTCCAGCATGGCGAATTCCATGCCGATCACCAGATCGCGCGCCGTTCCAAATCCTCGCCGCATCGGCCCGCTCGTATTGGAAGCGACGATGCCGCCCACGGTCGCGCCTGCCGCAAACGGTGGATCGAGCGCGATCGTCTGCCCCTGCTCGCGCAATTGGCGCTGCAATTCCCCAAACGGCATGCCAGCTTCGACGCTGACCGTCAGATCTCCCGGCTCGTATTCCACAATACGCCGCATCCCAGCGGTGGAAATGGCAACCTCCGCCTCGCCAACCGGCCCGCCCATCAACCGCTTTGTCCCATTGCCCAGAAGCTCGATGGTCCGTCCGCCAGCCGCGCACTCCCGCAGCACCGCCGCGAGTTCCTCGGCCGATTCAGGCACAATCCGGTGCATGTTCTATTCTGTGCATCGTTCCCAAACAAAAAGCCCCGCGCGATCCTGCGCGGGGCTTCGTCTCTTGAACCGGCGGCGCGGCTATCTCGACTTCTTCGGTGGAACGATCGCGTCTTTCACCGATTTGGCCACGCGGAATTTCACCACTTTCTTGGCCGGAATCTTGATCGTCTCGCCAGTCGCCGGATTGCGGCCGGTCCGCGCTTTGCGCTCGGCCCGCACCAGCCTTCCGATTCCGGGCATCACGAAAACGCCGTTCTTCTTGGTCTCGCGCACGGCCAGATCCGCCAGCGCTTCCAGCATCTGCTTGGTTACACGGTTGTTCACCCCGGTGGTTTCCGCGAGTTCTCTGATAATCGCGGTCTGGGTCATCCTTTTTGCTTCGGCCACTCAATCCTCCCTAGTCGATGAGTTGAAGTCGAAAGAGAACTCGCATCCGCACCGCCTGAAACAGAACGGTCCGAAAATGTTTTGAGCTCTTCGGTCACCTCGATCATACGGGACTCCAGCGCGCTTGTAAAGCGAAAACTGCCGAAAAAACGGCCTTTCTGCGATTTTTTTTACGAAACTGGCCTGCGGACCCCCGTAAACAGGCTCTCAAAGACCCCCGAGCACCGCGGCCCCGCACTTTCTTGCAGTTTTTTCACGTTCTGCCGATAAGGAGAGTTCTGAGTGTCTGAGTGGGAGAAAGTATGGAAGCAGTCTCTGTCATTTTGGTCTTCGTAGGTTCAACGCTCGCAGGATGGATCGTTTCGAGAGCGACGCTGGAGGGTATCTTCTTCGTTATCGGCAGGCCACGGGCTTTGCCCAAATCACGCCATCCCGCTCAATGCGCGGTCGCCGGCCCCCGCCAGGGGAGGCGAACCGCTTCGACCGGAGTGCGCGAAATCGCACGCAGCAGATGGCGTAAATCGGCCACAACCTGCCGCGCGCTCCTGGCCTCGATCTCTTCCGGCAAGAGACGACGCGCAGCATGGTCGTCTAAGGGGCCTAGATTGTCTAAAATCTCCGCCTCTTCCTCCTCGGTCACGAAATCGTCGATCGCCAATGCCCCCGGATCTGCCGACTGTCCGGCGATCACGCCCCACGATCCTTTGGAGACGGTGGCGATTTCCATTAGGAATACGCCGCAGTCCTCCCAGCAGGATCTCACGATTCCAATTCTTGTATAACCGTTTTTTATAAGGTATACTCGGGTTTTCTCGGTGATCTGAAGCGCGCTACGGATGAGCGTTTCGGAGGGGCAGGTCTGCACGATGACCACAGGCTCCTCCCGCGATGCCGCATACGGGTTTTCCGACCACCGAAGTACGGCTCGATTCGGTTCGGGAAGAAGAGAACTTCGACTGGCGGACATGACATGACCCCCTCGACCACTTCTAATATTCTGACGTACTTACGCCCTGAATTGATTACGCGATAGAAAAAATTTTAGATCCGATAAATTTTGCTTTGAAAATTCTACCCAAGCAGGACTACAATTAATGAAAACACCTTCATATGATGCGCCCCGTGAGCGAGCATCTTTTGGCACAGCCTGCCAGAAACCCCTGCTCACGAGGGTGTCGCGTTAACCGTTGTGTTGACCCTGAGTGGAGAAAATCTTACACATGGGACCGAATTACCGCTTTCAACTACTTGCACCTCCCGCAAGAAACGGATCGTTTGGCCGTTCACACTTTGATGAGCAACTTTACTACCATTATCTGCATTCAATGCAGAAACTGCGTGGAAAACTATATTTGAAGGATGGCGCTATCCAGCCGTGGCAGCTCGATGATGAAGGACGCTTCACGATGCCCGCCGACGAGAAAAGCTGGCATTTTTTGCTGCTGGACGACGCCCACGAAGTCACTGGATGCGCCCGTTACCTGGTGCATCCAAATACCGTCCGTTTCGAGAGGCTGCGAATCTCTCGAAGCCCGCTGGCCAACGACCGGGTCTTCGGGCCAATGGTGCGCCAAGCGGTACAGGCCGATCTGGACGCTGCGCGTCGGCATGGGATGTCTTATGTAGAAGCGGGCGGCTGGGCCCTTGCGGAAGACTGGCGTGGCAGCCGTGCCGCGCTGGAAATCATCGTCGCCTCCTATGCGCTGGCGCACTTTTGGGGCGGTTGCCTCGGATCCTGTCAAGCAACCGTGCGGCACGGTTCCTCTTCGATTCTGCGCAGAACCGGTGGTGCCGAGCTGGTTTCGGCCGGCGAGGCGCTGCCGCCCTACGAGGATCCGCATTACGGCTGCACCATGGAACTGCTGCGCTTCGACTCCCGGGCGCCCGCACAAAGGTTTGTGCCGTTAATCAATCAGTTAAAGGCTAAGCTCGCGGGGGCGGTCGCGGTTCGGATTGCTCGCGACCATATGTGGCGGCCGGTTCCCAGTGCAGTCGGCAGCCGCCTCGGCCTGCTCCGCGTGGTGCCTGCCTATCAGTAAAAGCTAAACACTGAACCGCTTAGTGCCAACCGAAACTCTTTCCCCTGCGCTCGAGCAGTGGATGCAACTGCTCGGTCGAAAGTTCGTGCAGTACGGCGCCGATGCCTTGGCCTGTGCCGAAACCGCGACGTTTGCCACCAGCCAAAAGATCGCCGCCATCCTGCAGCCCGGCAGCCGCGAAGAAATCGCGGACTGCCTGAAAATTGCCGGCAGCTTCGAAACCCCGCTCTATCCCATCAGCAGCGGCAAAAATTGGGGCTACGGCTCGCGCGTCCCGCCGGTTTCCGGATGCGTGCTGCTCGACCTGAGCCGGTTGAACCGCATCCTGGATTTCGACGAAGACCTCGGGTATGTCACGGTCGAGCCGGGAGTCACCCAGCGCCAGCTTTTCGAATTCCTGCGCGACCGCCGCTCCAATCTCTGGATGGACGCGACCGGCTCCAGCCCCGACTGCAGCCTCATCGGCAACGCCATGGAGCGCGGCTTCGGCCATACGCCCTATGGCGACCATTTCGCCCATGTCTGCGGTCTGGAGGTCGTGCTGCCCGACGGCGAGATCGTGTGCACCGGAGCCGCCCGCTTCGAGCGCTCGGCCACTGCCGCCGTCAGCCGCTGGGGCGTCGGGCCGAGCCTCGACGGCTTGTTCTCGCAGTCAAATCTGGGCATCGTAACCCAAATGACGATCTGGCTGATGCCGCGGCCCGACGCCTTCGAGGCATTCTTCTTCCGCTGCGACGCTGCGGACGGCCTCGTGCCCTTGATCGACAGCCTGCGCCGCTTGCGGCTCCAGGACGTGCTCCGCAGCTCCATTCACGTGGCGAACGACTACAAAGTCCTGGGCGGCATCCAGCAGTATCCCTGGCAGGAAATGAGCGGCCGCACCCCGATCGCGCCCGCCGAAATGGCTTCGTTCCGCAA
>DASVGP010000010.1:0-12247 GCA_036379475.1 Bryobacteraceae bacterium | reverse complement strand
TTCCGCAATAAGAAGATCTTCGGTTTCGGGTTCAACGACCCGAACAAGATCGAAGTGCGGCAAGGCTCGAATAGCCAGACTTACGTCCGCTCGGGCACGGATTGGAAACGGAACGGCAAGACGATGGATGCTGCAAGCGTTCAGGCGCTTATTGACGACCTGCGCGACCTGACCTCGACTAAGTTCTTGACCAAGGGCTTCAACAGCCCGGCTCTGTCGGTCACAGTAGTCTCGAACAACAGCAAGCGCGTCGAGACCGCGGATTTTTCGAAGACGAAGGACGCCTACATCGCCAAGCGGGAAAACGAGCCGAATACGCAGTATGCGCTCGACGCAAGCTCGGTCAACGATATCCTGAGTGCTAGCAAGGCAATTAAACCGGCAGCGCAACCGAAGAAGAAGTAGAGGCGGTGCGGCCGGAAGCTCCGTATGTCCGCTCTCAACACCGATCTTTACGAACTCACCATGGGGGCCGGCTATTTTTCAGCCGGGAAAGCGAAGGAGGTTGCCACTTTCGAGCTTTCGGTACGGCGTCTGCCGCCGCAGCGCAATTTTCTAGTCGCGGCCGGGCTGGCGCAGGCAGTTGAATACTTGCTTTCGCTTTCGTTCCGGCGCGAGGAGATCGATTATCTCCGATCTCTCGCGCAGTTTCGCAATGCGCCGCCTGAGTTTTTCGATTTCCTTGCCCAGCTTCGCTTCACCGGCGATCTGTTTGCGCTTCCTGAAGGGACTCCCGTGTTTGCGGGCGAGCCGGTCGCCATCGTGCGTGCGCCCATTGTCGAAGCGCAGCTTGTCGAGACGTATCTGCTTTCGACATTTGCATTCCAGACGACCGTAGCTTCCAAAGCGGCGCGCTGCGTGCTGGCGGCGGAAGGGCACCCGATTTTGGAATTCGGCAGCCGCCGCGCGCATTCTCCCGAAGCGGGTGTTTTTGCAGGGCGGGCGGCATTTATTGGCGGCTGCGCAGGGACGAGCAACACCGAAGCGGGCAGGCGTTTTGGTATTCCGGTCTTCGGCACCGCGGGGCATTCCTGGACCATGTCGTTTGCGAGCGAGGAGGCGTCGTTTCGCGCGCTGCAGAATTTGCTCGGCGAAGAGACGGTTTTTCTTTTGGACACCTACGACACGCGCGAGGGCGCGCGGTTGGCGGCGCGGCTGGGGAAACCGGTGTGGGGCGTACGGCTCGATAGCGGCGACATCGACGGGCTTTCGCGCCAGGTGCGCGCGATCCTGGACCACGCCGGGTTGCACGAAGCGAAGATATTTGCGACCGGCGATCTGGACGAAAGCCGGATTGCGGAGTTCGTTCGCTCAGACGCTCCCATCGATGCCTTCGGCGTAGGAACGCAGCTTGCGACTTCGGCCGATGCGCCCGCGCTTTCTGCCGTCTATAAGCTTGTCGAGCTGCAATCGAACGGCACGGTTCATTATGCGGCGAAATTGAGCGACGAAAAGAGCACGCTGCCCGGTGCAAAGCAGATTTACCGAAGCTCAGAGCACGACACCCTGGCGCTTTACAACGAGTGCAATCCGGAGTTTGGCGGCGAGCCGCTGCTGCATCCTGTGATCATCGGCGGCACACCCATGGAAAGGCCGCCGGCAATTGCGAAGCTGCAGGCGAAAGCGCAGGCGGCAATCGCAAAATTGCCGCAAGAGTTGCGCTCGCTCCGACCAGCACCCGAACATCCTGTCAAAATCAGCCCGCGTCTGATCGAGCTGGCTGAGCACATTCGCCGCGAGCGGCACGCCGCGACCCGTTAGAACGAAGCCTCCATAATGGAATCGTGAAGACGGTTTTCGTCGATGTCGATACGCAGCTCGATTTTTTGTTCCCGGCTGGGGCATTGTATGTTCCGGGAGCGGAGAAACTTGTGGCGTCTCTGAAGCAACTCACCGAGTTCGCGGCGCGCAACCGGATTCCCGTCGTTTCGACCGCTGACGCGCATACAGAAGATGACGCGGAATTCCAATCCTGGAAACCGCACTGCGTCGCCGGAACTGCGGGCCAGCAGAAAACCGCCGCAACGCTGGTCAATGGCCGAGTGACGCTTCCGACAACGCCCCGAGCGCTGGATGCGATACCGCGTGAAGCGCCGCAGATCATCGTCGAAAAGCAGCAGCTCGATTGCTTCACGAATCGGCACTTGCGGCCGCTGCTCGAGATGCTGGCGGCCGAGCGATATGTCGTCTATGGCGTCGTAACTGAGCTTTGTGTTCGCTGCGCCGCCTTCGGATTGCTCGAAACAGGAGCGCGCGTGGAACTGGTTACCGATGCGATTGAAACTCTCAATCCACAAACCGGCAAGGATACGATCAATCGCTTCCGCGAGCAAGGCGGAGTGATCACAACGGTTGCGGAAGTTACTTCGTAAAGGCCACGACATGCTGGCCGGCGGGCAAGAGCATTGCCCCTCCCTCACGGTCGGGGTTCTGTAGAGGCGTGCCGTCGATCTCGACGCAAGAGACCGGCGCGGCGAGGACCGCGATGGCGCGGCTGCGGCTGAAATAAGCGATCTCGGTGGAAGCGCGCGATGCTTCGGCGGATTGGATTTGCCCGTTGAAATCGGAGACCGTAACCGACGCGGGAGCGCTGCCGGCCGTCAGCGTATGCTTTCCCGCGGGGACGAGGACATCGTGGGAGTTTTGAATAGGCCAGACTCGCCCATCGAGCTTCACTGGGCCTTTCCAGGCAATGCGAATCGGATGCCGCGCATTAACGACCTCGACGGTCCCTTTCTGCGTCACGGTAGCCGTAGTTGCGGCGACCGGAAGGAGCCCCAGATCCTGACTTTCGAGCGAGTGCTCAAAGTACAACGCGACGCGGCTGAACGACACTGCGGCCTGGTGCACCAGTTCCATTAATTCCACACCGGTCTGCTTTTTGGTCGGATAGACATCCTGGTAACGTTCGACGACATTGATATCGACGCCGATATTTTTATCGTGCGGCGCGAGTTTGTGGTACTCCTGCGCGAGCTTCGCGTAGCGGCTGGGGCCGAGGCTCCAAAGCGTCGCGGGATCCTCCACAAGCAGCGTGTCGCCTCGTGCTTCAAGTAGCGGCAAAGTGCGCGCGACGTCGGCGCCCAAGGCGTCGCGAATGCCCGGCTCGAAGCGGTCGTCGATGTGCGTCAGCACGACATCGAGATAAGGCTTCTTCGCGCGCTCGCGATCGAGAATTGCGAGCCATTGCGCTTGCATGCGGGTGGTCAGCCCGGCGCGGTAATCCAGAAATTTGCGCAGCCCGGCCGGATCGTTTGCCGCCGAGTAGGGCGACGACGGATCGAAGAGCAGTTTCGGATCGAAGCCGCCGATACGCTTAAACTCGGCGCGTACGTTGTCGTCCATAGGCGTGAACCGGGCCGGATCGGAAACGCCTTCGAGCGACTCGAAATATAATTCGGCGAGATTCGCACCATCCCAATCGAAGCGGCTCAATAAGGCCAGCACCTCGCGTGCCGCTGCGCGCCGGCAATCGGGATTCTGCAGATTCATCAGCTTGCGCCAGTCGAGTTGCGCGTCCTGGCCAAGCGCCGTCTTCTCGCGCCACTCGGGATGATCCGCCCAGAATTGATCGCTGACGTGCGGCAACTCGAACCACGCGTAGACCAGAATGCCATTGCGGTGGCAGGCGTCGATCAGGCGCTTGAGGAACGCGTCCCGAGTCGGATTGGGATCCATGTTGTGCCATGCTGCGACCTGCAAGGCGGCGATTCCGGCAGCTCTCCAGCGGCGCGCCAGATAGTAAACGTCGGCGCGGAGGCGATAGGAGGAATCGAAAAACGCCCAAAGATTCGCACTGCGGGCCGGAAACTTCAGTCCGAGATCGGCGAGCGCATTGAGCAGGTACGGATAGCGCTCGTAACCGTTGGCTCCCGGCTTGGTCGCCAGCCAGAGAATGGCACCGTGCGCGGTGCGCCGGCCGGCAATGACAGGAGCGTGCTTCCAGTAATCCGCCGCGAAGATTCGGAAGCCGGAGGGAACCTGGACAATCGGAATCGTCAACGGCTTCTCCCAGAAAATCTCCATGCGGGGCGCGTGTTCGTCGCAGATGCGGCGGACCAGCACGGTCTTCGAAGTTTTGTGAACGCCGAAGCCGCCCGCGAGCGCCGACGCGCCTTCGAGAATCACGATATGGTTGTCCGCCAGCGCGGGATCGAAGCCCGCATGCGGGCCGGCGACCAGAATATCGGCGTTGACGTTCGCGGTCTGCGCAATGCCGACAGCTCCGAAAATCTTGGACCATGGCGCCGGATCCGCTCCCACCGCGTGAAAGGTGGTGGCGCCCGCAACCAGCGGAAGAAGGAACAGGACGAAG
This sequence comes from Bryobacteraceae bacterium, assembly GCA_036379475.1. Classification (GTDB taxonomy): domain Bacteria; phylum Acidobacteriota; class Terriglobia; order Bryobacterales; family Bryobacteraceae; genus Bog-105. Next base: position 7,932 of record DASVGP010000010.1, on the reverse strand, counting down.
CTTTTCATCTCGTCCTTCCAAACCAGAAGCCGACGCGAATGTCGTTGTAATAGGAATGCGCGCGATAAGAGTTGTCGACGTACGGTTCTCCCAAATACTTGCCGCGCAGAAACGCGATTGAGAACGAGACCCTGCGCGGCATCCAGGGGAAATGGAATCTCACGCCCGGACCCACTTCCAGAGTGTTGGCCCAGTATTGGCGCTGGACATCGCGCGTATAGTTCGCGGTCACCAGCGCCTGAAGCGACGATTCCTTCCCGAGATGGAAAGTGCGGCCGGCGCGTTGCTGGGCATAGCCGATCCAGTCTCGATCGAAAGCGCGGATATACTCGGCATCTTCACTGGTCTCGAAGAAAAACCCTCCTTTGGGGCTACCGAGCAGTTTGCCGAAGCCTTTGCCGAAATGCAGGCCGCCGCGATAGTCCGGAATCGCACGGCTCTGGTGCGCGGGCATATAAAACACCGCCTCGCCCGCCTCGCCCCAGGCTATGAAATGATGCCAGGTTTTCGAAGCGACGCCGGCCGAGAAGATGGTGGCGCCTTCGGAAAGATATCCGGGGCCGTAAAGTGTCTGGATGTGGCCGCGGACATCGCCGTCGAAGCGCGTCGAAAGATAGACCGAGAAGATTTTGTTCAGGCTCGCCCAGGGGAGCGGAACCGTGCGCTTCGCCTGCCCGTAAGTGAACACGTCGTTCCAGCGCGAGGAGTACATCGGCAGCAGCCAAACTGTCGTGTGCGGGAACGATTCCGGGTTCAAATTGCGGTAGGCATGGTCGGCCTGCTGCGCGACCCGCCGATCGCCGGTGCGGCGCGCGCGGCCGAACCAATAAGAAGCCTCGCCGTCCTGTTTCGCCTCATTGAATGCCCAGCCAAGCTGCAGCATGACGTCCGCATCGTCCGGATGCTGTTCGTTCGCTTGGAGCAGATATTGGATGGCATCGCGCGTATAGCCGAGCGCGAGGCTTTTCTCGCCCATAGCTTTGGCGTCGATGGCGGGATGAGACGCGCGAACGGCTTTCACATTCGCCGCAGGCTTCTGCAGCGCGTTCAACTGCTTGCGCGACAATTGATCCTCCGGATCGATCGCGAGTACTTGCCTGAACTGCGCGATGGCCTTGGATCTTTGGTGCATGGCCAGATACAGGAAGGCGAGTTCGCGCCGCAAAGCAACGTTGTCCGGATCGAGCTTAAGCGCGTTCAAAAATTCGTAGGGATAAGGATAGTGCGCGTCGAGCCCCACGCGATGAAACTGTTCCAGAGCAAGTTCGGCGGTGCGGGAATCGTTTGATCGGGAGGCGGCGAGCAATGCAGCGCGAGCCTGTCCCGTCTGCCCCATTTTGCGCCAGACGCGAGCCAGATCGAGAAGCAATTCGGGCAGCTTCGGTTTCAACTTATGGCAGACCTCATATTGCGCGGCGGCGAGTGTTAATTCGTCGCGGCGCTCGGCGAGTCGCGCCAGCTCCCAATGCGCGCTGTAAGTGGAGACGGCATTGGGATTGGCCGACCGCGCAAGAGCCTGTTTCCAGCGCGCGATGCCTGCCGCCAATGGCCGGTCGATATTTTCGAACGCCTGTTCGGCCGTCGCGCGCGTTTGGGGGTTCGCGCTGTGCCGCAGCCGGTCGAAGACACGCCGCGCCTGTATCTTGTAGCGAATCGGTTTGGCCTCGAATGCCAGAAACGCGTATTCAAGAGCGGCTGTGTCGTCATGCGGATCGATGCGCATCGCGGCCGCGAACTGATCGCGCGCGTCCACATCGTCTCCGGCTTTGAGCAGCGTATAGGCCAAATCCTTGTGAGCCGCCGCATTCTTCGGCTGCTTCGCCAAGCCCTTGCGAAACCAGGCAATGGCAGAGTCGTAATCTTTTTGGGCCAGCGCCTTATAGGCGTGGTTCAGTTCCGCTTCGCCGGGCTTCGGCGCCGGCGCCTGCGCGGCGGTCAAGGTGAAGGCACACGCCACAACCAGGGCGCTCAAGAGTCGCACGATTGGAGAAATTCCGCTGTTGAACTAGTTGGCCAAAGCGATGAAATTTCTCCTGAAGCTTGGAAAGTATGCTGGTGGAGAGGAGACTATATGTCGAAAATTGTCGAAGAAGTGATGCAGGCGAACAAACGGTATGCGGCGGAATTTGGCGCTAAGGGAAAACTCCCAGCGCCTCCGGGCCGGCATTTTGCCATTTTGACTTGTATGGATGCGCGGCTCGATCCGGCGAAATTTGCCGGTCTGGCAGAAGGAGACGCCCACGTTCTGCGCAATGCCGGCGGACGTGTGACCGAGGACGTAATCCGTTCACTGGTGATTTCCTACAAGCTGCTGGGCACGCGCGAATGGTTCGTGATTCACCATGCGGGCTGCGGCATGACTCTGTTCACCGACGAGGTCATGCGCAACCTGCTCGCCAGCAGCCTGGGACCCGCCTCGCTCTCCGGCGGCAAGTGGAAGGATACCGGCAACGGTCCGGGATCGCGTGCGGGCGAGTACATCAACTGGCTGACGGTGCAAGATCAAAAGCAGAGCGTGATCGATGATGTCGAGCAGCTCCGAGCGCACCCGCTTGTGCCCCGTGATATTGCGATCTACGGATACATCTTCGATACCGCGACCGGCCGGCTCAACGAAGTTACTGAAGCCACCAAGCGCGGCGCGGCTGCCGCTGGGCGCTAATTCCTTTTTGCCGCATCATTCCAGCAAAACCGGCATCCAACCGAACATATGGAATACCGGCAACTGGGCCATTCGGGCCTGAAAGTCTCGGCGTTGAGTTTTGGAGCGGGCACCTTCGGCGGCGGAACCGAGTTTTTTCGCGCCTGGGGCGAGACCGATGTCAGCGAGGCGAAAAAGCTGATCGACGTCTGTCTCGAAGCGGGCGTCAATCTGTTCGATACCGCGGATGTTTACTCAAACGGTCTTTCGGAGGAAATTCTCGGCAAGGCGATCCAAGGCAAGCGCGACCAATTGCTGATTTCCACCAAATCCAGTTTCCGCCTCGGAAAAGGACCGAATGACGCCGGCTCCTCGCGCTATCATGTCATCCGCTCGTGCGAAGACAGCCTGCGGCGCCTCAACACGGACCGCATCGATATCTACCACATGCACGGCTTCGATGCGGTCACTCCGATCGAGGAAACGCTCTCGACGCTGGACACGCTGGTGAAGAGCGGCAAGGTCCGGTACATCGCCTGCTCCAATTTTTCCGGCTGGCATCTGATGAAGTCACTCGCGGTTTCCGAAAGATACGGCTGGGCGCGCTACGTGGGCCACCAGGTTTACTATTCGCTTGCCGGCCGCGAATATGAATGGGAACTGATGCCGCTCGGCTTGGAAGAGAAAGTCGGTGCGCTGATCTGGAGTCCGCTCGGATGGGGGCGCCTTACCGGCAAGATCCGGCGCGGCGCAAACTTACCCGAGGTCAGCCGCTTGCATAAGACCGCTGGTGCAGGACCGCAGATACCGAACGAATATCTTTACAAAGTTGTGGACGCGCTCGACGAAGTAGCACAAGAAACCGGGAAGATCATCCCTCAAATCGCATTGAATTGGCTGCTGCAACGCCCGACTGTGGCGACGGTCATCGTCGGCGCGCGTAATGAAGAACAGTTGCGGCAAAACCTCGGCGCATCGGGTTGGAAGCTTACAGCCGACCAGATGAAAAAACTGGACGACGCCAGCGCCGTGCAAAAAGCATATCCCTACTGGCACCAGGCTCAATTCGAACGCAATCCGCCGCCGGTTGCATGATCCGGTGATCCCCTAAATCCGGACCATCTCCTCCTGCTGTTCACCGGTCACCTGTGCGAAGCCGTCGCCGGCGTAGACATTCACCTCCGACCGAATGCCGAATTCAGGTAAGTAAATGCCCGGCTCAATTGAAAAACAAGTGCCCGCAATCACACGGCGTTCGTCGTGCGATTCCAGATTGTCCATATTGGCCCCGGTGCCGTGTACTTCGGTGCCGATGCTATGGCCGGTGCGATGGAAGAAAAACTCTCCGTAGCCGCGCTCGGAGATATAGCCGCGGGCCGCGTCGTCCACCTGGTATCCGAAAAGCGGCGCGCGCTCTTTTGCTTTTCGAATGACCAGATCCGCGGCCAGCTTGCGCGCGTCGCGGACGATTTCGAAAACGTGCTGCATGGATTCCGGAATCGTTTCGCCGCAAAATCCGGTCCAGGTGATATCGTAATAAACCGCATTCGGACTCGCCAGCTTGGCCCACATATCGATCAGCAGCAAATCGCCCGCCCGGATGCGGGCCGTACGTTCGGGCGCCGGCTCGTAGTGAGGATCGGACGCGTTCGCGTTTACCGCGACGATAGGGCCGTGATCGGTAGTGAGACCGGCTTGCGAAAAACGTTCGCGGATAAACTGCTGCACCTCATATTCGGTTACCAGCACGTTGACCCGAAGGCGTTCGCGAACAAATGCGAATGCCTCGGCTCGCGTGCGATCGACCCGCTTGCCGGTTTCGAGATGCATCTCCAACTGCTTGTCTGTCCAGCGCGCTTCGAATTGCTGGACCAGATCCGCAGAACTGATAATTTCTACTCCACAAGCCCGCACCAGCTCGACAGTTCCGGCATCAATCAGCGAGACATAAGGGACCGCGCAACGCGGCGAATACTGCATCGCGATCCGCCGTCCGCCTTGCAGTAAGGAACCGAGCTTTTGTTGTTGATCCGCCCAGCTTGAATAGGTATCCTTCGTACCGGGAACGCTGTCGAGCATGCCGCTCTCGATGCGATGCACCAGCTTGCGCGGCTCGCCGGTGGCCGGAATGAGGTAATACCACCGGCGCGTAGGCATCGCGGCGGCTTCGAGCCCAAGAATGCAGTACGCGAGCGGGTCTCGCCGGTGATGGTCGAAGAACAGCCAGCCGTCCAAGCCGCTCTCGCCGAGAGCAGCTTGGATTTCCTTCAGGAGCATCCCTGTCAGTTTGACAGGTTGGTTACCGCGTCACCGACCTTCGGCTGTCCCGAGCCGGTAAAGCTGCCGACCGCGTAGGTGTCGCCGACCTGCGTGATTTGAATTTCGCCGATCGGCTGCCTAACCGCGCGGAGGACCTTTCCGGTTACCGGATCTTTAATGACACGCGTGACGCGCGCTATCTCCAGTTTCTCGCCCGTATGCACACCCGCGCGGCTACCCACATTAATGGTGATGCTACCGCCGGTAGTATCCGCCACCTCGCCGTTGATTTTGACCACCACGGTCTGCAGTTTGTCCGCATCGTGGTCCAATCCGGTCGCCAGTTGATCTACGGATTGCTTGACCGCCTCGCCAAGGATAGTGGCCTGAAAATTCGAACTGCCCATATCCAGACTGCCGCCGCCGCTATTGCCCCAATTGCCCCCGCCGCCGAGCAGGCTCGTTCCGGAGCGCTTCGACTCGCCATGCCCGGTCACGGAAGCCAGGATCTCGCCGGTGTTCACGTCGATAATGCGGGCGGTGATCTCCACGATCGCTTTCGCCTTGTGGCGGCCTACGCCGCCGACGCCGTACCCGCTGGTCCAATGGCTGAAGGCGCCACCGACGTTGGTGTGCTTGTCGTCGCGGCCGAATTGCGTGATGTCGCCGACGATAATTGCGTCCACTCCGAGCACGCGACCGATCTTGGCGGCGGTATTAGCGTCGGCGCGGTCGCTATTGGAAAAATTCTGCTCATGCAGAATCTTGTCCAGAGCGTTGCGCTCGATCACACGGTAAGTCCCGTCATTGACCAGGCGATTAATCAGCAAGTCGGATATACCCCGGCCCACGTCTTGGGATGTACCGAACATTGCCTGGACGCTTCCCATCACAGCGCCATATTGAAAATCCAAGACCGCCACGCGATGCTTCTGCGGAGCTTGCGCCATGAGCGGAAGAACCGCAACAGCGGCGGTAAACACGCACGAAAATAATTTCATTGAAAAGTCCTCCTATCTTCCCAAAAAATTTTCTAACTTAGTAAGTTCCTGTTCGGCCCGGGCCATCTCCTCTCTCGCGCCGGCCAAATCTTTGTTATCGGCCGAGCGGTCCGCGGCGTGTAAATAGGCGGTCAGGCGGCTTGCCGACGCCGCCATATCGTGGCGCAACCCGAGTCCGTTGGCTGCTTGTTGCGCACTCAGGCGGTTCAAGCCGCCGAATACGGCGTCCGCCCGCGCATGCAATTGAATCAAGCTGTTGCGGACCGCGTCGATCTGCTCCGGCGAAGGTCCGGCGGGCGCCACAGGCTTTTGCGGCGCGGCTTGTTGCGCCACTGCTACCGGCGGGGCCGTTTGCGGCGGCGTGACGGGAGCAATCGCCTGAGCGGGCGCGGTCTTCGGGTGAGAAACGGATTTCGCTTCGGCCAACCGGGCGCGGTGTGAGCGTTGCGGCCGCACGGGCAGTGAAGAAACAGCCGGTAAAGAAACCGGCGGCGTAGAAACTGGCTTCGAGGCTACTTGCGGAGGCGTTGTCTCCGTTTGCACTACACTCGGTTGCGCGGGTTTCGAAACTGCCGGTGTAGCGACGGTGGAAACCGGCTGCTGCACCGCGGGAGCCGTGCGAGTTGCGGCGGAACTGGACTGCAGCTTGGGCACGATGATCGCAGCCGCGGCCAGCACACAAACGCAGACGACAGCTCCCGCGGCCATCCATAGCCCGCGATGGCCGCGCCGCTTTTCGGCTGGCGGCGCCAGCGGCTGCGCTTTCGCTGGAATGGTTTGCGTTTGCGCCGCGGCGGTTGGCGGGACGACGCTGTCCAGCGCTTTCCGAAATGCATCGGCGCTCTGGAACCGCTGTGCCGGGTCTTTCGCCAGTGCGGTCATAATCAGATCGTTCACCGGCGCGGGAATCGCGGGATTCGCTTCAATCGCCGGCCGCGGGGCAAGGTTCAGGTGCGCGTTAAGAATGCCGTAGGTGCTGTCGGCCTCGAAGGGACGGCCGCCGGAGGTTAGCTCGTACAGCACAATGCCCAAAGAATAGAGGTCCGAACGGCCGTCCGCCGCCTCGCCGCGCACTTGTTCGGGCGACATATAGAGGAGCGAGCCGACCGTCGTCCCGGGACGCGTGAGCACCGGATCGGCCTCGCATTTGGCGATGCCGAAATCCATCAATTTGACGATGCCTTGCGGCGTGACCATCAAGTTAGCCGGCTTGATATCGCGGTGAATGATTCCGTTTGCGTGCGCGTAGCTCAACGCCGAAAGCGCCTGACGGATGTAGCCGGCGGCTTCGGCGAGCGGAACCGCTCCCTGTTTCAGACGCTCGGCCACCGTGAAACCTTCCACGTACTCCATCAGCAGCAAAAGCTGATTTTCGTGCTTGAAGGCCGAGTAGAACTTCGCGATGTTGGGATGGTCCAGGCGCGCCAGAATGCGGATTTCCGCCAGGAACCGGTCGCCCATTCCGCCTTCGGTATCCGCGTCGGCGAGCAGCGCCTTCATGGCTTCGACGCGGGTCGAGATCACGTTGCGGACGCGATACACGCGCCCCATCCCGCCTTTTCCCAAAATGTCGAGGATCTCGTAATCCCCGGCGATCTGGCCTACTTCAAACCCCATTCCCAGGTCCTCCTTACCCCGAACGGCTGGCGATACGGCGTTTTCAAACATGATAACGCAGAATCTAATGGATTTGTAGGGGATCAAAAAACTCGGGTAATTACGTCCACTTGCCTCGGGAAGTAGGTCGCCTCATGTGCGCTCTGTCACGCGCCTTTCTTCTTCGCGGCAGGTTTCGAGGTACGCCGTACCATTCTGCCTCATTTTTCCTATATCGCATGGAAACCCGGAAAACCAACCGGGATCGGGTGGGCGGAGGAGGCCGAAAGAGCCTGGTCGAGAGAAGAAAGATCGAAATCGGGAGGCAGCATTTTGGCGATGGCGTCGCCAAGCTTCATTTCTTCGCGTTGTTTTCGCATTTTGGCGGTGGCAATCTGGACGGCGTGCTTCTCGGCTTTGCGGGATTCTTCGGCT
>DASVGP010000009.1:0-9665 GCA_036379475.1 Bryobacteraceae bacterium | reverse complement strand
GCCTGTTCTGGCGGCGTGACATACGGCATCAGAAACTCAGTGGCTTGGCGCGTGCACCCGACGCCTGCGGCAAGAGCCAGCGATGCACCCATAATCTCCAGGAAGCGCCGGCGCGTCGCCTCATTCGAGTGCTCGTCTCCGCCAGTCTCACGCGAATGAGGACCGATCTGCACAAGTGGGGAATCGCTATGGTTTTTCATCGGTGACACGTGGAACAGCTTGTAAGACTATGTATGTGATACTTAGCAACCAAGCGCTTGCCCAAAGCTGCCTGATTCGGGGGCCTTTTGTATTCCATATTGAAGACCTGCGAGACAGGACGCACATAATTAGCCGGGTGCCGGTGGCAGTTGAGGCACCACGACATGGTGAGCTCCGGCGCCTGCCAGGTGAGCGGCATGCGGTCCACTCTTCCATGGCAGGTGGCGCAGCCGATCCCCTTGTGGATATGAATGCTGTGGTTGAAGTAGACGTAGTCCGGCAGCTCATATACTTTGGTCCACTGAATCGATCGGTTGGTCCGATAGCTATCACGCACCGGCGCCAGCGCCGGAGCCGTGCTCCAAATCTGCGAGTGGCAGTGCATACAGACGGAGGTCGGCGGGATCCCGGCGAACGACGAATTCTCCACCGATACGTGGCAGAATTGGCATTTAATTCCTAACGCCCCAACGTGATGTTGATGGCTGAACGGAACCGGCTGCTCGCGCGGCAGGTGCTGCAGCATCTCGTAAGGAGAACGGACCACCAGAAAGCCCATCCAAAGAGCGAATGCGGTCAGAACGCCTCCGCCCAACAGAATGAGCCGGAAGATCGTATTGGCAATCGGACGGAACGGTTCTGGCACCAAACCCCTCGCCTGGACAAATCCGAATCCCAGGTTTTAACCAGTATTTCTCGCTATGCAGTCATGAGACCCGAAAGCAAAAACATTGTTTCAAATCGGGCGGCGGAGGTTAACTGTCTAAAGTACGGTAGTCGCGCAGGCCTGCTTTTATGAGATTGCAATTTTGTGCAATGCGCGTAAAGTGATTTCGGAAAGGGCGCGAGCGATTATCTACTTCCCAAAATCCTTCGTGATCGGGGCAGTGGGGCTGATCTTGATATTTGCGGTGGGGCTGCTTCTCTACGTCTATTTCCAGGGCGGCGTGGACAGTTCAATCTATCTCGGAGGATAATCGCCGAGAGTGGACTTGCGCCAGCCGCTCTATTTTTTCGATCTGCAGAATGCGGGTTAGCTCCCGGAGTGCGCCGCGCAGTACCGGATGTCCTGGTACGAAAAAAATGCGCGGATCGTCTTTGTACTCGGACCGCGCTGCATCGTCGAAGACAACATACGGGCCTTCCTGAAGATGCTGCTCGAAGTCCGGGTCATCTGCCTCGCCGATCATAATCGTAGGCGTTCCTGCCGTATGCAGGACCTGCTGCAGCTCTCCCCGCCGGAGCAAAACTTCCAGCGCGGTCTTTACGTGGCGAAGCGTGCCAAACTCGCTCACACCCCTGCCCGCGATCACGTTTACCGGCAGGTGCTCAAAACCCCGATGAGCGGGCCAGCCCCGAAACGAAATCCGCTCCAGCGGCATGCCGAGCACGACCATCGGCTCCCGTTTGCCGAGTCCACGTTCTTCGAGCGCGGCGGCAAAGCGCAGCTTGGTCCAGTCACACCCGATGAGCGCCGCAATCATAACGTCGATCGCCACCGGATCGGCACAGGCCAGAATGGCTCCGCGCCAGCGGGGAAAACCTGCATGCGGGCCGTCACCCTCGCCACAGATCAAGGCGTCGGCGATGCACAAATCCGGCCGCAGCACCTCCATGATGTCGGCGAATCGCTCCACCATGCCGTCTTCGCTCTGGAGCGCACGCCAATTCTGGTTCAGCGCTCCACCACAGAATTCCACGCTTCCGGATACGATGTCGAGCGAATCGGTTTTTGCTTTCAGCACCGCGATGATTACGTCCGCTTCAAGCAGCGGGACAGGCAGCCGGGCACTACGCAGCAAAACGCCTTCCGGCAGGTCGACTTCGCGATTCGGAACCCGGTCGCTGCCCAGATCGATCAGTTCAGCGCCTTCCAGCTCGGCAGCCGCCGCCACCCCGGTTATCTTCATGCATTCCAGCGAATCGAAAAAACCGGAACTCGAAGCCGCTACTTGAACCTTCGCCGCGCCGGTCTCGCGCGCCAGGCGGACTAATGCTCCCACCAGCAGCGGATCCGAGGTGGCGCCCTCTTCTGCCAATCGAGGCACGCTCTGGTCCGGCTTGATGAGAACCGTTTGCCCCGGCTTAACGAACGCCCCGAAGCCGCCTAAGCGCTCCAAAGCTTCGCGAACCAGCGAGTACACCCCTTCGCGTGAGCGATGCTTATCCCCGGACTGCGCGATGGAAACGGTGGGCATGCGCTCGGGAATTCATTATCGCTCGCCGCCGCGAGCCAAAGCGCGCTTTTTCGCCCCGGCATAGGAACCCGCCGGCTTTTTCGGCGTCAGCAGCCGCTTAGTATGCCGCACCAGCACGGCAATCTCGTTGGCGCTTTTTTGAATTACGGTATCGGCGCCGGTGTCCGCGTGATGGAACGCCAGGCTTTCGGCCAAACCCACCAAAAGAATCGCCGGCTTTTCAAATCCGCGCGCGCGCATCTTCGCGATCAGCTCGATGCCGTTCATGGGCGCCATTTTGTAGTCGGTAATCACCAAATCAAAATTTTCTTTGCCGGCAAGCTCCAGCGCCTCCGGGCCGCAGCAGGCGCAGATGACTTTATACCCCAGTTCTTCCAGAACTGAGCGGCGCGCGACAACGCCATCGCAGTTGTCGTCGACCAGAAGAATGAGAGCGGGAGTTTGTGCATGGGAAGAAGCAGCGGATCGCATCGGACTCAGCGAAGGTACCAAAGCTCTCGCCTCATGTCAACGCCCCGCCATCGATCTCAAAGTAAGGGAGATCGAGTGCTTGACAAAACCACAAAGCGGTGATCGCTCGGAATGTGCCAGCACCACTCGTTCGTGGTCTAGCTCTACTCCACTTCGCGCGGCGCCTTGTAGCCCGATTTCGCGATAATCCGGTACTTGATCGCTTTATGCTTTTGATTCACGATGCGCAATGGAGCATCGGTTTCCGGATTCACCAATTCCACTTTGATATGGCGAAATTTTCCGTCGTGCGCGGTATTGGTGGGGTGGTAGGAAAGCGTGTATTCGTTGCGCAGAGCGCTTTCGATCTGGCGAAAAATGGTGGGATACTCGCCGAGAAATCGCGGAAAGAAGGAGAGTCCGCCGGTTTCCTTTGAGAAAGTTCGCATTTCGTTGTCCGCCTGGAGGAAATCCATGTTCGCAATCGGGCTCATGCCGCGGTCTTGGGCGAGCAGGCGTGCTACCTGCAAGATGCTGATGGTATAGATCGGCACGCCGTCTTCCTGCAGATCTTTGCGCGCCGTGCCAAAAGTGATCTTGCTGAATGTGTCGATGCCGGAGGCAATCAGCAGAATCGCCTTTCGCCCCTGAATGCCGGACATCCGGCCCGAGATGTCGGTTAAGGCGTCGAAAACGTTCGCTTCGCTGAACCCGGGAATCCGCAATTCCGAAAGCGCCTGCTTGGCTTTATTCTTGTCGGGAGAAAAATCGGAAAGGATATGCGTGTGCATGGCATAGCTCACCACCGCCACGTTGTCGTCCGGCTTCAGTGTGGAGAGGAATCCATAGGCGGCTTGCAGCGTCTCATACCAGCCATAACTCCAAAACGCTTGGAAACGCCCGCTGAATTCCACCACCAGGCAGATCGTAATCGGCGCTTCACCCTGGCTGAACTGGGCGATTTTTTGCGGGACGCCATCTTCGAGCACGCGGAAATAAGGCTCTTGCAATTTCGGAATGAAGTGATCGTGATTGTCGAGAACGGCGACGTCCACCGTGACAGTATCCGCTTGGGCGCGAAAGGTAGGAGTATTGGCCTGCGAAGGGTGCTTTTGATACTGCGACGGAATAGGCGCTTCATTCTGCGGAGGCGGAGTCTCTCCGTTCGGAGGAGCCTTGGCCTTCGGTTTAGCGACTGATTCGCCTGACGGCGTTCCGGGACCCTCCTGTGCATAGACGGCGGCCGGCAGCAGCGCGGCAAGCGCTAGTGCGCATCCCACGGCGCCGAGGAAAAGAAAACGGCATTTCATGGAATTACCTTTCCGGGTTCAATGAACCCAGTGGTCATGATCCGAATCCTGCTTTCGCAGATAAACTTCAAACTTCCGTTTTGCGCGGCGCAGCTTCCAATCCCGATATTCGGCAACCAGCGGCTGGCGAATCTGTATCCGCAGCTTGCGGCCGCGAACCAAAAAAAATCCTGCCACCATGCCACCCAAGCCCGCGACCGCGGCGATTCCCGAGGCGGCGCCCGAGGCCGCCATGTAGGATTGCAGAAACACGATGCCGCCGATGATCATCACGAAATACTTCGATTTCATCGGAATCAGAAAACCGAACAGCACCGTCTGATCGGGAAAAATCAGCGCGTAGGCGACCAGGATGCCGTAAATGGCCCCCGAGGATCCCAGCGTCGGTATGCCTGCGCCGCCGAACAGGTAGGCGCAGATCACCACCGTCAGCCCGGCAAAGATGCCGCACAGAAAATAGAAGCGCAAAAACCGCCTTGTCCCCCACAGCCGTTCCAGCTCGATTCCGAACAGCCACAACGCCAGCATGTTCCACACGATGTCCATAATCCCCGCATGAAAAAACATGTAGGTGAATAACTGCCAGATGTGGAGTTCGCGCACCACTTCCACCGGCACCAGCAGCAGCGGAGACAGCAGAGGCGCCACCGCACCGCGGAAGAAGACCGGGATGACAAACAGCACCGCATTCGCGATCAGCAGCCATTTCAAGCCGGCCGGGAAGCGATTGGAGGGGCGGTACCGATTCACGTAGGAACGCGAATTAAAAGGCATGGAAAAAATGCGGTTCCTTCATTGAGGATAACAGGAAAATGTTTGCAGAACCGCCTGCACAGATTGAGTAAACGAGCATCTGGGGCATGAGCTAGGAACGAGACTGCCCACCCCTCGCTCACGCTCAGGGTTCAGTTTGATTCGTATGCCGCTGGAGAATATTCGCCGCCAGGTGCAGCAGGATCGCAAGCCCGAGCCAGAGAAACCAATTGGATAGCGGGCCGCTCGCGAACACAAACGTACTCGTCAACCCAAGATCGGCCGCCAAACTCCAGATCGCCACCGCATAAGCGGAGCAAACCGCCGGCCCCATGAGCGCGGAGACCAGCGTCCCAAACCTCTGCGCCGTTTCCGCGGCCCACTCGCCCAGCGGCGCCGCCACATCGGCCGTGTTTTGCAACACCACGGTTGTCCAGGCGCGCAACGGTTCCGTCCGTACCGCAATTGCCGTACTGCGTGATTCCACAAGCCTCATAGAACTACAAACATGGATGCAAGCGAATTGCCGAAAGTTGCCGCAGCGAATATTATTTCGTTTCAATCAAAGTCGGCGCCGGACTGGGCAAAAAATGCGCATATCCCGGAAAAATTGACGGCAGATCGAGTACCATCGCTTATACTTCGAGAGGCGCTTTTTATACCTCGAGGAGAACTGCTTTCCAGCATGAACATGAAGAAGATTAAAACCGCGATTGTAGGAACCGGATTCATGGGCAAGGTGCATACCGAAAACGTGCGCCGTCTGCCGAATGTGGAGGTTGCCGCCGTCGTAGGCAGCCGGCCGGAGCGCGCGCGCGAATTCGCCGAGCACTACGGCATTCCCATTGCAGCGTCGAGCCTCGAAGAAGTTTTGCAGAACAAGGAAATTGCGGCGGTTCACATCTGCACCCCAAACGTAGATCATTACCCCATGTCGTTGGCCGCCATCGAAGCCAGCAAGGCCGTCCTGTGCGAAAAGCCGATGACCATGACCGTCGATGAAGCGCGGCGCCTCGTGCAGGCGGCGGCCGCAAAGAAAGCCGTTAATTGCGTGCAGCATAATCTGCGCTATTACCCGGTCGTTCAGCAACTGCGCGACATGATTGCCGCCGGAGACCTTGGCGATATCCTCATCGTGCAAGGTACCTATTCGCAGGATTGGCTGCTCTATGAAACCGATTGGAACTGGCGCCTCCAGACCAAGCAGAACGGCAACCTTCGCGTCATGGGCGATATCGGTTCCCACTGGATGGACATGATCCAGCACCTCACCGGAAAACCGATCACCGAATTGTGCGCTGATCTGGCGACTTTCCACAAAACGCGCAAGCGGCCCAAAGGATCGGTCGAGACGTTTTCCGGCAAAAAGCTGAAGCCGGGCGATTACGAAGAAGTTCCCGTCGATTCGGATGATTTCGGCGCGGTCCTGCTGCGGTTGGGCGAGCGTGCCCGCGGCGCCTTCACTGTCAGCCAGATGTCGGCGGGGCGCAAGAATCGCTTCTTTTTCGAAATTTTTGGAACGAAAGCGGGAGCCGCTTGGGATCAGGAGCAACCGGATACGCTCTGGATCGGCCATCGCAACGAACCTAACCAGATCGTTATTAAGGACGCATCACTGTTCTATCCGCACGCAGCCGGTTTTGCCGATCTGCCCGGCGGCCATAGCGAAGGCTACGACGACTCGCACAAGCAGGTGTTCAAACATTTTTACGCGAAAATCGCCGATCCCTCCGCCACCATCGATTACCCCACATTCGAAGATGGACTCCGCGGCATGATTCTGCTCCAAAAGGTCGCCGAAAGTGCGGAAAATCGTGCCTGGGTTGCGGTGTAAGCCGGGATTCAGGCGACTTCGGTCTGGGGCGGGTGGCACTGCGCTAGTCGCATTGCCGGTCTACCGCTTTTCATCGAACGTATTCGAACAGGAAGGCGAGCCGCGCCTTTAAGCACCCGGAAGCGGCGGCAAGGCAAATGCCGCATGGGGCAGCCCCAACTTGAAACGTAGCCGATCATACTCCACCATCGGCTGGAACACTGCGGGTTCCGATAAGGGCCAGAGCGTCGCGCGCGCCGCGCTCGATGCTGCGCGATCCAATAGCGCATTGACCGCTCTCCGTGCCGCCTCATTCGCAGCCTCCATACACGCAACATCGGTATAGGTCTTCACATAATCGGAAGCGAGGAAAAGATTCGGAATCTCCGTGCTCGCGTCTGGACGGTACTGCAACGAGCCTGACGTATTGATCATCAGCGGCTCCAAATTTGTCACTGCCGTCGGGTTCGGAAATTGCACATCGGGATCGAGGAACCACTGCAACAGGTTCTGGTCCTGCAGCACCTCCGTGCCGGTCACATTCAGGTGCACCTTCATCTGCTCCCAAGTCTCTTTCTCGATCTCCGCGGATGAGCATTGCATTGCGGCCTTGCCGTATACGATCCCAGGAGTCTGCCAATCCGATATGTCGACCGAAAGGATTCCTCCAAGATGCCCATCGCCAAATTTTGCCAGCATTCCCCCCTTCCAGAACTGCTTCTGTGAAATTGACGTCAGCGCCCATGGCGAATCTGCATACAGAGAATGCCCGAAATCCAGCGGCACATCCTGCTTCAGATAAAACTGAATGCCGTTCATCCAGGCCGTCTCGATTTTGTGGAGATTGGCGAGGGAGGGCGCCAGCGCCTTCATCCGGTCACCCACCAGTGGCGTCATCGCTTCGACCGGTATCGCCGAGATGTAGTAGTCTGCCGTGATTGTCAGCTCTTGTCCGTTGCTTTCGGCAGCCACAGAGGTAATCCCCGCCTCTGACACAGCAAACGCCTTCACTAACGTGTTATTGCAAAATTGAACGCCTTTCGATCGCAAATATGTTATCCACGGCTGCAGCCAAACGTCATTGGTTGGCCCATTCAGCAATCGGTCAAACCCTCCATAAGTTAATAGCCCGTAGAGGAGCTGCAGAAAGGTATAACCGACGGTGCGCGTGCTCCCTTGCTGCGCCCTGACCGCAACCAGCGACCGTGTCAGCCCTTTTCCGAGAAGCGTCTGGTATGCCGCCGAGCGGTTCGCCGCATCAATGAATGTCCACCACGGGATCGTTTCGTATTCTGCGATGCGCCTTTCCGGGCAACTGGTTAGCAGGGTCAGGATCCGATCCGTGAAGAACAGCACCTCATTATCAGGCACTCCGATTCCGCCAAAGATTTCTTGGAATACGAGACCCCAGTCCTGCAAATTCTGTGGAATTCGAGCAGTGAGCACCAGCGATGGTTTCCCCGCCCGCGCCACAAGAATCCTGGTCGCGTGTACCAGGTTGTTGAAGACGCTGGTGTTGCTCGGGTCCGGTATGCGCATCATCGTGTCCGGAAGATGCTTATAAAAGGCGGGGAAGAAGCGAAATCCATGTTCTCCCGGCAGATCTCGGCGTCCCTCGGTTCCGGTATTGGGAACCGAGAGACTGCGGGCCTTCCCGCCAAAGACATCTTTCCTTTCATAGACTGTGACGTCGAATCCACGCTCGATCAATTCGTGAGCCGCACTCAATCCGCCGACACCACCGCCCAGCACGGCCACCCGATTAGACATGATGAATACTGTAGCGCTGTTTGGGCTCGTGTTGGCAGGACGTCGATTTGGAGGTAAAACGCTTACGAAGCGGCAAGTCCGCTTTAACGCGCGCCAACTTCCGAATCGCGTGCTAGGGCAATGCCTATGGGCGGTGGAGGCAGTGCGTGTGCCACTGGCCGGAGGCCGATTGCCGGGCCGCCGTGGCAAGCAGGAAAATAGAAACGGGAACAAGGGTCAGGCGCATGAAAACCTTCATAAATGTATCAGGGGCCAAAGCTGAGAGATAAGGCGTCTCACGGCGGGCAGAGCGGCCGGCTGCAGAGCTCGCACGAGCGCGATTCTGCTTTCCGGCGGGTAATTCTTTCTATTCCCAAAGGCAAGGTGGCCACCTATGGACAGGTGGCGGAACTCGCCGGGTACCCGAGGCATCATCGCGCCGTCGCTCATTTTCTGCGCGTCGAACCGTCGGACCGCCTTCCATGGCAGCGCGTGCTCGGCGCCGGCGGCGAAATCAAACTGCCCCTCGAAGCCGGAGCCGAACAGCGCCTGCGGCTCCAGATGGAGGGCGTCACGTTTCGCGGCAAGCGGGTCAACATGCAGCGGCACGGGTATTTCTACATTGATAAGGCAAAGCACTTCGCCAATTACCTACCATGACTGCCCGCAATCCTTATTGCACCCTGCCTGTCAGCACCGTAATCGAGGCCTTCGGCACGGTATACATTGTCTCGCGATTCGCCGTTACGTTGGAGGTCACCGGCGGGCCGTCCGGATCGGCATATCCGTTGGCGCCGTCCGGATGCCAATGGTACTGTGCGCTTCCGAAACTCACCACGCGAACAGGTCCCGTGAATCCTTGGACCCTGTCGCCTTTGGCCTTTTCAAACGCGATCGAAACTTGATGATCGTGTTCGCGGTCGCGATTGACGAGCATCAGGGACCGCTTCCCATCCGGCCGCACAACCGCGTAAGCAGTGACCAGGACGTGTCCGGCAGCGTCCTTAATATCGCTCGTCGCGAGAAATAGTTTGTGCAGCCCGCTCCCCGGTTGCACCCAGTCTTTGTTGATCAGCTCGGCGGCAAAAAACTGCGCCGTCGGCTGCTTCACCGACCAATCGCGCGTTCCTACCTGCATGCTGAACGTGCCCCAGCCGTCGCACCCGCGATGGAGCGGAAGCGGCAGATAGT
>DASVGP010000008.1:0-5466 GCA_036379475.1 Bryobacteraceae bacterium | reverse complement strand
ACAAAGATCTCCGCAGTAGATTCCATGACCAATTGGAAGCGACTGGTACGCGGCGCAACCAATCCGAAGCCCACCGGCGCCTCCTCAGCCAGCCGGTAGATGCTGATATGCGCGGGCTGATCGATGTGGCGATAACCCGCGTTCCAATAAAGTTCCGCTGTGTTGCCAATACGCTTGCTCACGATTCCATCGAAGCCGAACTGGAGATCCGCGGTCCCTACCGGATGAGTCAGAAGAAAATGGATGGCCTTGTGAATCGGCACATCGAAGTACGGACGGATCGCCAGGCCGAAGCGGTTCCCTCTTGCCTCGGACAGAATGTTGTATTTCAGCCCGAACGACAATAGGCCTGCCGCGCTGCCGGATGGAACCAGCCCGGCGAAAGGAAGCAGATTATAGTAGCCCGCCGCGCCTGTTAGTACTCCTTCGGGGCTTGGCGGCGATCGCAATTGCGGCACCAGGCTGCTGCCCGGCATCAGCTCGGAAGACGTAGGCGGCGAGCCTGGAGTTTTGTCGCCAAAAAAACCGAGCGCCTGCTGGCCGAAACTCAACTGGTCCGGCCGGCCAACGGACACCTGGCGATATGCTTGGAAGCTGACCCCGAGCTCAGTGCGATTCCAGACTCCTACGGCACCCCCAAATCCAAGCGTGCTGATTCTCAGAGAACCGGGATCTCGATTGATTCGGTCGTCCCAGATCGAAAACGAAGCGTGCTTCCGGGGGAGCGTGTCTGCCGTCAACACCCTCCACAGGCCCGTATTCCCGTAAACACCGGAAACCTGTGGCCAAGCCTGCGACTCAGTCGGCGAAGCATTAGCCGCCTGCAGGCCCGCCGCCAGGCCGCAACATAGTAGAACGAGGCGGCCTGCCCCTTGGCGAAGTGCAGAAAGGAGCTGCATCGGTTACTCTCGGCAGCTTGGCGTTACGCTCACTGAGAGCCTATCAAACTGGCCGTGAGCAGTTGAGCGATTGAAATCGCGAGAGAGCTTTCCGGGCCACGAGCGCGAGCGAGTGGCCGTGACGAACTTTAGGTTAGAGAAATGCAGGGGTGCACGCCCCGAATTAAGGAACTTACGTCGCTGATTTTCTCGACCAACTATTGGGCCGCACGGCATCTAGGTCAAGAAGGGTGAATAAATTTTAACGAGAAGGAGAGACAATGATGAAAAGCAACCATATCCTGCGGGGATTGCCCGTGGTAGTTTTCGCAGGAGCATTTTGTCTTCTGAGTCCCGCTCTGCGCGCTCAGAGCCAGAACAACACCCAGCAGCAGGAACAACAACAGCCTACACAGCAAAATACAAAATATGTGGGCACGATCATGAAACTCCACAACGGAAAATACGCCTTGGTTACAGGCAAAACGCCCCAGGGCGGACTGGCCGGCCACTTTCTGGATGATCAGAAAGACGCGCAAAAGTACGAAGGGAAAAAGGTGGATATTACTGGAAACCTGAATCCGTCAAGCAACACGATCCACGTCACCAACATTCACCAAGAGTAATTCCCAAGAGGCCCGGTTACTCGTTTGTCCCGCGGGCAATAGTATGTACGTTGTCCGTGGGCAAACCTTAACGAACAAAGTTTAACTGACAGTCACATCAGCGGACTGTCGCCGCCAATCCCGCTGAAGGAACTTTGCCCGGACTGCCGGGCAAGTAGAAAGTCACGTAAGCACCGTGCGCAATGACGGGTGCCTTGGCGCGTGGAGATGAGGAAGCGGCCGCGCAAAACACAATATATTCCCGTCCGTGGCTCTCGTACACGGCGGGGATGCCTGCTATGGGTGATGAGAGCTGCTTCTCCCAAACTACCTTCCCGCTTCTTACATCGAGCGCCCGCACTTTTCCGTCGCGGGTTCCGGCAAAGATCAAGCCGCCTGCGGTGACCACGGGGCCCGTTTTGGGATACATGGCGCCGGTGTTCGTGATGCCCTTCGCCGCCAGCTCGGGCACATCGCCGAGCGGGACCTTCCACTTGATCGCGCCGGTATTCAAATTGTAGGCAGTGAGGGAAGTCCAAGGCGGTGCGATGGGAGACAGGCCGGAACGGGTGAACATGAAACCGAAGCCGCTCTCCAAGTGCCTTGGGTTTCCCTTATCCGGCGTCAGCTTGAGCATGCAGGGAAGGTCTTTCGAAAGCACGTACAACATTCCACTCCGCGGGTCCGCGGCCGCACCGCCCCAGTTTGCGCCGCCGTTGTTGCCGGGCATCTCCACCGTATTGCGCAGTCCCGGTGGAGTAAAGAGGCCTTGGTTGCGAGCGCCTTCCAGCTCTTTGCGAAACTTTGCACGTTCGGTGGTGCTCAGATATGGGCTCAAATCCTTTTCAGTGAATTGCTGCCGGGCGAAAGGCGCAGGCTTAACCGGGTAAGGTTGCGTAGGCCAGGTTTGCTCGCCCGGAACATCCGAAGCCGGGACCCGCCGCTCCTTGACGGGCCACAGCGGCTTACCGTTCAGGCGGTTGAATACCCAAAGAAATCCGGTTTTGCTCGGTTGCGCTATGGCTTCGACCGTTTTGCCGTTGTGCCGCACGGTGAGGAGTTTCGGCGCGGTCGCATTGTCGTAGTCCCAAATATCGTGATGGACCATCTGGAAGTACCAGAGCAGTTTGCCGGTTCGGGCATCCAGCGCGAGCAGGCTGTCGCCAAAAAGATCTTTGCCTCTGCGATCCGCGCCATAGAAGTTGTACTTCGGGCTCGCCGTCGGCACGTAGACGATCCCGCGCTTTGCATCTACCGACATTTCCATCCAGCAGTTGACTCCGCCAACGGTTTTCCAGGCATTCTTCGGCCAGGTTTTGTAGCCGAGCTCGCCCGGATGCGGAATCGTATGAAAGCTCCACACAAGCCTCCCGCTGTGCACGTCGTAGGCACGAATGTCGCCCGGCCCCGAGCCGTATCCCTGGTTGGTGGCCGAACCAAGAATAAGCAGATTTTCAAATACGCGGCCCGGAGACAGGGACTGTACCAGCGCTAACGTCTTCGGATCTCTGCCCAGGCCTTTTCGCAGATCGACAAAGCCGCCGTCGCCGAAGGATGGGATCGTTTGTCCGGTTCGGGCGTCGATCGCGTAGAGCCGGTTATCCCTGGCGAAGAACAGGCGTCGTTGCTTCCCATCCTTGCTTTGCCAATAGTCAATACCGCGGTCCGTAGTGAGCTTTGTAGTGTAAGGACCGGTCGGGTGCACCCAAACCTGTTTGCCGGTAGCGGCGTCGAGCGCCACGAGCGAGTCGTCTTTGGCCAGGACATACATGATTCCGTGCGCCACCAGTGGATTGAAGAAGTATCGATGGGTATCTCCAGTGGGATAACTCCAGGCGATTTTTAATCGAGATACGTTGGAGCGATTGATCTGCGCAAGTGAGGAATACTGGGCAGAATCCGGCGCTCCGCCAAAAGCTCGCCAGCCGGCATGCACCGGGTCCGCAGGCTCAGGCCTTTGGCCGGCGAAAAGAAAGGATGCCGAGCAGAGAATCAGAATCAGCCGGCTGTTCCAGCAAGAATAATGGTGTTTTGTCGTTATGTTTTGAGGCCCCCATAAAGCTTAACCCAGAGCCCTGAAGACCGCTCCCTAGCGGTCGCGACCCGGTAGGCCGTTGAAAGCGCGCGCGAGGTGACGAACTTCGGTTAGTGAGAGGTTAGCGGCGTCGCGAAAAGAGTTTCTTCTGCAGCAGCCGTCCGGCGCCAACAACTGCTAAGGCAAGTAGCATGAGACCCCAGCCCTCCGGTTCCGGCACCATGGCAGAGGTGCTGCCGGCACCAGCGGGGGAGTCGTTGGAAGTGAGAACAACATCGTGAGCCCCCATATTTCCTGCGGCGTTGCTCGTGCCGTTAATCGCACTGAAGCCACCCACGGACGTCGCCGTGAGGGAAGGGGTTAGCTCGCTAAAGTTTTCGCTGAACGGGGTTGAGCATTGGCTCGACGCCGGCAATAAAAATACAAACGCGGCACCTGCCAAAACAAGAGAGGTTTTTACCATTGCCGCTTCTATCCCTGCTCAGTAGAGCGGCTTTGTTAGCAGCCCGTTTTGCAGGTAAAATTTCCGGTTGCCGCACACACGTAACTTTTACACCTCGCCGGGTCGCCGAAAGGGATTCGCATATCCCTTTCCAGGTTTCCCTTATCGCCGGGCGTCAGTCGCCGATGCCGAACAGTATTCATAACGGCGTTCGTTGTCCTGGCGCATCTGCGAGAGTAGTAGTTCTACGCTGTGCGTGAGCGCTTAGACGCACTCTTTTCATGGTATGAATCGTTACAATACGATTTCCATGACCGAGCGCATTTCGCCAGCGCGGGGCCTTCGCGGTTTTGTGCAGGTTCCGGGCGACAAATCGATTTCTCACCGCTACGCGATGCTCACCTCCATCGCCGAGGGAGATTCGCACATCTATAACTACTCGACCGGCGCCGATTGCCAATCGACGCTGAGTTGCATGGAGCGGCTGGGAATCGCGCACGAATTCACGGAAGAGGATGGGCAGCGTGTGCTTACGGTACACGGCAAAGGTTTGCACGGACTGCGCGAGCCTGCCGGAGAGATGGATGCGGGCAATTCGGGTTCGACGATCCGGATGCTGTCGGGCATTCTCGCGGCGCAGCCGTTCACGAGCCGTATCGGCGGCGACGAATCGTTATCCAAGCGGCCGATGAAACGAATCATGACCCCTCTAGCGGAAATGGGTGCACGGATCGAAGCTGCCGGCGGACAATTTCCGCCGCTTGCGATCCACCCGTCGCGTTTGCATGGCATCGCCTATGAGCCGCCGGTGGCGAGCGCTCAGGTGAAGAGCTGCGTGCTGCTTGCGGGGTTGTATGCCGACGGCGAGACCGAAGTGAGAGAGCTGGTGCGGACGCGGGATCATACTGAAATTGCGTTGCGGGAGCTCGGCGCCGAGATCATCGTCGAGCCGCGGCTTGCGCGCGTGCGCGGCGGCGTGCCACTGGCCGCGAAAGACCTGGTGGTTCCCGGCGACATCTCTTCGGCGGCGTTTTTTATCGTGGCCGCGCTGCTGGTTCGCGATGCCGAGCTGACCATCGCCAATGTTGGTTTGAACCCGACGCGTACCGCGCTGCTCGATGTGCTGCGCGGCATGGGCGCGCGCATCAAGCTGCTGCAGATCGAACAAGTGAATGGAGAATTGATCGGCACGCTAGAGGTGAGGAGTTCGCGGATGCGCGGCGGCATGATCGAGGGCGGAACTACAGCCGCGGTGATCGATGAAATTCCGGTATTGGCCGTGCTGGGAGCGGCGAGCGAAGAGGGGCTTACCGTCCGCAATGCCGGCGAGCTTCGCGTGAAGGAGACGGACCGCATCGAAACCATTGCGCAGAGCCTTCGCGCTATGGGTGTTGAGGTGCGCACCACGAAGGACTCGATCGAGGTTCCCGGCAAGCAGCGATTTCATGCTGCCGAGCTCGATTCGCACGGCGACCATCGCATTGCCATGGCCTTTTGCGTGGCGGC
>DASVGP010000007.1:0-17016 GCA_036379475.1 Bryobacteraceae bacterium | reverse complement strand
ATTGGGCGGCAAGCATGGATCGGGAAACATTGATATTTGGAAACTGCGCCTCGACGGCACCGGCAAGGATTTCAAACGGCTGACACACTTCAACGATTACAAAGGTTTTAAAGCGTCGAATCCGGTGGTGTCTACCGACGGGAGGTTTATGGCGTTTCAGGTTGCCCATCCCGCCGATCAAGCAGGCGTCGGCTACGGAATCTTGCTCTATCACTTTCGCTAGCAGCTAGCGCCGCCACTCAATCGACGGCTTGCAATGGGCGCTTCGTAGAATCAGAGTCAATGTTACGAACGGTCTGCGTAACGCGATATGTCACACCGCTGCGCGAAGGAGGATCGCTGCCGGCCATTGTGGAAGCCGACGATGACGGGCTCTATGTCTTGAAATTCCGGGGCGCTGGGCAGGGGCCGCTGGCGCTGGTTGCCGAATTGATTTCCGGCGAGATTGGACGCCGCCTGGGCTTGGCAGTGCCGGAGTTGGTGTTCATGGAGTTGGACCGCTCGATCGGACAAAACGAGGCCGATCCGGAGATACGGGAATTACTACTGGCGAGCGTTGGGCTGAATCTCGGATTGGATTACTTGCCGGGTGCGACGATGTTCGATCCGGCGGCTGGTGATCGTGCCGATTCAGTTACGGCATCGAAGACCGTCTGGTTCGACGCACTGGTGACGAATGTCGACCGTACCGCGAAGAACGCCAACCTGCTTTGGTGGCACCGGAAGCTGTACCTCATCGATCACGGCGCCAGTCTCTATTTCCATCACAACTGGCAGCACATCGCTCAGGCAGCGGCAAAGCCATTCGAGGTGATTCGGGAGCACATTCTGCTGCCGTGGGCCGACCAGATCGCCGAAGTGGATCAGGAACTGCGAGCAAGGTTGACAGACCCGGCGATCGCCGAGATCGCCGCAAGCGTGCCGGCAGAGTGGATGCCGAGACACGAAGGCTCGGGCGCGGAAGGTCCTAGCGCGGAAGGCTATATTGAATATTTCCGCGAACGCCTGGCCGCCGCGAGGTTCGTTGACGATGCGGTGCGCGCATATGCCCTACTCGTTTGATTACGCCGTGATCCGGGTTGTGCCCTTGGTCGAGCGCGAGGAGTTTTTCAACGCCGGCATCATTTTGTTTTGTCCGCCACGGAAGTTTCTGGAGGCGCGTGTTCACCTGGACCGAGCCAAGTGGAGTGCCTTCGCGCCGGCGCTGGACACGGACGAGGTGGAGCGCCGCCTGGAGGCGATCCGCAAGATCTGCGCTGGCGACCCGACAGCCGGGCCCATTGCGCAACTGGCTCAGCGCGCCCGGTTTCATTGGCTGAGCGCACCGCGCAGCACGCTGATTCAAGTATCGGCCGTCCATTCCGGGATTTGCAACGAACCGGAACCCACACTGGATCGGCTCTTTGCAAACCAGGTTCTCGGAGTAGAGGCGTAACGCAACGGATCAATCGATCCTATAGGTCCTAACTGCGTTTAGCGCCGTCCGCCGTGGCTGTGGCCAAAATGCGCGCCGCCGTGGAAGCCGCCCCCCGCCCGTCCGTGCGCGAATCCGTGGCTGAATCCTTGCCGGGTTCCGGCAAATCCATGTACAAAATTGCCGCGATGACCCGTATAGGGGCCGTAGTGGCCGCCGTAGCCGTAGTGACCGTAATGGCCGTAATTCCCGTAATTTCGGTAATAACGTCCAGAGCTCCCGTAGTGCCCATAGCGAGGATAGCGGTAGCTGTAGTGGCGGTAATAGTACGGGTGATATCCGCCCCAATAGCCGAAATAGGGATAAGCGTAGGAATAGTAGGGGTAGTAGTTGTAGTCGTAACAATAGGGGTTTACGTAGGGATCGCAGGCATAGCCATAGGGATAGGAATAGGCATAGGGGTAGCTATAGCCATACGCCGGATACGTCGGGCCTACGCCGAAGCTGAATCCAAACACGCCGCCCGCCTGCGCTTTTGGAGGGCTGGCCAACAGTAGCACGGCTACCGGCACAGCCGCCATCAATCCTGTTCTCAACCAATTTTTATCCATCGCCGCCTCCTTCCTATTCACTAGACGCGCTGGATTCCGATCCGGATTCCCCCGAGTATGCCCCTCCCACTAGAATAGTGCCGTAATGCCCAGATTCCCCGGTGTCGATTTCCTGAATTTCGATTCGCTGCTGAGTGAGGAGGAGCGGCTGGTGCGGCAAACCGCGCGCCGGTTCGTGGACGAGCGCGCGGCGCCGCTGCTGCGCGATGCCTTCAACCAGGCGGTTTTTCCGAAACAGCTCGTTCCGGAAATAGCCGGTTTGGGGTTTTTCGGCGCGAACCTTCACGGCTATGGCTGCGCGGGCATGAATCACGTCGCCTACGGTTTGTTGATGCAAGAGCTGGAGCGCGGCGATTCCGCGTTGCGCAGCTTTGTGAGCGTGCAGGGCGCGCTGGTGATGTATTCGATTGATACGTTTGGGTCCGAGGAGCAGAAGAATCGCTGGCTGCCGCAATTGCAGGCGGGCGAGGCGATCGGCTGTTTCGGATTGACGGAGTCGGATTTCGGGTCGAATCCGGCAGCGATGCGAACCTCGGCGGGAAAGCGCGGCGCGAGCTGGATTTTGAATGGCGAGAAGACCTGGATCACGAATGGATCGCTGGCGGATGTTGCTGTTGTTTGGGCGCGTACGCCGGAGGGGATTACCGGATTTCTCGTCGAGCGAGGCACGCCCGGATTCACCGCAAGCGATATTCACGGCAAGCTCTCGATGCGCGCTTCAGTCACCTCCAGTCTGCAATTTTCGGATTGCAGCATTCCCGAAGCAAACCGGCTGCCGCGAGCCAAAGGGCTGAAGGCGGCGTTAAGCTGCCTTTCGCAGGCGCGCTTTGGGATCGGTTGGGGCGTGATCGGCGCGGCGGTGGATTGCTACGAAACCGCGCGGTCGTATGCGGTCGCGCGTAAGCAATTCAACGAAAGGCCCATCGCGAGCCATCAGCTTGTGCAGGAGAAGCTCGCCGGGATGATCACGGAGATCACGAAGGCTCAACTGCTCGCGTTTCATGTCGCGAAATTGAAGGACGCAGGGAAAGCCGAGCCGGCGCACATTTCGATGTTGAAGCGAAACAATGTTGCGATGGCGCTTGCCTGCGCCCGGACCAGCCGGGATCTCCTTGGCGCCAACGGAATCACGGACGAGTATCCGATCATGCGGCATATGTGCAACCTGGAGACGGTCAGCACATACGAGGGGACCGACCACATTCACGCCTTGATTATTGGCGAGCGGGTCACCGGCATCCCGGCCTATAAATAGCAGCCGCCACCTAAAAGCTAATAGCTAACAGCTAATCGCTATTAGCTAATCTCTTTTCGATTTCGCCGTGGAGGATGGCGACTGCCGGATCGCGCTCGACCGAGGCGGCGTAGCGTTTCCAGAAACCGTCGGCTTCGCGCGAGGGCGAAAGCAGCGCGCGCGTATCGTCGATCAGCAATTCGAAATCGTGCGCACGCTTGGGCGGATTTTTCGCCGCCAAGGCTTCGTCGATCTGGACTATCAGCGCGGTAATCGGCTGGAGCCAGCGAAACCAGGGATCGTGAATTACCAATTGCAGGAACGCGCCGGGCGAAGCGACGGCGCCATGCACCAGCTCATAGGAGGTGCGCTCGGAATCGAGCAGCGCTTTATGCAAAGTGAGGAGGGTTTCGCGAACTTCTGTCAGTTGCTGCCGGACGGAATCCGAAGCAGGTTCTGGCGACCGCATTCCTGTTTCAGGGTAACGCGAACCGCAGCCTATGGTTTCTTTGCGTTAGCTTGATCCGCCTTCTGCTCGATCTGGGTCAGCGCTTGCTGCAAGTGCGCCGCGTCTTTGGCATGCGGATCGAGTTGCAAAAAGGCGCGCAGATGAGACGCGGCTCCGGCATAGTCGGCGCGGCTCAGCAGCAGCGCCGCCAGTAGGCGCTGCGCTTCCGGATATTCGTGCGCTTTATCGATCTTGACCAGTTCGGCGGCGCTGTCCTCGGCAGCTTTGGGATTTTTCAATTCGTAATTCGCCAGCGCGTTGTACCAATAAGAACTGGGGAAAGCGTCGGGGTTCGCCGCAATTACCTGCTTGCTGTATTGGGCGGCATCCTTCCATTTCTTCTGCTCCGCGGCCAGGCCGGCGAGCTGATTGTAGGGGCTCATGTAATGGCTGTCGGCGGCGATGGAGGCTTGGAACGACTCACGCGCGGCATCGAACTGCTTTTGACCCGCTTGCAGGCGGCCCAACTCATACCAGGCAGTGGCGTACTTGGGATAAACTTTCGTCGCTTCGAGCAACCGCTTTTCGGCCTTGTCGTATTTTCGCTTGGCGATCAGGTCGCGCGCCTTGCGGAAATCCTTTTGCGCGCGCTTGGGCGCCAGCGCGCTGGTGACGCTGATGGTAGAGGCATGGATGCCGCCGATGCGGTGGAGGACGATCGTGCCCAGCCGCGTCTCGAAAGGCCGGATCATGGCGAGGTTTTTCGTTTCGGAGGTGTAGCCGGGCAAAGCAGCGCGCAGGACGCAATCCCAGTACGGATTCATACCGCCGCCTATCGATCCGCCCATGCGCCCGAACGAACCGCTCTGGCCGGGAACATTCATGCTGCCCGAGTCCGCCGCATCGGTATCGACGACGCCGGTTGGACCTCCCAATTGGAAGCTGAAACGGCCTCTGGAATCGGTATAGCCTTCCAGATGCACCCGGCCGTTGCAGACGCGCTCGATGCGGATCTCCGGTGAGGCTGGCGAGCCATCGTCCAGCATCACCCGGCCCGCGACGAAGTAATCCTGCTGCGGAAAATTAGTGTTGGGCGTGGGATTCGTGGTGGGGAACTGGTTCGTGGGGTTCTGTCGGTTGGGAAGGCCGGTGCTGGGAGGTCTGGATTCAGTGGGCGGCGCGGGCTGGTTTCCGCTCCCGCCTTGGCTGGGGGGCGGCGGCGCCGGGCTGCCCTTCTGGCTCAACGCCGGCAGGGCGCAAAAAACAACAGCAGCGCAAATCGTACCGATGCGCATGGCAACCACCTCAATGTTGTTGAGTATCTCACAATGCAGTGAAACTGGGGCTTGGTTTTCCTAAACCAATCCGTCTGCGCTATCGTCCAATAACATATGACTGCGGAAGAACGGAAAATGCTCGAAGATCTGGCCGAGAAGGTGAAGAAGACACCCGCGCCGCCCAAAGACGACGAGGCCGAAGAGTTTGTCCGTAAGAATATCGGCTCTCGGCCCGACGCACTGTATCTAATGACCCAGACCGTGGTGATTCAAAACATGGCCCTGGAACATGCCCAGCGTCAGATCCACGAATTGAAAGAGCACGCCGGCGAGCCAGCCCCGGCACCTTCCGGCGGCAGTTTTGTGGGCGAGGCGGAGCAAACGGGTGGCGCCCGTTTTGGCCGTTATTCGCAATCGCGGTATACCACGGCGGCGCCGCCTCCGCCTCCTCCGCAGCAAGCCGCTCCTTCGCCCGCTCCTCCAAGCCCCACTGCGGGCGGCAGTTTTCTTCGCGGGGCCGCGCAGACTGCCGCGGGTGTCGCGGTGGGAGCTCTGGCCTTTGAAGGGATCAGCGCGATGTTCTCCCATCCCATGTACGGCGGCTATGGTCTCGGCGGCTACGGCAATATGGGCGCGCCGATGGGTGAGACCATCATCGAAAACAACTACTACGATCAGCCACAGGACACCGGCCAGGCGGATGTCCAGGATCAGGGAAGCGATCAGGATCAAAGCGATCAGGATCAGACGGATATGCAGGACGTGGACGATTCAGACCAGTACGACGACGGCTCCAATGTTGACGACGGCGGCGGTTTCGATGACGGCGGAGGGTTTGATGATGGCGGAGGCGATTGGACCTAAGCCAAAGACGGCCATTGCCGGTGCCAATCGGTTGCGCGCTGGTAGGCAGAGGCGACCGCAAGCACCTGAGGCTCTGCGAAGCGCCGTCCAACAATTTGCAAGCCGATCGGCAGATGATCTCGCGAGAAGCCACAGGGGACCGAAATCGCGGGTGTCCAAAAGCGGTTGAAAGCCGAAGTGTTGCTGGGCGGCCGTTTGTAGGTTTCGTTGACAGTCGCCTCGATGGTCGCGGCTGTGTCGCGCCTGGTGGGCATCAGCAGAATATCCACTTCCTTGAAAACCGGGCGCAGATCACGCCGGCAGTCGCGCAGCCGCTTCAGAGTCTCGACGTAATTCACTGCGGTCACTTTTTCCATGGCGGCGAGCTCGCGGCGCGACCAGGGGTGGTAAAGTTCGGGCCACTTATAAAAGAATTGACGTTGATAGTGCAGCAGTTCGACGTTGTAACTCCCGTTCTCGACGAACTGAAACTGCGGCAGCACGACGTCGCGCACATAGCGAACTTGCGGCCGTAGCACGCGAATTGCGTTTTCCACCGCTGCCGCAACATCGGGTTGCAGATCCTCGAAAAAGTATTGGCGCGGAATGCCGACGCGAATATCCGAAATCGGAGCATGAAGCGCGCCGGCGTAATCGGGCACCGGAACGTTGGCTGTGATCGAGTCTTTCGGGTCGAATCCGGCGAGGATCTGTAGCATGAGGGCAGCATCTTCCACAGAGCGCGTCATGGGCCCGATGGTGTCGAGCGAATAAGCAGAAGGAATGACGCCCCGTGTGCTGACACGGCCATAAGACGCCTTAAAGCCGGTGATGCCGCAGTAAGCGGCGGGAATGCGGACCGAACCGCCGTCGTCGCTGCCGACTGAGCCATAGCAGAGTCCGGCTGCCAGCGCTGCGGCGGGACCGGCGGAGGAGCCTCCGGTTATGTGCGCGAGATTCCAGGGATTGTGGACGGGGCCGAAGCAGCCGGTTGTGCCGGTACCCGCAAAAGCGAACTCGTCGAGGTTCAATTTGCCAAGGGAGACCGCGCCCGCCGCTTTGAGGCGCGCGGCAACTTCGGCATCGAGAGTGGGCACTCGATGCTCAAAGACGCGGCTGGCGGCCGTGGTGCGAATTTGGGCGGTATCGATGTTATCTTTGAGCGCAATGGGAATGCCGTCGAGCGGGCTGAGCGGAGGCTCGCCGCGGCGGAGGCGCTGGTCGCTGGCGTGGGCGTCGGCGAGCGCCGTTCCCTCCGTTAGAGTAATCACGCTGTTCAGCGCCGGATCGAGTTTCTTAATGCGGGTGAGACACAACTCGGTCAATTCGTGAGACGAAATGGCGCGTTGCCGCAATGCGGCTGCTGCTTGGGTGAGGGTCCAATATTCGGGCGAGGTATCGAGCTTTGCCGCTGCGAGAAGCTGGCCGGCGGAAGCGCCGGTAAACGCCAGCCAGGCGCGCCGCGAGAGCAGAAACCGATTATCCGGCACCGGCGGCGGCCTGCTGGTTGTCCAGATATGCCTGGCGGCTCTCGGTGATCACTTTGCGCGCTTCCCGCGGGCCGGCCCAGCCTTCCATTTTCGTCTTCATGCCCTGCAGCTCTTTGTAGATGGAAAAGAAATATTCGATCTCGCGGATCACGTGGGGAAACACCTGGTCCACCGTATGGATACTCTCGAAGCGCGGATTCCGGTTAGGAACCGCGAGGATCTTCTGATCCGGCCGCATCTGGTCGACCATATTCAGAACTCCAACGGGCCGCGCCTCCATCAGACAGCCGGTAAAGCTGGGTTGGTCGACTAGTACGAGTATGTCCATCGGGTCGCCATCCTCGGCCAGGGTGCCAGGGATGAAGCCGTAATCGCCGGGGTAGTGCATGGGCGAATAGAGCGCGCGGTCGAGCCGGAAGACTTCCAAAGCCTTGTCGTACTCGTACTTGTTCGCAGAGCCGCGTGGGATCTCGATGATGGCGCGGACGATTTCCGGCGAGTCCGGCCCTGGATCGATGTCGTACAGCTTCACGGGATTACTGTAACAGACAGATGCGACACAGCGGCAGCAACCTAAAGCTTAGTTAGGGAACGGGGGTGGCACTGGATTTGAACCGGTAGTTGTCTTTCAGCGCGCAGCGGTACAACTTCGATTGATCCTGCTCCACCTTGACGGTGCAGGATGCCCAGGGCAGAATCAACTCCGGGCCGAGCGGGAAAACGATATCCTGGCCGTTCAACGTAGCCTCGATCGATGGCCCCTCCGCAGTTCCTGGCAGGGTGAAATCCAGTGTCTGCCCGAACTGTACCGGGTACGATTGGCGCACAATGCTGGTGGGGTTATTTTGCACCACTTCGGCTTCGACCAGAAACGTGGCCGTGCTGGACCAATTGAGAACAGTCACGGTGAAGACACGGTGAGGTTCCGGCTTCGGTTCCGATTGGATCTTGGTAAACGAGCACGGACCGGAAATACAGGAGACGCGTACGTTTAGATAGGCGCTGCCTTCCCCGGCATCGAAAGAGATCGAGCGGCGAGTGGCCTTCCATCTGCCGTTCGGGGAGCAGGGCGAGTGGTCGTTGCACGGCACGCCGTTGGTGTTCACGACTTCGAACGTTTTGCTCATGCTGCCAATGTTCTGACTGACTTGGGTATTGAACGAGTAGCGGATGCGAATATCGCTTAGAGTGATGATGGGCCCGGCAGCTTGGAGCGAAGCGGCCGCCACAGGGACTGGCGTCATATAGGCCAGCAAAACCTGTCCATTGGCGGGTTCCGTCATATCGAGCGGCTGGTAATCGGCATGCCGGAAGGAGAGCACAACCGGCTGACCGCGGCGCACCGCCGGTTTCAGACGGAGGGAAAAGAAGCCGGACGAATCAGAAGCCGTCAGACCTGTGGAAATCCCGGAGCTAGCCGAAATTTCCACATTCCCCACCGGCGTCTGCTTGCGCGCGTCGCTGTTTTCGACCAGGACGGCGCCTGTAATGGTGCTGGTGCGAGGAGCGCCCGGGCCCAGCGTGAGCAGCACGCCCGTTACAATACCGCCGGCTACAACCAGGGCGGCGACCAAAACCGCGTATCGTCGACGCATATAGCCCCCGAAAGAATTGTAAGACGGGCAGCCAAAGCGTCCCACAGAGACTGCGCGACACGACAGAACCCCGAACGTTAGTGAGGGGCGAGAGGGCCGCGCGTGTACAGTAATCAGCGTGGGGGAAAATAAGGAAAATCGAGACCGGATCTCGCGCCGGGCGCTGCTGCGAACGCTGGCGGGTTCGGCCGCTTTGGCCGAACTGAGCAGTGCCGCAAGCGCCCAATCGGCGCCGCCCGCCGGCAAAGCGGCTCCCAAGCCTGCCGAAACGCCCGCCAAAGCCAACCAGCCGCCGCCGATCTCGCCGCCAGTCCCGCCGCCGGTTATGGAGACGATCTCGCCCCAGGACGATCAGTTCCTCGACCAGATCGAGAAAGCGAATTTTCAATTTTTCCTGGAGCAGGCCGACCCGGATACAGGACTGGTCAAGGACCGCGCCAAGGTGCAAGGCGCCGACACCAGCATTGTCGCCAGCATCGCCGCCACTGGTTTCGGTCTGACTGCGCTCGCCATCGGCAGCCAGCGCGGTTACATCGACGTCAAGGATGCCCACCAGCGCGTCTTAAAGGCGTTGCAGTTTTTGGGCGAAAAGATGCCCACCCACCGCGGTTTTTTCTTCCATTTCGCCAACGTGAAAACCGGCCAGCGCGAATGGGATTCCGAGGCCTCGTCCATCGACACCGCAATCTTGCTCTGCGGCATCGTGACGTGCCGCGAATACTTTCAGTTCAAAGATGTCGCCAAGCTGGCGGGGAATATTCTGGACCGCGTCGACTGGAGCTGGCTGTCGGAAGACACCACGCTGCTGCCGCTTGGCTGGACACCGGAGAGGGGGTTTCTGCCCTCTCGCTGGAACGATTACAGCGAACTGATGATGCTATATCTTCTCGGCATGGGCGCGAAAACAAAGCCGCTCAACGCAGCGGCATGGGGCGCCTGGAAGCGGACGATTTTTAATTATCAGGGCCTCCAATATATCGGCTCGTTTGCGCCGCTCTTCGTCCACCAATATTCGCAGGCATGGTTCGATTTCCGGCAGAAGAGCGATAAGTATGCCGACTACTTCCTCAATTCGATTCTGGCCACCGAGGCGCACCGCCTCTTTTGCATCGAGCTGGGCAGCCAGTTTCCGGATTACAACGACAGCCTGTGGGGGATCACCGCTTCGGATTCAAAAAACGGCTATGTGATTTGGGGCGGTCCGCCGAAGATAGGACCTATCGATGGAACCGTCGTGCCTTGCGCCGCCGCCGGCTCGCTGCCGTTCTTGCCTCAAGCGACGCTGCGCGTCCTGCATACCATCAAGGATCGCTTCGGCAAACAGGCATGGACCCGCTACGGTTTCGTCGACGCGTTCAATCCGCTCAGCAACTGGTACGACACGGACGTAATCGGCATCGATACCGGCATCACCATGTTAATGGCGGAGAATCTGCGCACCGGCTTTGTGTGGAACACGTTTATGAAGAGCGAGGAAGCCCAGCGCGGGCTGCAGCGCGCCGGATTTCAATCTTCCAACATTTCCTACGTAGCGGAACAAACGAAGTTGGAGGCGCGTTCGCAGTAGCGAATGCTCGCCGGGAG
Source organism: Bryobacteraceae bacterium (assembly GCA_036379475.1). GTDB lineage: Bacteria > Acidobacteriota > Terriglobia > Bryobacterales > Bryobacteraceae > Bog-105. The sequence continues at coordinate 6,520 of DASVGP010000007.1, read as the reverse complement.
CGGCCGATCGAAAAAGAACGCGGCGCCGGCTCCGCGAATATTTTGGCGGAGTTCATCCCATGTATTACCTTCAGTGAAGATGTCCTCGCTGAGGCACTCAGCGCAGTAGCCCCCATCCGGCTCTTATACGACCTCAAAAACGAGCTCGTCCATATCCCTCATAATACTTGCGGTGGAAAGGCTCTCTACCGCTCCGGGTTCTGCTTTTCTTTGTTCTCTTCGCTGCTCTTGATTCCAGACTTAAAGTTGCGAATTCCCTCGCCGAATCCCTTCGCCAGCCCGGGCAGTTTCTTCCCGCCGAAGATCAGCAGAATCACGACAATGATAATGATCCATTCCAAGGGAAATCGTCCTCAAGCTTTCGAGCCTTGGCTCTCCCTTTATTCTAGACCGTTTTAGTGCCGGAAGGCGGCGGAAACAAGGTGTATCGCCAGGCCGAGGACCACCAGCGGCGCGATAACCGCGGCGGCTTTGCCCCTGCTGACACGAAAACCGGCGCTGATGACCAGCACGGCCATAACGATCCACCAGATCTCAAAAACCGAGAAGTAACCCGCGAAGGCGGCCAGAAATTTATTGGCGCCATCGCCCAGCAAGATATCGAATCCGAGCGGCGGCCGCAATTCAGCCAGCGTGGAGGCGCCTTTGGCCTGGACGATGATCGCCATGGCGATCGCGGCCAGCGCGGAAATGACCCCGCAACCGGAGGCCAGATTAAACAGCGAGCGAAACTTCGCCTGGATACCCAGGACCGAAGCGCTGCCCCATAAAATCAGCGCTTGCACCGCGATCAGGCACAGCACGATGACGGGCATGAAATAGTTCGCGAGGCGCTGGATGGTCATGCCGATGGCGACCTGCCGCTGAAACTGCTCCGGATTCACGTTTGCGGGCAGTGGCTGGATTTCGAGCACGTGCTGGGTGACCGGCAGCAGCACAATCCGCGCGGCGATGGCAAGGAGCGAGATGACCACGACCGGTCCGATCCAGAACCATTTCGCATCTAGCCGCGCGGCAGCGGCTTCCGGGTCGATAAGAAAACCGGGAATTCCGGTCAGATCGCTCGCAAGTGTTTCGCGGGTGTCTCCGGGCCTATCGGGTGCTGTGGTGGCCAATGCGGTAGCTCCTCGGTCGGGGTGTCGATCCGCATTATACTCGGAGGAAGTACCTACATGCAGTATCTGTTCCGCAGCCCTCGCGGCGCGGCCTTGGAGGAAGAGGGCGCCGAAACCAGCGCTCCGCAGGGGCACGTTCCCGCCCCTAGCGACCCGTTTCATGCGGCGCCGCGCGTTCACGTACACACCTGGCGCGGCGTTTGGAATAGCATCGCGGCGTCGGTGCGCTTCCTGCTTCAGACGGAAGTGCATGTGTATGCATTCGCGGTCGCGGCAAACATCCTCATTTCGTTCTTCCCGTTTCTGGTCGCCATGATCTTGCTGTGCAAAGACGTCTTGCACTCACAGGCCGCGGTGAATGTCATCCTACGTACTGTAAATGAATATTTCCCGCCGGGATTCGGCGTGGACTTTCATTATTGGCTGCTGCACTCCTACCAGCAGTTCAGTTGGTTTTCTGTGGTGCTGCTGCTGTTTGCGGCAAACGGCATTTTCCTGCCCCTGGAAGTGGCATTCAACCGCGTATGGCGCGTACCAAAGAACCGCAGCTTGATCAAAAACCAGGCGGTGAGTCTGGGCCTCATCTTCGCTTGCGGAGTGCTGGTGCTGGCCTCCATCATCCTGACAGCGACGAGTATCCAACCGTTTGTCTTAAAGCACGGGGAAACACGTACCGATGCGCTGCTGCAAGATTATGGCCTGAAATTGTTTGCCGTGCCGGCGACGATGCTGATGATCTTTCTCGTCTATTGGCTGCTGCCGAATGCCAAGATCCGCGTCAAGCGTTTGATTCCCGCCTCGATCGTAGTCGGCTTGCTGCTGGAAGTATCGAAATACATCAACATACTGACCTGGCCCTGGCTGCGCGACAGGCTGCGGCTGGAAGTGCCGCCGTTCGTGCAATCGATCAGTATCATCTTGTGGTCGTTTGTTGCAACGTTGATTGTGCTGGCAGGCGCGGAATGGTCGGCGCGGGTGACGGTGTCGCAGTTGGAGTCGAAGGAGTGACATGGAGGTCTGGAAATGAGCCGGCAGTACCACCTGGAAGAGTTGAAAGCCGCTCTTGACCCTAACCATCCAAGCCATAGCTTGCCACCGCCCCTCCCTGCTTCGAAGAGAGTGCTGGATATAGGCTGCGGTGCGGGGCAGACACTGATCGCCCGCTATCCGGATCGAGTGTCCTTTGGCATCGATATCGATGCCGATGCACTCAGGACGGGCAGATCGCTGACTGACCGCGTCCGCTTCGTGTGTGGAAAAGCCGAAAACCTCCCCTACTCGAATGCACAGTTCGACCAGGTGGTTGCGCGCGTGTCCCTGGCCTATACAAACATCGGCCCGGCGTTGAAAGAGATCCGCAGAGTGCTGCGGGACGATGGGGAATTGTGGATCGCACTCAACCGGTTCTCCGGCTCATGGGCCCAAGCGAAGGCCGGTAACTGGAGAGGGTGGATCTTCTTTGGGTACGTCGCCCTGAATAGCATTCTGTTCCACTTAGTCCAGCGTCAGTTTTCGTTCTTCGGCAAATATGAATCTTTTCAAACCGTGAGAGGTATATCGCGAGCTTTGAGCCAAAGCGGGTTCGGCTCCATTTCCCTTACTCGGCCAGGGCCCGCGGGGCGGCATTTTCTTGTAACCGCTAAGCGGCAGTAATTCCTGGTAGCCTGAAAACATGAGCGCGATTGCGGCCGGCTACCACACGGAGCCAGATCTGGCTGATATCTGGGCCGAACTAGACTAAAATACCGCGGCCATGAGCGCAATCCTTCTCGACTATCAAGCGCGGCTGATCGCCCTGCATGCAACCGCATTGCAATTGCGCCTGGGACAAACCATCGCGCTTGCGGTCATGTGCGCCGCGATCGTAGCGGTTCTCGTCCTCGCTTTTCTAGCCATGACCAAGCGCACAGTGCCGCCGCTGCCTGCCGCGCTCGCGCCGCTAGGGATTGCTATCTATTCGGGCCGGCTGCACAAGCGGCGCAAGTCTGCGCTCTTGGAAAATCTGCGGCTGCAGACTTTTTATGAACAAGGGATCGGGCGATTGGAAGGGAGGTGGGCTGGTTCGGCGCCCGGCGGCGAGGAATTCTCTCGCAAAGGGCATGGTTATGAGAAGGACTTGCACGTGCTCGGCCAAGGATCTTTATTCCAGTTGCTCTGTACCTGCAGAACAGAGGTGGGGCGGCGGCGGCTCGCCGATTATCTGCTGCAAACGCCCGCTTTGCACGAGACGGAATCGCGCCAGGAGGCGGTCCGAGAGCTTCGCAATAGAGACGATCTCCGCGAAAAAGTTGTGTTGCTCGGAGAGTATTCTTTCTAGGAATCGACCCGATTGCGCGGCTGGCCGGAGTGTTGCGTTAGTTTATTCCCGCCGCAGACGGAGCGCCAAGCCCTTGGTAAATGCCGGTGTATCGAGTGGCTTCTTGCCCTCTTGGCATTTGAACTCCGCGATCGGCGTGGTGGTTCCGGTCTTGGTGTTCAGCCACTCGCCGCGATAATTTCCCGAGGGTAAATCCAACGTCAATCGCGAAGGTCCGTTGCCGTCCAGATAGGCGGCGTAAATCCCATTCTTGCTCGACAACATGTGCACTTCGACGCCAGTCGCATGCAGCACCGTGTGGGTGTCCGGGATCATCTTCACCAGAGGTAGCTTGTCCAAGAAGCGATGGAGAATCGCAAGCTGGCGCCGTAGAGTGGGGCTGCCGCCGCCGGGTCCGTTGGGCGCCAGATACGACCCGTCTTCATGGCCCGGAGTAAAAGAATAGTCCAGGCCGTCGAACGTGCTGCCTCCACTGAGCATGAAATTCCATGCCTGGCGCCGGTAGGCATCGTCGGAACGACCGAGAAAGCCCGACTCGTCATAGGCGATCGCTTTACCCAAGCCATAGTTCAGCGCGACCGCTTCCGGATAGGCGTAATGAAAGTTGACGATGCTGACTCCTGGAATGACCTTCTTGACCGGAAAAAGAAAATTGGAATAGTTTTGCGCGATCAAGTGCTTGTTCGGCAGCTTGGCCTCCTCGCTCACGATCCATTCGGCGACTTGTTTCTGCCAGGCGAGCGAAGCCGTGTCAGCGATATCGATGGAATTGGGGAACTTGTCGCGCCCAGGCGGCCGCAGATAACGATTGATTACATTCACACGCATGCCATGATCCGACCACGGTTCGTTTTGAATTTCGAAGATGACGTTCGGAAACGGGTTTGCTTCGCGCACCAGCTTGCGCGTGTATCGCTCCTGATAAGCGAGCAGGTTTCCGTTATCGAGCGTGTTGATCTTCTCCCGGCCGACAGGATCGGTATGGTTGATATTGTTCCGGGCGTTGAAGGGGCTTAGCGCCCACTGTGCGTCGCCATATTGTGAGGAAAACAGCGTGATCTCGACGATAATGCCGCGCTTCTCCGCATCGGCAAGAAAGCTGCGCAAGCGGCGAAAATATTTTGGATTCCAGCGGCTGAGATCGAAGCGGTTGCCTCCGCCCGCATAGCCGGGCCGGCTGCTGCGAGCCCAGGGAGCCACAAACTTGCCCGGCAGTGGCGCCAGCGTGTTCTTCCGGATCCCGAACGATTTTGCCGGAACCTCCACATAGGAGCCTCCAAACATACGGGTGTAGTTCAGCCCGTCTTTTTGCAGCGTGCTCAGATATTGGTCGTAGTTGAAAGCACCGTTGAGAACCGAGCCGTAGTGTTCCCCGCTCGTTATCAGGACGATCGGCGTACCTTTGTATTCGAAGTAATGAGGATTTTCGCGGTTCAGCCGGATCGGCGCAACGGCCGCTTGCGCCAGCATCGCGAGGAGCAGCATCAGCCCAAAGAGTTTCATTCCGAGAAGTATAGTAACCGGCCTCCGATCGGCAGGTTCAATGCTTTACGATCGCAGGCTTGCGGTCGCCGAACTTTTGCTTGTACCATGCGAGCGTCGTGAATTTGTTCAGCAGAATTGTTTCTTCACCGTGAGGACCAAAGGCGTCCACCGGCTCTTCCGAATGGTCCGCGTATTGCGCCTGGCCGCCATGCTGGAGCATCGGCACGCCGATGGCGAAATTCACAAAGCTTTGCAGCGCCGGAAACCTGGGGTCGAATCGATTCGGCTGGCCGAGTAAAATCTCGGATTCCGGCACGTTTACCGATGGCTGTGTGATGTCGATCATGTCGTAGAGATCGTAATCGCCGTGGATGTAATTCCCCTGCTCTATCAGGCAGCCGTAATGGCGCGACTGCTTGTTTTCGTCGACAACGAACGTTTTGCCGATCAGCGGCTCCACGGCCTTCCAACACTTCTTGGCCTCTGCTTTTTTCTTCTCTGTCCGGAAGACTCCCGAGTGCACCTCGGGATGGACCACCAGCCCGGCCACGGTATAGGGAGGCGCATCCGAATCGGCGGTTTTGGCCTTGCAGTGGATCGCCTTCGAGATATATCCCTTCTTCCCGATGTAGGCCAGGGAAGCGACGTTGGTCCTTCGCACCAGGATCCACGATTGAAACAGGCGGGCTGCTTCGAGAAATACGATCTTGTCTTGTGGCCGCATGGGGGTTGCGCAGTCCCCAATGTACACCTTTGGGCGGGGTCTTTAGCTACGGTAGAGGAGCTTGTCGCCTTCGAAGCGTTCGTCTTTGCGCTCGAGCAGCAGCGCGCAAAGCGTAACCATGGCTTGGATGGCGATCAATACGATGGCGAGCGTCATGCCTCAAATAGGGCACGCGGCGTGCCGCGCTAAGTTATTGAAAACAGATCCCCCGTTGTTTCGTTTTGGAACCGGCGTTTCGATTGGGGATCAGCGATGACGCAATAGGGCAACCACGTCGTCCACCGTGATCACGCCGAGCAGCCGATCGCGGTCGTCGACAACGGGCAAGGTCAGTAGGTTGTATTTGTCGAACATTTCCGCAATGCGGTCGCGGCGCTCGTTCGCATGCACGAACAGCAACGGATCGGAAGCGAGGTCCTTCAGCGGCGTCTCGCCAGCGGCGAGGAAAAGCTTCGCGAGTGGCACGCTGTGGCGGAGCGTCCCGGCAGCATCGGTCAAAAAAACCGTATGCAGATCCTCGATGACCTCTTCGCGATTCTTTAGTTCGGCAATCGCATCGTTAACCGTGGCGTCTTCGGGAAGCGCAAGAAAACCGGGGTCCATGAGTCCGCCGGCGGTGTCCTCGCGGAACTCAAGTAGCTCTTCGACTTCTTCTTTTTCGTCCGGCTGCATTTCTTCCAAGATCTGCTCGGATTTGGCATCTTCGATCTCGTTCAGCAGGTCCGCGGCTTCGGAAGGCTCCATTTCCTGCAAGATGTCGGCGGCGCGGTCGGCCTTAAGCGATTCGAGGATGCGGGCCTGGATCTCGGGTTCGACCTCGGTGAGCAGCTCGGCGGCATCCTCCTTATCCATCGCGTTGAAGATCGCCTGGCGGTCTTC
>DASVGP010000006.1:0-3266 GCA_036379475.1 Bryobacteraceae bacterium | reverse complement strand
TCAGCTTGCCGATAAACGAGTACTGCTCGCCGACTTCGATTTTCGCCGCCCCTTCGTAGACAAGGCCTTTCAGGTCGACATGTCGCCGGGCATTACCGAATACCTTCAAGGCAAAGCCCGTATCAGCGAGATTATCCGCCGCATCGCCGGCACCAATCTGTACCTGATGACCGGAGGCGAGGCGGTTCCGAACCCGTTGGAACTGCTGAACCTTAAAGAGTGCCGCGCGCTGATCGAAGCCTTGCGCGCGCATTTCGATTGGATGATCCTGGACAGCCCGCCCTTGCTGTTTGCGGCCGACGGCAATCTGCTCGCGACCATGTGCGACGGGACAATCCTCGTGGTACGTATCGGAGCGACCACCTTCGACTCGGTCACGCGAGCCATGCAATCGTTGTGCGAAAACAACGTACTAGGCGTCGTCGTCAACGGAGCGCGCCGCGGCGAGCTTTACAGCAAATACAGCTACTATCACGACTACTACTCGCCGGACGCCCAGAAGCAGGCCGGAGCCGCCGAAGAGGAACAGGAAGAAGAAGAAACCATCTCTCCCTCTGAGCGGGGCAGATGATGAGCGAAGTCGTCAGTTTTCAGGCTCAAGCTGACAAGTCACAACTGAGAGCTGACAACTGATAACTCAATTCCCGCCACCTTATCCTGCCGCACCTAACTCCGCGCGAATCGCATCCGCGATCCGCCCGGTCCATTTCTCCACACTTTCGTGAGTTTCGGCTTCGATCATCACGCGCGCCAGCGGCTCGGTGCCCGAAAAGCGCACGACAACGCGGCCGGATCCGGCGAATTCGCGTTCGGCCGCTTGAATTTCGGCCTGCACGTTTTCCAGCTCCGTGAGAGGCCGTTTATGCTTCACGCGCACGTTGATTAACTTTTGGGGAAGGGTCTTGACCGCGGCCGCCAGCTGTTCCAAGCTCTCGCCCGAATCCCGGACGATCTCGAGCACGCGTATCGCGGTAAGCAGCCCGTCGCCTGTAGTGGCGTATTCGGAAAAAATAACATGGCCGGATTGCTCGCCACCCAAAACCGCCCCTCGTCGCAACATCTCCTCGAGAACATATTTGTCGCCCACCGGGGTTCGAACCATCGAGACCCCCTCCGCCGCGAGTGCTTTCTCCAGCCCCAGGTTCGACATGACGGTGGCGACGACCTGATTGCCAGCCAGTCTTCCCGCACGCTTGAGCGCCACAGCCGCCATATACAGCACGCCATCGCCATCCACGATGCCGCCGTTTCCGGCAACAAACAACGCACGATCCGCATCGCCATCGAACGCCACGCCCAGATCGGCGCCGGTTTCGCGCACCCTCCGCTGCAAACCTTCTAAATGGAGCGAGCCGCAATTCAAATTGATGTTGCGGCCATTAGGCGAGCACGCCAGACAGTCGATGCGGGTGCCCAACCGATCGAAAAGCGCGGGCGCGATCTCGGTGGCTGCGCCGTTTGCGCAATCCACCACGATCTGAAAAGGCAGCGGGCTCGCAATCGCCTCCGCGAGATAGTCCGTGTAGAGCCGATCGAGCGTGGGGTCCGCTTCGAGGTTGGCCGGCCGCGCGGGTTCGTTCTTGCCGAGCCAATCGCCCATCAGAGCTTCGAGCCCGGCTTCCACCGAGTCCGGCAACTTGTAGCCGGCATGTCCAATGACCTTGAGACCATTGTCCTGGTACGGGTTGTGCGACGCCGAAATCATCACGCCGGCGATAAAGCTTCCGGTCTTGGTGAGATAAGCGATGCCGGGCGTGGTGATCACGCCGGCGAAGCGCGCCGCGACTCCCGCACGCTTCAGCCCACCCGCCACCTGTGCTGCCAGCCAGGGCCCGCTTTCGCGCGTGTCCATCCCGATTAGCACCTCGGGACCGTCCCCGGGTTTCGAGTCGCGTGCCCACTTGCCCAGCGCGACGCCGAGCGCGTGCGCCGTGTGCCCGTCCAGCGGCGGCTCACCGGCAACGCCTCGGATGCCGTCGGTTCCAAAGAGATGTCTGGACAATTCGCTCCCCCAATCGGCCCAGCCGAACTCTCATCTTACCGGCTTCCCCGCCCTAACGGTTGGGGTTCTGGGCCGCGGGCATCAGCAATCCGGCCAACGGAACCGCGCGCGTGAGCAAGTGGTAAACGCTAGAATCGAGGAGGGAAAGGATGAATATTTCGGTCAAGAGCGAATACGCCTTAAAAGCTGTTTTCGACCTTGCCTCGCAATATACCGCTTCCTACAACGGATCTCCCTCCATGACACCAGTGAAAATCGCCGATATCGCCCGGCGCCAGAAGATCCCGCAAAAATTTTTGGAATTGATTTTGGCCGGCCTGAAACAGAGCGGCTTTGTCGATTCGCGCCGCGGCGCCGAAGGAGGTTACCTGCTGGCCCGAGCGCCCGATTCGATCACCGTGGGCGAAGTGCTGCGCAGCGTCGAAAACGTCAAAGGCGGATCCCGGCCGCAAACCGGCGATCCGTTTTCCGAAATCTGGGAGCGCGTCGATCAAGCCGTTTCCGGCGTGCTCGATCGAACCACGTTCGGCGAGCTGGCGCGCGAGTGGCGCGAGCGGCACACGCAATACGTCGCTAACTGGGATATTTAAAGGAAGCTTTGATTTTTCAGGACAATTCATACAGCATCGGCCGCACTCCGCTGGTGAAACTGAATCGCGTGACGGATGGCGCCAAAGCCACAGTGCTGGCCAAAATTGAAGGGCGCAATCCCTCATTCTCGGTCAAGTGCCGCATCGGCGCTTCAATGGTTTGGGATGCCGAACGGCGCGGCGTGCTCAAGCCCGGCATGGAGATCGTCGAAGCGACCAGCGGCAACACCGGTATCGCGCTGGCTTACGTCGGCGCGGCGCGCGGCTACCCGGTAACGCTGATGATGCCCGACACCATGAGCATCGAGCGCAGAAAAGTTCTCAAGGTTTTTGGTGCGAACCTGGTGTTGACCGATGGCGCTCTCGGCATGGCCGCCGCCATCGTGAAAGCGGAAGAGCTGCTTGCCTCCGATCCGAAGCGCTATTTCATACCTCAGCAGTTCGTCAACCCGGCAAACCCGCGCATCCATTTCGAAACCACCGGGCCGGAGATTTGGAGCGACACCGATGGAAAGGTCGATGTCTTCGTAGCCGGCGTCGGCACTGGCGGGACCATCACGGGCGTCTCGCGGTTTCTTAAGAAGGAGAAGAGACATCCCGCCGTCACGGTCGCGGTCGAGCCCAGCACCAGCCCCGTCATCACGCAGGTTTTGCGCCGCGAGCCGCTGCGGCCC
>DASVGP010000005.1:0-4908 GCA_036379475.1 Bryobacteraceae bacterium | reverse complement strand
TGGGCTGTTAGAGCTCACTGGAGCCGTCTGCGATGCCGTCTTTCCGCCAACCGAAGGTTTTTCGGATTGACCGCTGGTGTCGCCCTTGGGCTCTGCCTGCGCAAACGGCAGACCGCGAACAACGATCATCTGACCCACCGGGGAGAATTCCTTCGTCTGTGGGCCGTTAGAGCTCACTGGAGCCGTCTGCGATGCCGTCTTTCCGGCAACCGAAGGGTTCCCGGATTGATCGCTGGCCTCGCCCTTGGGCGCTGCCTGCGCAGTCGGCTTACCGGAAACCTGCGAGCCACGAGCCGTACTGCTCTGTGCCGCCAAAAGCTGCGCCAGCACATTCTTCTTTATCGGAGCAGCCGGCCGAGCAGCCGATCCAGGCTCGGGCTTCGCAACCTCCGGCGTTTTCTTTGAGGAGACTTGCTTCGCAGGATGCTGCAAAGCTGTCCGCAATGTTTTGGATGAATCGGTATCGGCAGCGGCTTTTGCGATCAGTTGCGCAAACGACCCGCCGGACCTTGTTGTATCCGAATGCGATGAATCCGCAGAAGAGTGCTTCCCGTGTGCCGCGCTGCCCTTTCCCGCCGCGAGGAGCGCAAGCGGGAGAACAGGCTGAGAGGCAAGCTGCGGCAAATTCACGCCGTCGGAAGAGCATGCCAGGCTCCAAAGCGCAGGCGCCCCCCATTTACAAGCGTTTGCCCGCCGACCCGCTCGGTTCCGCGTCAGAAAAGGAGCGTGCCCGCCTGCGAACCGTCGAAATTTCGACGCCCGCCGCGCGCCTTCAGAGAAGGTATCGCGAACGCGAACGGGCTTTTAGAGGCTTTTTCCGCTTGGCACGCCGCGTGCAATCAGAGCATGGCAACCATGGATCCGCTGACCACTGCCGCGGCAAGCGGCCTGCAAGCGCGCCTGGACGCGCTCACCATACTGGCGAATAATCTTGCCAACACTTCGACCAGCGGCTTTAAAGCCGATAGCGATTTCTACAGCACTTATCTCGCTCCGGGTCTTGCCGCCGGCGGCGACCCCACCGTGGGTGCCGAGCCGGTCGTCGAGCGCCAATGGACGAACTTTTCCCAAGCGACTCTGGTCACCACCGGCGATCCGAACAATCTCGCTCTTTCCGGCCCGGGCTTTTTCATCGTCAACGGCCCGGGCGGCCCGCTTTACACCCGCAACGGCAGTTTTCAGATGTCGCCTAAAGGCGTGCTGGTCACCGCCGAAGGCTATCCGGTGCAGCTCGCGGGCGGAGCAACCCTGCAGACGCAATCGCTCGCTTCCATCGTCGTCAAACCCGACGGCGAAGTACTGCAGGACGGCAACGCTCTCGGCAAATTGCAACTGGTCGATTTTCCCCACCCGGAACAGCTCGCTAAAGCGGCCGGCGCGTATTTTGAAAACGTCTCGAAGCAGAAGGCCACGCAGTCGGCCGCCGTAGTTTACCAGGGCAAGCTCGAGACCTCGAACGCAGGCCCGGCGCAATCGGCCGCGCATCTGATCACGCTACTGCGCAATTTCGAGATGCTGCAGCGGGCGGCGAAGATCGGCGGCGAGATGGATCGCCAGGCGATCCAGCAGGTAGCGAGTGTCGCAACTTAGGCACTCGCAAGTTAAGCAGTTAGGAACGGAGGGTTTCTTTTTATGATTCGTGCCCTATACAGCGCAGCATCCGGGATGTCGGCGCAGGAAATTAACCTGGACAACATCGCCAACAATCTTGCCAATGCCAATACGGCCGGCTACAAGATGCGCCGCGCCGAGTTTCAGGACCTGATTTATCAGAGCATGATTCAGCCGGGCACGGCGGCGGGCCAGCAGACTACGGTGCCCGCCGGCCTGCAGCTTGGGCTAGGCGTGCGGACGGCCGGAAACGAAATCATCTTTTCGCAAGGCACGCTCACCCAGACGCAGAATCCGCTCGATGTGGCCATCGAAGGCAAAGGTTTTTTCCAGATTTTGCAGCCGAGCGGCTCCATCGCTTATACGCGCTCGGGACAGTTTCAACTCGACCAGAACGGCAATCTGGTCACCGCCAACGGCGACCTGGTGCAGCCGCAGATCACCATTCCGTCCAACGCACAAGCGGTCACGATCGCGAGCGACGGAACCGTCAGCTATACGCTGCCGGGGCAGTCGGCCGCGCAGCGCGCGGGACAGCTTCAGCTTGCTCTGTTTCAGAATCCGGCCGGCCTCAACAGCATCGGCAATTCGCTATACATGCCCACCGACGCATCCGGCAACCCGCAGGTCGCGGCGGCGGGCAGCAGCGAGGGCCTGGGCACGCTGATGCAGGGCTACGTCGAGCAATCGAACGTGGACGTAGTCGCGGAATTCGTCAATCTCATTCAGAGCCAGCGCGCCTACGAAGCGAATTCGAAGGTAGTCAAAGCGGCCGACGAAATGTATCAGGACGTGAATCAACTCGCCCAATGATGATTCCCCTTCTACTCTTCTCTCTTGCAGTGCAAACGCCGAGCTGCCGGATGGTTCGCACCGATCATATTTATGCCCGGGATCTGGCGGCGGCCGAGCCACTCTTCGGCGCGTTGCCGCCGGACCTCGAAATCGGTTTTGCGCCCGTGCCTGGACACACGCGCGTCATGCCGGCCGCCGAACTGCGGCATATCGCAATGGCAAACGGAGTTACGCCGCCGAAGCGGATCGAGCCGCTTTGTTTTGCCTGGCCCATGGCGCCCGTGCCCGACGACCAGTTACTTGCCGCCATGCGGAGCGCGCTCGCCAAGCGCGATCCGAGGATCGAGGTCTTAGACCGCAGCCGTGCGCCGGCTCCTCCGGGCAAGATCGTATTTCCGCTGGCAGGTTTGGGTACGCCGTCCTTCGCGCCCGTGGTCTGGCGCGGCTATGTGGTCTATGCTCCAGGACGCCAATTCCCGCTCTGGGCGCGGGTTTTGGTCCACGTGCATGAGAATCATGTGATCGCAAACCAGGCGCTGCAGCCCGGCGTCCGCATCCGCGCCGCGCAACTTCGCTTGGAACCGTACGATGGCCCGCCCGCTCGCGGCGCCCCGTTCACCGATGTCGCCGATGCGGCAGGCATGATCCCCCGTTTCCCAATTGCGGCCGGTACGATGCTCACCGAGCGTTTGCTGAAGCCGCCGGATGAAGTCGAGCGCGGCGATACCGTCGCGGTTTTGGTGCGTCTGCCGGCCGCGCGTATCGAAGCCGCGGGAATCGCCGAGCAAAGCGGCGCCCGCGGAGCGACGATTTTGGTGCGTAACCAGGAAAGCGGCAAAAAATTTCAGGCCGTTGTCCAAGACCGGGATCAGGTCCTGGTGATCCCGCGCGCGCCCGCTGGTCTGGTGGGAGAAAGCGGTAAACCATGAAGAGATTTCTTGTCGTTTTTCTGTTGGCGGCTGCGATCGTTTGCGCCAAGAAGACCAAACACCAGACGAAATCGCATCTTTCGCCTCTCGACCAGTACATTCAGGAAGCGCATCGCCGTGCCGCCGAGGCGCAGCCGCTGAGTCCCGGCTCTCTCTATACTCCCGATGCAGTGTTTGCCGATCTGGCGGCGGATGTGCGCGCCCGCCGTGTGGACGATCTGGTGACGGTGGTCGTCGATGAGCAAGCTTCGGCGATCTCGACCGGCCAGACGAAAACTTCGCGCGATTCGGGGGCCAACGCCTCCATCAATTCGCTGCTGAAGCCGCTGCCGGCCACTAGCAAACTTGCCAATCTGGTGAGTCTGAATTCCAGCCGCTCGCTGGACGGCGAAGGCACCACTTCCCGCCAGACCACGCTGACCGCTACACTGACCGCCCGCGTCGCCGATGTGCTGCCGAACGGCGATCTGGTGATCGAGGGCACCAAGACCGTCCTGGTCAACTCCGAAAAGCAAACCATCAGCTTGCGGGGCGTGGTACGCCAGGCCGATCTCTCCAACGCGAATACCGTGCTTTCCGACAACGTGGCCGACATGGAGCTGACGATCAATGGCAGAGGGGTGGTCCACGACGCGATTCACCGGCCGAATTTCCTGTACCGGCTGTTGCTCGGATTGTTGCCGTTCTAGCGAGGAAACGAATGCAAAGATCATTTTGGCGGTGGCCATTCCTGGCCGCGCTCCTCTGGCTCGCCGGCGCCGGCCCCTTGCCGGCAAAAGACCAGCAAGTGCGGCTCAAGGATCTGGTTTCGATCGAGGGCGTGCGGCCCAATCAGTTGATGGGCTACGGACTGGTGGTGGGGCTGAGCGGCACCGGCGACAGCCAGCAGACTTTTTTCTCGGCGCAGAGCCTGACCAACATGCTGCAACGCATGGGAGTCAGCATTTCACCTCGCCTGATCATGGTGCGAAACACGGCTGCCGTGATGGTCACGGCCACCTTGCCTCCGTTCGCACAGCCGGGCACGCAGATCGACGTGACCGCGGGAGCGATCGGTGACGCGCGCAGTTTGCAGGGCGGCCTGCTGGTCCTGACCACGCTGCGCGGTATCAACGGCCAGGTGTTTGCCACGGCGCAGGGCCCGCTCGTGACCGGCGGCTTCACCGCGGGCGGGAGAGGGAATTCGAGCACCGTCAATCACCCCACGGTGGGGCGGATTCCCGGTGGGGGGCTGGTCGAGCGGGCCGCGCCTTCGGTGCCGCTCGGCAATGTCATTCATCTGCAGCTTGATCAGGAAGACTTCACCACCGCCGCTCGTGTCGCAAAGACAGTAAACCAACATTTTTCTTCGAAAGGCCCGATCGCCCATGCGGATAATTCGGCGCTCGTCAGCGTGGACGTGCCGGCAAAATATAGTTCCGACAAAACCGGCTTTGTCGCCGCGCTCGAAGGGCTGACCATCGAGCCGGACCGCATCGCGCGCGTGGTCATCAACGAAAGAACCGGAACCGTCGTGATGGGTCAGAACGTGCATATCGCCCCCGCGGTCATCATGCACGGCAATTTGACAGTG
>DASVGP010000004.1:0-17284 GCA_036379475.1 Bryobacteraceae bacterium | reverse complement strand
GGTCGAGGTTCAACCCCTCGAACTTTACATGCGTTACCACGCCGCGCATGACCGCGCCTATCAGCGCGCGTCCGCCGAGCTTCAGAAACGCAAGAAAGCACGGCTGTTAGCCGAAATTGGCTTTGCTTCGCAAAAACGTGCTGAGGCCGAAGAATCGCGCAAAGCCGAGAGACACGCCGTCCAGATTGCCACCGCCAAAATGCGCAAACAACGCGAAGAAATGAAGCTCGGCGACGCCATCGCCAAAATGCTGCCTCCTGATTTCGACCTTTCTTCCCTCGACCAGGTCTTTTCCGCCGCCCCAACCCACCCAGGCAGTGGTGGACGAACAGCCAATAGCTAGCAGCTAAAAGCTAGTAGCTTTTAGCGAGGTTGACAGCTTACCCGAAGGGCGCGATACTCGGGTGAAGTGTCTACCCGAGAAGAGAAAGAACGTTTGGTGCTGCTGCAGGGCACGCTCGACCTGCTCATCCTGCGAACCCTGATCTTCGGACCGGAGCACGGCCAGGGGATTGCGCGGAATATCCAGGAGACCTCCGCAGACGAACTGCTGGTGGAACACGGAGCGCTGTATCCCGCGCTGCAACGCCTGGAGGCACAGGGCTGGATCGCGGCCGAATGGGGGACTTCGGAGAACAACCGAAAAGCGCGCTTTTACACGCTGACTAAAGCCGGCCGCAAGCAGCTTTTAAAAGAGACGACGAAGTGGCGGCGCCTGGCGGCGGCGATCGGGCGCATTGTCGGGCCGGAAACCGAAAACGGGTAAGACATGTTCCGGAAGCGGCGCAAAACAAGCGATTTCGATGCCGAAATCGAAGCTCATCTCCAGTTGGAAGCGGATCGGCTTCAGGCAGAGGGGATGAGCGAGGCGGACGCTCGTATGGCGGCGCGGCGTGCTTTCGGAAATCGAACGCTAGCGCGCGAACGGTTTTATGAATCGAGGCATTGGCGCTGGTGGGATGTGCTCGCACAGGACATTCGCTTCGGCTTGCGGATGATGGCGCGGAATCCTGTTTCCAGCATCGTCGCGATTCTGATCCTGGCCGTGGGCATCGGCGCGAACACGGCGATTTTCAGCATGCTCGATGCGCTGCTGTTTCGCGAGTTGCCGGTGCGGCAGCCGCAGCAGTTGTCACTGTTTGGCCAAGGGCAGGAGGCAGGCACCGAAACTGACCTGCCAAATCGAAGCTGGCAACTATTTTCCTATCCCTTTTACCGGGAATTCCAGCAGCGAAACACGGCTTTTTCGAGCATTGCCGCCATTGACAGCATTCAGTTGCTACTCCACGGCCGTGTCGGCAGTGATTCCAAGGTGGAAAAGCTCGGTGTGGAGTTGGTTTCCGGAACGTATTTTCAGACGCTCGGTGTAAAACCGCTTCTCGGAGCGGCGTTCAACAAAACCGACGACCGGGTACCCGGCGGCGCTCCGATTGCGGTGGCGAGCTATGCCTGGTGGCATCGCCGTTTGCGAAACGATTCCGCGGCGATCGGCACGAAGGTGACGATCGGCTCCACAGTCTATAGCATCATCGGCATAGCACCGCGCGGATTCTTCGGCATGACCGTCGGCCGGTCGCCCAATCTCTGGATTCCCCTGGCAATGGAAAAGCAAATTTCTCCGGGGTGGAATGGATCGGGCTTGCGTAAGAAGTGGGTCCAATCGCTGTATATCGTTGGACGGCGCAGACCTGGCGTTAGCGTGCGCGAGGCATCCGCAAATACCAATCTGCTCTTCAAACAAATTCTGCGCGAGTATGTAGGGCCGCATCCGTCTCCCAGACAGCTCCAGGAGATCCGGCACGCGCGCATCGATCTGAGATCAGCGGCCACGGGGCTCTCTCCAATTCGGCATCAATACTCTCGGCTACTGAAAATTCTCATGGCAGTGGTCGCGCTGGTTCTGCTCATCGCGTGCGCGAACATTGCCAATCTGCTGCTCGCACGAGCGGCGGCGCGCCGGCGAGAACTCGCTACTCGCATGTCGGTCGGAGCGGGCCGATGGCGGCTCATTCGGCAGTTGTTGATTGAGAGCGCACTGCTCGGATTGGCGGGCGCCGGACTCGGCATCGCTCTTACGTGGGAAGCGAGCCGGCTCTTACTCAGGATGGTCTCCGACACGCCTGGGCAGCCTCTTCCGCTTCGTGTCACTCTCGATGGGCACGTACTTGGATTTACTCTTGCGATCACGATGCTCACCGTGCTTTTGTTCGGCATGGCTCCGGCGTTCTACGCGACTCGTTTGGATCTCTTCTCGTCTCTGAAGGAAGGCCGGGGAATGACTGCAGGGCGCGGGAGAAACCGGCTGGCTCGCGGCCTCATCGTCGGACAGATCGCATTGTCGCTGGCGCTGCTGGTGGCCTCGGGCTTGTTCCTGCACAGCTTGGTCAATCTGCTGAACGTCCATACGGGATTTAATAAGCAGAACGTCCTCCTTACATCAATCGACTCCGGCGGGGCAGGTTACAAGCCCAGCGCCCGTCTTGAGAACATGATGGAACAAGTGGAGAAACGCGTGGGTTCTCTTCCCGGTATCCAAGGCGGCAGCTTCGTTCTTTCAGTTTTCGACCGAGGCAGTTGGATGTCCGGCATTTCCGTACCGGGCCGTGCGAAATCGCAGACTGACCCGGAAGTGGATGAGAACATCGTCGGCCCCGAATATTTCGAGGCCATGAAGATGCCGATTGTCCTAGGCCGGTCGCTGGCTCCTTCCGACAACGCGGCAGCCCCGCCTGTCGCCGTGATCAACCAAACGATGGCGCGCGCTTACTTTCCTGGTGTTTCGCCGCTCGGCCGCACCTTCTCGGTGCACAGCCTGAAAGACTGGGCAAGCTTGGGGGAAGATGGCCGACCGTGGCAGAACATTCGGGTGGTCGGGGTGGTCAAGGACGCCAAATACACGAGTCTCAAAGAAAAGCAGATGCCGGCGGCTTTCTATCCGCACGCCCAGCATAACGGTCCTTTCTTTCTGTACCATTTTGTCGCGCGGGTCAGCGGCAATCCGAGAGCGGCGATTCCCGAAATCAGAAAAGCCATTCATGCGGCCGATCCACATCTCATGGTGGGCGATTTTGCGACGCTTGCCGAAGTCGTCGACAGTTCGGTGCACAACCAGCAGCTCATCGCCCAGCTCTCGACGGTTTTCGGCATAGCGGCCGCGTTTCTCGCGTGCATCGGACTCTATGGCGTTCTCTCCCACAACATCGCGCGGCGGACGAACGAGTTCGGCATTCGTATGGCGCTCGGGGCTGAACGCCGGGATGTTCTTTGGATGGTGCTCGGGGGGGCTTTGCGGCTGATTCTGGTTGGCGTCGGGATCGGACTTGTGCTGGCTTTGGCGTGCAGCCGCATGATCGCGAGTTCATTGTTCGGGCTGAGTGCTTACGATCCCGCGATTCTCCTTCTGGCCTCGCTTGCGATGACCGGGACAGCGCTGCTTGCGGCCTATCTTCCGGCGCGCCGAGCCACGCGGATCGATCCTATGGCGGCGCTCAAATACGAATAAAGGTTACAATTCGCGATGTTATCGTGCCGCGATGGGATCTTGAGTGTCTCGAACTGAGCTCCGCGACGGTGGGCAGGCCGGTTGCCAATCGGCCGCAGTTTGCCGAGCTGCCCCACGAACGTGATCTGCCCACCCCTCCTTTTGATATGCTCGGAAGTTAGGCGAAGTTTGTCACATGGAGCAAAGGCCGCTCCCTATCGGTCGCGGTTCTGTACGGGCGGGGCAAAACCGCTCCCTAGCGGTCGCGGTTCCGAGAGCGGTCGAAATCACAGCGGCACTTCAGCGCGGCGACGAACTTCCATTAGAAAGATTTGAAGGTTTTGTATGTCCGGACATAGTAAATGGGCCACGATTAAGCACAAGAAAGCGGCCCTGGACGCCAAGCGCGGTAAGGCGTTCACGCGTTTAATTAAAGAGATCATGATCGCGGCGCGCACCGGCGGCGATCCCGACGCCAACGCCCGACTGCGGACCGCAATCACCGCTGCCAAAGCGGTCAGCATGCCTGCCGATAACATCAAGCGCGCCATCATGCGCGGCACCGGCGAGCTCGAAGGCAGCCAGATCGAAGAAGTTCTGTTCGAAGGCTACGGGCCGGGCGGCGCGGCCGTTTTGGTCAACGCCGCCACCGATAATCGCAACCGCACGGTGAGCGAAATCCGCCACGTGTTCTCGAAGAACGGCGGCAATCTCGGCGAACAGGGCAGCGTCGCCTGGATGTTCGACCGCAAGAGCCAGATCATTGTCGATGGTGAAAAAGCAGGCGAGGATCAGTTGATGAGCATCGTTCTCGATGCCGGCGCGGACGATCTTCGCGATCAGGGAGGTGCCTGGGAAATTCTTTCGGCACCTGAAGCGCACGAAGCCGTGCTCAAAGCTCTTGAAGGCGGGGGCATTCCCACCGAATCGGCTGAAATCGCCATGATTCCCAAAAACACCATCAAGCTCGAAGGCAAGAACGCTCACGCGATGATCAAGCTTTACGATACGCTCGAAGAACACGATGACGTGCAAAACGTTTACGGAAATTACGAAGTGGACGAGGCGGAAGTAGAAGCGCTGGCATAACAAGATGCCGAAGAAAACCAAGATCCGCTTGCTCAGGCGCGCGGTTCAGACAGAACCCCGACCGTGAGGGAGGGAGCGCGGCAAACTTTCTCGATGCGAATCGCCGGAATAGACTGCGGAACGCAACGAACCGGCTACGGGGTCATCGAAAGTGATGGCCGCTCGCATCGCCTGCTCACGGCGGGCGTCGTCCGCACCAAGACCGCGGATTCTCTGGACCGGCGCTTGCGATGCATCGCCAGCGCGCTGCGCTCGGTTCTGATGGAATTTTCTCCGGAAGTGGTTGCCGTCGAAGAAGTCTTTCATGCGGCGAACTCGAAATCGGCGCTGAAACTGGCTCATGTCCGCGGCGTCGCTTTGCTGGTTGCCGCCGAAGCCGGCATTTCGGTCAGCGAATATTCGCCTCTTGAAGTCAAAATGAGCGTCGTCGGATACGGCCGCGCCGAAAAGCAGCAGGTTTTGATGATGATCCAGTCGCTGCTCGGCTTGGAAAACGGATTCGAATCTTACGATGCGAGCGATGCGCTGGCCGTCGCGATCTGCCACGGCACGCGAGCCTTTTTTCCCGCCGGAGTTTCGGCATGAAAAGCGCCTTTCTTGTTTTGTTGCTAGCGCTTCCTCTCTGGGCGGCTAGCGCCACGATCACCTACACGCGCAATTTCCCCGGCAGCCAACCTCCTTATTTCTCCGTGTCGGTCGATCGCTCCGGCGCACTTCAATACAAAGAATCGCCGAAAGACAATCATCCGGTGAGGGCGCAGCTTCCCAAAGCCGATACCGACGCCATCTTTTCCATGGCTCGCAAACTCGGCTATTTCAAGAAGCCGCTCGAATCCCATTTGAAGGTCGCTAATACCGGCAAGAAGACCTTTCGTTACCAGAACGGCGCCGCCTCTTCCGAAACGATTTTCAATTATTCGACCAATCCCGTCGCCCAGCAGCTCCAGGCGCGCTTTGAGAACATCGCCGACACCGAGCGGGCCTATATCGCGCTCAACCGCGACGTGCATTACTACAAGCTCGGGGTGAACGATTCGCTGGCGCAAGTGGAAGCGCTCTGGCTGAACCATCAGCTTGCGGCGCCGCTTCAGTTTGTTCCGCTGCTCGATCGGATCGCCTCGCACCAAGAGTTCATGCACATCATGCGCGAACGCGCGGGCCGCCTGAAGAGCGAATTCACCGCCGCTGCACATGTTGCTTCGGCGGGGCCCAAACCGCGGCACAAACGATGACCGCCGACCTTTCGAAAGGACAATCAAACTAACTCAACAGCCTATGAGACGGCGCATTATGGCGGCCAATTGGAAGATGTATAAGACCGCCACGCAAACAGCTTCTTTCTTCGAACGCTTTCTTCCGTTACTGAACTCCGATGCAAATTGCGAAGTGGTGGTGTTTCCGCCTTCGCTCTGCATTCCCGCCGCGGTAAGCAGCGTTCGGGATAGCCCGGTTCGCATCGGAGGGCAAAACATCTTTTGGGCGAAGGAGGGCGCTTACACAGGTGAGGTTTCGGCGGAGATGCTGGCCGCGGCCGGTGCGAGCTGGGCGCTGGTGGGCCATAGCGAGCGCCGCCAGTACTTTCACGAAAGCGACGCCGATGTGCTGAAGAAGGTGCAAGCTGCCATCGAAGCCGGCCTGACGCCCATCATATGCATCGGCGAGCGCCTGGAGGAGCACAAAGCAGGGAAAACCGGAGAAGTGCTGGTGCGCCAGTTCGCAGGCGGTGTTGCGGGGCTTACCGAAGAGCAATTCGCGGGAATCGTGATTGCCTACGAGCCGGTGTGGGCGATCGGCACCGGCCAGACCGCTACGCCTCAGATCGCCTCCAGCGCCCATAAGCTGATTCGCGCCGAGGCGGAGAAGCGTTTCGGTTCGGAAGCCGCCGCCGGCCTGCGCATTCTTTACGGCGGCAGCGTGAAGCCGGATAACATCGAGGGCCTGATGCGCGAAGCGGAACTGGATGGCGCTCTGGTCGGCGGAGCCAGCCTCGACGCGGAGTCTTTCTTCAAAATCGTGAAAGCGGCGTAAGGGTCGGCAGGGTGGCTAATTTCCGGCGCAAAATCGCAAGGCCAGCTTGCTAAGTACAACGTAACGTATCCTCGCGTGTTGAGCAAACCGCTTGCTTGCGCGCGACCCTTCCTCGTCATTCACGCATTTCGTAATTCACCGTGACCGTCGTCTGCACTTCAATTGGCTTGCCCTTCACGCTGGTGGGGCGGTATTCCCAATGCTTCACGGCATCCACAGTCGCTCGATAAAATACAAGCGGCCCGCTCAAGAACTCGAGGTCTTTCACATGGCCTTGGCGGTCAATGAATGCCGAGAGCTTGACGGTCCCCTGGATTCTGCGATATCGCGCGTCCGTTGGGTAGCGCGGCGGCACCTTCCGTATTAACTTTGCAGTGACAACACCAGTCGCAGGAGAGGTCCGAAAAGGGTCGCTGTAGAAAAGCGGTATCGCCAGATCGCAGGACAGGCTCGTTTTCGGATAGAGCTGTCTTGCGTGTTGGAGCAGCTTGCTGCAAAATTCATCCAGACCTGCGGGCACATCGCCCGACCGTGCAAGGACTTGCTTTGTTCCAATCACGGCCGCCAAACCCGCGAGAACAACTTTTGTGTTCTGTCCATTCAGCAGAGTAAGTCGAGCGTCCACAGCAGAGGGAGTGCTTGGAATTCGACCGTCCGGAACTGTCGGCTGCCCGGACGCCGGATTCAAACCGGTGACGCCCAAGCCGCGCAGGCCATACTCGTGCCCCAGCCAAAGAGCGGCTTTCGGCCATCCTCTTGTGCTTGCTGCAAGTACTGCCGCCTGACGTGGATCGCCAAACTGCAGAAAATTTAGCGCATGGTCGAGAACATCAAAGTTGGCCGGCGAAGCTGAAACCTGCTTAAGCCATTCCCGCGCGATCTGCTGCCTCAATTCAGAATCGCCGAAGGGCTCGCCGCTCTTACCGACCAAGGCTGCCGGAGTTCCCAGGATGTCAGCTTCGGGGGCATTCTTAACCATCCATAGCAGGTGATCTTCACGGGCCTGCTGGATCTCTTGGGGAGATCCGCTTAGCAGGGCATGAAGCAATGGCACGCCGTGCGCAATGTCTGCCCGCTGCGACTTGATCCTCAGCCCCTTCTTCAGCTTTTCTATCTTCCGGACGTCCCAAGTCCTCGCCAGGTCGAATGCTCGGATCAGCAGTCCACTTTGAACCCAGGTTTGGGCAAGCGCTCTTTCCCGCTCCGGCGTTAAAGCCCAGGCTACCGGGATCAGGAAGGCCATTGCATATGCCACCCTGCGGTTATTTTGCAGGCCTGGTTTGAACCGCCATTTGGATAGCGCGGTCACCATCGCATCAGAAAGTCCGATGGATGCCTCAAGCGCGAACGGCCGCCCCTCAGGATCAACGACCATTTCAACGCGCGTGGGCTCGATCAGAACACCCGGCGACGCGACTGGCTGAGGAGGCAACACCTTCTTCACCAGGACAGGCGGCTCAGTTGCCTTCCTTGCAGCTGAGGCGGGCAGCACCGAAGCGCAACACAGCGCAATGAGTAGAGGGGATATCCTCATCTGGTGGATACCCTTAACTAACAGGGACAGGATGACCGTCAGGGCCAGCTTCGGGGTGTTCAGCATATTGAATTCAGACTACGACAGCGCAGCAGCAGGCTCAATCCGGCTCTCCAGTGCAATTAACTAAATATCGATGCCGGCCTGAGAGAGCATGAAGGCGACGGCCTGACGGAAATAGAGCCAGCGAAGTTCGGCGCGGCTGCGGGGCGAGGGGGGACGCGGCGAGCCGTAGACGGTCATGCCTTGGGATTCGAGGCGGCGCTTAACGCGATAAATATGATAGCCGTCGCTGACGACTATGCAGGAATGGAAACCGTGGGCGCGCATCGTTTTCACCGCGGCATCCACGCTTTCGTTGGTGGTGGCGCCTTCGGGGTCGGCCAGGACGGCCGAGGCGGGTACGCCGTGGCGGATTAAATAGGTACGGCCGACACCACCTTCGGTGTAGCGAGGATCGCCGCCGGCGCCGCCGGTGGTGAGGATGTAGGGCGCGAATCCTTTTAGATAAAGAAAAAGCGCATGGTTGAGGCGAGCCTCCAAAACCGGCGAGGGCTTGCCGTTGTATTCGGCGGCGCCGAGCACCAGGATGACGCCGGCCGGCCGGGCTTCGTCCCTGGTGGATTGCGCCTCGATCTGGCGGGAGAGATAAAACAGGTAGCCGCAGACCGCCAGAAAAAGCAGCAGGATTATGCCTGCTACGGCGCGTTTGTAAGGAAACGTCAAATCGGTAGCTGAAACAATAGTGTAAGCGCGGAGGGGTTTTCGCACGGCAGACGACAAAAGACGATCGTCGACCCTACCTTTTATGCATATCGACAGTCCGAAAAATGCAGCGGTGCAGGCGCTGCGGCAAGCGATCCGTGCGGGGCAGCCTCTTAAAAGCGGGCTAATCGCGGCCGAAGGACCACGTTTACTGGAAGAGGCGCTGCGAGGGCGGTGGGTGATAGAAGAGGTCTGGACCACGCCGACGGGAAGGGAGCGTTACCGGGCGCTGCTCGAACGGGTTCGGGCGCGGATCGTGGAAGTGAGTGTGCGCGTATTTCAGAGCCTGAGCCAGAGCGGGCAGGCGCAGGAGGTGTTGGCACTGGTGCGGCGGCACGAATGGTCATGGGAGGAAATGGACAGCCCGAAACCGCTGATTGTGGTTCTGGATGGCATTCAGGACCCGGGAAATGCCGGGGCTATTTTGCGCTCGGCGGAGGCATTCGGCGCTACCGGGGCGGTGTTTTTGCCGCGGACGGTAGGGATTGCCAATGGCAAATTTCTGCGAGCCAGCGCGGGTTCCATTTTCCGGCTGCCGGTGATCGACGGTATTACTTCGAACTATTTACTGAATTTATTTGAGCAAAGCGGAATAAAGCGATATGCTTTGACAACGAGGGCAGGAGCATGCCTGCCCGATGCCGATTTTCGCGCAGGGGTGGCGTTGGTCGTGGGAACGGAAGGATCCGGTGTCTCGCCGGAATTGCTGCGAGCTACGGAAAGGATTTCCATACCCACCGGAGAGGTGGAATCGCTCAACGCCGCCGTAGCCTGCTCGATCGCGCTGTTTGAAGCAGCGCGGCAAAGAGGACGGTTATGAGCTTGTTCGAGGCCGCTCCCCTGGGACGAGACTCCGCGAGGCAGGAGGCCGCGCGTCCGCTTGCCGACCGCATGCGCCCACAAAATCTGGATGAATATCTCGGGCAAGAGCACATGGTCGGCCCGGGCAAGCCGCTGCGGGCGCAGATTGAAACCGGACAGATAACATCGTTAATCCTTTGGGGACCGCCGGGGTCGGGAAAGACCACGCTGGCGGCGGTAATCTCCAAACAAAGCGGAGCGGATTTTGTTCCGTTCAGTGCCGTGCTGAGCGGCATTAAAGAGATTAAGGCGGTGATGGCGGAGGCCGAGCGCGCGCAGCGGTTGGGCCGCAAGACGCTGCTGTTTATCGACGAAATCCACCGCTTTAATAAAGCGCAGCAGGACGCGTTTTTGCCTTATGTGGAGCATGGCGCGGTGGTGCTGATCGGGGCGACCACGGAAAATCCGTCGTTCGAGGTGGTTTCGGCGCTGCTTTCACGCACCAAGGTGTACACGCTGCGGGCGCTCGAAAGCGGCGAAATTGTGCAGTTGCTGAAGCGGGCACTGGAAACGCCGGGCCGGGGGCTAGGACATCTTGGGCTAAAGATTGCAGACGAATTGCTCGATGAGATTGCGGTGGCCTCGAACGGCGACGCACGCTCGGCTCTGAACACGCTGGAAATCGCAGCGGGTTTGGCGCAGGAGAGAGTTGTCGGACGCGAGGCGGTGGCAGATGCCTTGCAACGCAAGGTGCTGCTGTACGACAAAAGCGGGGAAGAACATTACAACCTCATTTCGGCGCTGCATAAGTCGGTGAGGTCGAGCGATGCGGACGCGGCGCTGTATTGGCTGGCGCGCATGATGAAAGCCGGAGAGGACCGGCTGTATCTGGCAAGACGTCTGGTACGCATGGCAATCGAAGACATAGGATTAGCGGACCCGAGGGCGGTGGAACAGGCGATCGCCTGTATGCAAACGGTGCATTTTCTGGGCATTCCGGAAGGAGACCAGGCGCTGGCGCAGCTCACGATTTATTTAGCCCTGGCGCCGAAGTCCGATGCCGCCTATCAAGCGCTGAACGGGGCGAATGCGATTCTCGACAGCACGGTTGCCGAGCCGGTGCCGCTTCATTTGAGAAATGCGCCCACGCGGTTGATGAAAACACTGGGTTACGGCGCGGGCTACCGGCATGCTCATCGCGAAGCGGACGCGGTGACCGATATGTCCTGTTTGCCCGAGGCTCTGGCCGAAGCGGCCTTTTACCGGCCCACCGGAAGAGGATTTGAGCAAAGGCTGAAGGAACGTCTGGAGTGGTTGAAGCAAAAAAAAGGGAGGTCCTCGGACCTACCGAATTAAGGGCTGGAATGCGACATCAGTTTGTAAGCAGCAATACTCGGAGTTTTCACCTGTGCCAGAAAATGTGCTAACGATGACGAAACGCGGCGACGAATCTCCTGTGGGAACGACCGAGCGCCGCCGGTCGAGCCGCTTCCCGATCGAGCGGGAGATTCGCTACAAAACCCTCAGCCAGCGAATGGAAGCCCGGGTTGGGACCGGCAAGACTTTGAACATCAGCAGCTCGGGCGTCCTTTTTACGACCGAGCACGAACTGCCGGTGGGCACGCGGCTGGAGATCGCGATCAGTTGGCCGGCGCAGCTTAACGATCGCTGCCTTTTGAATCTGGTGGCACGCGGACGGGTGACGCGCCACAACAAGGGGCAATTGGCGCTGCAGATCCAGCAGTACGAGTTTCGGACGCAAAGCCGGCAGGCGAACGGAAGCGCGAAAGACAAATAGTGGTATCACAGTACGATCCTTCAATCCGCAGCGGATTGTGATTAAATATTCCTAATTTGATCTTTGTACGTTCTTTGGTATCGCTATGAGCGCTGTCACATTGGATTATCCATTGCGATCAGAGGCGCTGTCGGAACTCGACGAAGCGCAAATACGCGATCTGGTGCGCGATTTGCACTGTGTGGAGGCGCGCAGATACTGGTTCGATTTTCCGATTACGGCCATCGTTGGGTGGAGCGCCTTCGCCTGGGCGGCCGCCGCGCCGCTGTTTTCGGCCCGCATGTTTGTGGGCGGCGCGATCGCGATGTTTGCGCTCTATCGCGCACTCTGTTTCATGCACGAACTCAGCCATCAGGGCCCGCGCGCGCTGCCCGGTTTTGAAAACGTTTGGAATCTGATCGCGGGATTCCCGCTGCTGATTCCATCGTTCATGTACGTCGGCGTGCATCCGAACCATCACAAGCTTTCGACCTACGGTACAGCGGAAGATCCCGAATATCTGCCGTTCGCGCGCTCGCGGAGGCTGACAGTCGTTTTCGCGCTGGAGAGCTTTTTGATTCCGGCGTTTCTGGCGGCGCGTTTTTTGATTCTGGCGCCGGCGGGCTTGGTGTGGAAACGTGGGCAGGAACTGCTGGCGATTTACGCCTCTTCCCTCACCATGAACCCGCGCTACCGCCGTGAGGCGCCGTCTGCTCTGATTGCCAAGATTCGCCGCCATAGCGCGGCCGTTCTCTGCATGTGGGCAGCGGCGATCGGGGCAGCCGCGCTCGGTCTGCTGCCGTGGCGGATTTTTGTAGTTTGGCTGCTGATCTGCTCGTTCATCAGCTTCATCAATACGGTGCGGACCCTGGGGGCTCATGCTTATGAGAGTTCCGGGGCGCCGCTAGATCGCATGGGGCAGTTGCTCGATTCCATCGACACTCCGGGACGCTTCTGGACCGAGCTTTGGGCGCCGGTGGGGCTGCGCTATCACGCCTTGCATCACTATTTCCCGGGAATCCCCTATCACAATCTGCCGGCGGCCTATCGCAAGATTGCCGCTTGCGTGCAAGTTTCCGCAGGTTACCACCAAGTCACAAGTCCAAGTTTGCAACATTCGCTGCGCGTGCTGTACGAGAAGGGCGCGCGACAGTAGGAATGCATTTCGGCATGATCACGCCGGCTGTCCCCGGCCACTTGCACCCGTTTGGGGCGCTGGGGCGGGAACTGATTCGGCGCGGCCATCGCGTGAGCGTTTTTCATATGCACGATCTATGCCCGCAGGTCGCGGCAGAAGGGCTGGAGTTCGTGCCGATCGGAGCGGCTATCTGCGCGCCGGGCTTTCTCCCCCGCTCGATAGCGAGGATTGGGCAGCTTGGCGGGATCCAGGCATTGCGCTTCGTAATTTCACAAATCCGCACCACGACGGAAATGTTTTTCGAGGATGGACCGGAGGCGATTCGGGGAGCCGGCGTGGACGCGCTGCTGGTCGATCAGACCGAACCGGCGGGAGGCAGTATCGCCGAACATTTGGGTATCCCGTTCGTGACGGTTTGCAACGCGCTGGCGCTGAATCGGGAAGCGGGCGTGCCGCCGCCGTTCACGCCGTGGAGTTTTCGAATCGGTTTCGCGGCGCGGCTGCGCAATCGAATCGGCAACGCGGCTGTGCATTGGGTCACGAAGCCGGTGTACCGGGTGGTCGCACGCTACAGAGAGGAATGGAAGTTGCCACCGCTGAGATCGCCGGAAGATTCCTATTCGAAACTCGCGCAGGTCAGCCAGCAGCCGCTGGCTTTCGATTTTCCGCGGAAGGCGCTGCCGGATTCGTTTCATTATGTAGGTCCGCTGCGCTCGCCTGGAGCGCGGCAAATTCCGTTTCCCTGGGAGAAGCTGGATGGGCGGCCTTTGATCTACGCTTCGCTGGGGACCTTGCAGACGGGCAAAAGCTGGATCTTTCAGTGCTTCGCGGAAGCTTGCCGCGGCTTGGATGTGCAGCTTGTGATTGCGCACGGGGGCGCGCTGGACGAAGCGGCGGCGCGTTGCCTGCCGGGCGGCCCGGTGGCGGTTGCATTTGCTCCGCAAAGGGAGCTGCTCGCGCGCGCGGCGCTGGCGCTTTCGCACGCTGGTTTGAATACGGTGCTCGATGCGCTGAGCTTCGGTGTACCGATCATCGCAGTGCCGATCGCGTTCGAGCAGCCAGCGATCGCGAGCAGGCTGGCGTGGTGCGGAGCGGGATGCGTGGTTCCGCTGGCGAAATTGAGTCCGGCGCGGCTGCGCAAGGCTATACTGCAGGTTCTAAAAAACGTGGAGTATAGAGAAAACGCGATAGTGGTGAAAGAATCGATCGATCAGGCCGGCGGCGTGGAACGTGCCGCCGGCCTGATCGAAGAAGTGCTGGGCCGTCTAGAACATAAAGCCGAAGTTAAGGCCTTGTAATGACGGCGTGAGTGGCGGGTTGTTTAGCAACACGGCACTTCCTGCCACTCCGATCGCCATTGTCGAAGAAGACCCTGACGGTGAGAGCGCGAAGTACATCCCCGTCGCCGGACGCCAAATGATGAAATCGGACATGCCGTCAGCGTTGAAATCGCCAACGACCGGCTGGTCACCGATTGGTAACCCCCACTGCAGGCCGACGGTGGGAGTCGAAGGCGAACCGCTAGGAACCACGTACCAAGTAGCTAAGCCGGGCCGGAAGACGGCGAAGTCGGTTTTGCCGTCGCCGTCGTAGTCGCCCGGAACCGGAATGTCGCCGGGCAGACCCCATTGCTTCAATGGCTGTTGGACAAAATCTGACGTTGTTTCCACATACCAAACCGCCAACTGGGGGCGCCAAACCGCCAAATCGGCTCGGCCGTCGCCGTCGTAATCGCCCGGAACCGGGATATCGACACCGGGACCGCCGAATTGTACATTGCCATTTGGCGGTAGCCAGCTAGCGGAATCAGTGACGTCGTGAATGTTGCTGGTTATATACCACCTTCCGTTGGAGGGCGACCACACGGCTAGGTCCGTGTGCCCATAGCCGAAGTAGTCAGCCGGTACGGGAATGTCTCCGGCACTTACACCCCAAGTCTGTTGGATGGGATGGCTGGGATCCGTGCTCGGCACGATAAACCAGCGGTCTGTCTGTGAATCGAAAAGAGCGTAGTCTGGCACATGGTCGCCGTCAAAATCACCTTCCACGCGGTCGTAGACGCGAGTGACTGTGTTGTCAAAACCGGGAACTTTGAAGTTTGTGGCGAATAAATCGCTCGGCTGTACAGACTGATAGTACGTAGAGCCGCCCTTACTGAATTCGATGTGCAGTTCAGCGCCTGGGTGATAACCGGACCAACCTGTGATGCTGGGATCGTATGGCCGCCACACGGCAAAGTCCGTTTTGCCGTCGGCATCGAAATCTCCGACAAACGGAATGTCTGAAGTCGAGTTGCCAAAGCCCACTTGAGATTGAGTGTTCCAATCGGAACTGCTCGACAGCTCGTAAAAGGTATCCGTGCTGGGCCGAAAGACAGCCATATCGGCCTTTCCGTCGCCATTGAAGTCGCCTGTAAACGGCGAGTCATACATCTGTCCGAGCTGCCTGATGAGCTCGCCACCGCCGCTCAGCTTGACGTAAAAACTACCGTCCGAGGGCCGGTAAACCGCCAAGTCGGTCTTTCCATCGCCGTCGTAATCGGCGGGGATCGGGATATCGCCGATCAAGCCCCATTGCTGGGTGATCTGCGTGCCGTCGCTCAATTCGATATACCAAGTCCCAGTGTCCGGGCGCCAAACAGCGTAATCTGTCTTATGATCGCCGTCGTAATCGCCGGGAACCGGAATATCGCCCGGCAAGCCCCATTGCTTCGTATGTAACGTTCCCGGATCGCTGCTGTAATAGACGTACCAGCTCCCGTTCACGGGCCGCCACATTACGTAATCTAAATTACCGTCTCCATCAAAATCAGCGTTGATCCGAATATCGCCGGTTGCCCCCCAGGGCGCCTGCGCCTGGACCTGCTGCGCCGAAAACGATAACAGCAATGCAATTGGCAGCAGCCAAGCGGCCTGCGGCAGATGCGATCGGACTGCTCGCCCAACCCCCTTATGAGTGCGAATAGCCATAAATTAAATAAACCTCATTTCACTCGTAGTGTTTCGTACCTCTGCGAGGATCTGACGCAAATGGAGAGAAAAACCGTTCAACCGGCACAACATCTCAGGTACCTAAGGGGCCTGGTACCAGGAAAACCCATTAGTACTAAGCGGGAGAGAAACCATTCTGGCCGGGTTCGCATCGATCCAAACAGAAGCGCGGGAATGCTTTCAAGCTGTGCCCGGCTTCGGAGGAGGAAAAGGAATTGCGAACTAGCTTAACTTTAATTGCTCTTGCTATGGGGTCGTTCGCCGCCATACCATGTCTCGCCAGTAGTATCGATCTTGGCTTTACCGGTGTGGCAAATGTCGGCTCTAACTTTATTGATTTCGGCGCGTCGCCAACCGCGGGACCGTTTGTTTCAGAACCAAACTACGGGAGCTTTACGGTGACGGAGCCTGTACAGGGAGTATTTGCTTCAACGGGGGTTAAGTCTGGCGATTCCGGCCAGATCGAGAGTCTCACGATGGGCGCTCCCGCTTCGCCGTTTGTTCAGCCGTTTATCAAGTTTTCGACATCCAACGTCATCCTTGATCTTTCGACGGTGAACCAGGGCAGTACCGTTGGGCCGTTCAACTTGGCAGATACGGCGTCGGGAGCGACGGCTTCGTTTAGCGTGAACGGGACACTATGGAATTCGGCAACCAATACCGAGCTCGGACAGTATGTAGGGGTATTCTCGGCGACATTTGCCAATACAACCGTTGCGCAACTGGAAGCCCAGTCGGTTACTGGGGTGCAGACCGCGTTTTCGGCAACCATTTCGACATCGCCTGTTTCGGCGGTTCCGGAACCGGCATCGCTCGCGCTGCTTGGTCTTGGCCTACTCGGGCTGGGAATCTTCACTCGTAAGAGAGTAGCTCACCGCAGCTAGACCTGATTTGTAATCGTTCTCACAAAAGAACAAAAAAGCGCCTCTGGACCCGCCAGAGGCGCTTTTTATTTGGAATTTATCCGTTCGCAGTTCTGGCCGCTCAGCTTCCGGCCCGGTTTCAGGGTTCAGGTTGCGGGGCGGGCGCGTAGCGGCCGGGGGCGAGGATGCCGGCGGGGTCGAGGGTTTTCTTTAGCCTCGTCAACAAATCTGCATAGGCGGGCGACTCAGGAAGGTCCGCCATGGAGTGAATACCCAGGCGGTAGGGGAAGTAGCCGCTGCGGGAGCAAGCATCGCGGAGGCGGGTATAGCAGGCCATTGCCTTCTCGTCTTCGCCGGGGAATTCGCGGTCGTAGGAAATGGAAATGACCGAGCACACTAGGCGTGGGGTCAGCATGGTCAGAGAAATCATCGGCTCGAAGCCGCATTCGAGCAAGATGGCGCTGGAATCGGCAGCCAGTTTCGCGACAGCTTCGCCCTTTGCGGGCGCGACCGGCGAGTACCAGAGCAGACCGCAGCGATCACGGTCGGGATTGGGTTCCGGCGGGACGGGGATACGCTTGCGCCAATAGGCGGAGCGCAGCGCTTGCTGCGCAGTCATGGGTGCGCCCTGCATCAAACCGAGTACAGGCTCGACGAGTGCGATGGTGCGGCGCAAGTCCCAGCCGGCCAGCAAACGGAAAGCGGCGGCAAAACGCTTCGCCGTTTGCAGTTTTCGGGGGCTGAGATATTTCAGCCTCCCGCGCTGCCCACGAAGCTCACGTCCGAGCAGGCGCTTGGCTTCGGCGATCTGGGCCGGA
>DASVGP010000003.1:0-2552 GCA_036379475.1 Bryobacteraceae bacterium | reverse complement strand
GCGTCCTCGCGAGGCGCGCGCAAGAGATGGAACGCGATGCGCTGGGCGGACTTTTGGCCGATCCCAGGCAGGCGTTTGCATTCCTGGATCAGCCGGGCAAGCGGCTCGGCGAAATGGGACATTTAGGAATCGTTAGAACAGGCCCGGCGGCAGGCCCAAGCCGCCCAGCATGCCGCCCATTTTGCCTTGCGCCTCTTCGTCTACTTTCTTCGCCGCTTCATTGAAGGCCGCCATGACCATATCCTGAAGCATTTCGAGATCGCCGGCCACTTCAGGGTCGATCTTGACGCCGAGCACGCTCTTGTGACCGTCCATTTTGACGCTGACCATGCCGCCGCCGGCTGAAGCCTCGACGCGAATCGCCGCAACCTCCTCCTGCAGCTTCTGCTGCATCTGCTGGGCTTGCTTCATCATGGTCTGCATGTTGCCGGGCATTTTCATGGTCGTTTAGCCTCTGTCCTATTCTTATTCTTCGGCGCGCTGAGAAACGCGGCCTCATCATTCATTCAAATTTCGCACGGTGCGCACCTGGGATCCGGGGAAAAGCTCCTGAAAGCGTTTGACGCCTGGATGAGAGAGTGCGCGGTCGCGCAAGGCTGCGTCGCCGTTAGGTTGCTCGGCAGCGGGCGCCGAGGACGCCGGAGCAGCGGCCGGATGTTCGCTTGCGACAATGCGCACGCGCACGGGCCGGCCGAGCACTTCGGAGGCAACGCGCTGCACTCCCGGATCTTTCAGGGCCAAAGTCATCGCCTTGGGCGCGCGCACGGTCAGGTCTCCACCCTCGGCGCGCACTTCCGAATGCAGAACTGCATCGGCAGAGAAATTCATGCCGGCTTGGTTCAGAGCATCGTGAAGCCGCTTAGAGAGATCGCCGGCAGGCGGAGCCAGTTTCTGTGCTGGGGGCGGCGGTGCGGGAGTAGCCGGCGGCACCGTGCGCTCCGGCTTTCCTAACTCGGTCAACGCCTGTTCGATGGACCGCAGTTTGCCGGCATGGACCAGCTTGATCAGTCCGATTTCGAGGTGCAGCCGCGGCTGCAGCGAAATTTGCAGCGCCTTATACATCTCGAGCGTCAAGTTTAAATAGCGCGTCAGGTCTTCTTCGCCGAACAGCGCGGCGGTTTCGAGAAAGGCGTTCTGCTCGGCCTCCGAAGCGGCGATGAGATCCGTCGGCTTTCCGGCGATTTTCGCCACCAGCAGATTACGCCAGTAGCGCGACAGCTCGCGACAGAAATGCTGCAAGCTTTGTCCGTTGCGCTCCAGCTCGCGGACGATTTCGAACATTCGCGCGGCGTCCTGTTTATGCACTGCTTCGGCGACGGTGCGCAGCGAATCGGCGCCGAACATGCCGAGCAGCGAGCGCACATCTTCGGCTCGCAACGTCTTGCCGCAACAAGCAATAGCCTGGTCGAGCGCGGATAGCGAATCACGGACGCTGCCTTCGCCGGCCTGCGCGAGTACGGACAAAACTTCCTCGCCGGCTTCGATCTCCTCTTTCGCGGCGATCCATTTCATGCGCTCCATCAGCGCGGAGAAATCTACCGAGCGAAAAGTAAAATGCTGGCAGCGCGAAGCGATCGTGTTCGGAATCTCGTGCGCTTCGGTGGTGCAGAGAACGAAGATCACCCATTCGGGCGGCTCTTCGAGAGTTTTCAGCAGCGCATTGAACGCCTCCTTTGTGATCTGATGCGCTTCGTCGATGATGAAGACCTTGTAGCGGTCGCGCGCGGGGCGATAGCGCACGTTTTCTCGGATCTCGCGCATTTCGTTGATGCCGCGATTCGAAGCCGCGTCGATTTCGATCACATCGACCGCGTTGCCAGCGCCGATTTCGACACAACTGGAGCACACGCCGCAGGGCGTCGCCGTGGGCCCGTTCACGCAGTTCAGGCAGCGCGCCAGGATGCGGGCAACAGTCGTCTTACCGGTGCCGCGCTGGCCGGAAAAGATGTAGCCGTGGGCGAGGCGGTTGCTCTCGATGGCATTGGCGAGCGTTTTTTGGACATGCTCCTGGCCAATCAGCTCACTGAAATCTTGCGGACGGTATTTCCTCGCAATGACTTGGTACATGGCCCTGTTTCGGCGCGTAATCGGGAGGGTTTTTTGCCAGACCCCGGGTGATCCGCGGCACACAAGCTAAGCCGCTACCGTTGCTTCCTTCCGGACCTGGCGGGGTTTACAGCCGCCCGTTGCACGAAGCCCGGAGCCTGACAACTTTCAATGGTAGCATCCGAAACAGAATCCGGGCGCTTACCCTTCCGGCTCGGTTTTGAGATAGCGTTCGCGGCGAAGCAGGATTCGCTCGAGGGGCGCGATCCAGCCGGTAAATTCCCCTTCCGTGCGAGGCACGCGATTGAGGGCGGCGCGCATGATTTCCATCTTCGAATCGAGATTGTCGAGATGGTGCAGCAGCAGAGCTTCAGGAAAGGCCGGCAGTTTCGGCGAACCGAACTCCAGCTCCCCGTGATGGCTGACGATCATGTGCTCGACCAGCGTGCGCAGTTTCGGCGGGAACGACGGAATGCGATCGATTTTGGCGCCGATGAGCCGTAACC
>DASVGP010000002.1:0-8001 GCA_036379475.1 Bryobacteraceae bacterium | reverse complement strand
GGCGACCACAGCCAGCATCACTACGAGAATTGCGATCATCTGCGGCACCGGCCACTGGTGAGTCACGAACGTGTTCTGGTAGATGCTCACCGCGGCGTTGGGGAGGCCAACGATGATGCCGACAAAAATGATCAGCGACATGCCGTTGCCGATGCCGCGATCGGTGATCTGCTCGCCGAGCCACATAATGAAGGTGGAACTCGCGGTGAGGGTGAGCACCGTCATGCCCACAAAGCTCCAGCCGGGATTGATGACGAAATTGCCCGACGAGTCTTGCAGTGCAAACGCGATGCCGATCGACTGCAACACCGCGAGGACGATGGTCAGATAGCGCGTCCATTGGGTGATTTTGCGGCGGCCGAGTTCGCCTTCCTTTTGCAGTTTGTCAAGCGTGGGAATGACCACCTGGAGCAACTGCAGGATGATCGAAGCCGTGATATACGGCATGATGCCGAGGGCGAAAATCGTCATGTGACGGAGCATGCCGCCGCTGAACAGGTCGAAATAGCCGAGGAAGCCGCCCGCCGCGTTTTGCGTGAAGAATGCGGAGAACCGCTGGGTATTGATGCCGGGCGTGGGGATATAGCCCCCGATGCGGTAGATCGCCAGTATCATGAGCGTGAAGAGCACGCGTTTCCGGAGATCCGGAACCCGGAACATGTTCCCGAGGGCTTCGAAGAATTTGGTCATGACTAAGTACTACGTTCTGGTCGCTTACGCTTCCGGCTCAGTTTGAAGGTTTGGTGTCATTGCCCGCCGTGGCGGTTTTAGCGATGGTTTCGGCCGTGCCGCCGGCTTTTTCGATCTTTTCTAGCGCCGATTTCGAGTATACGTGGGCACGGACGCTGATCTTGCGAGTCAGATCTCCGCCGCCCAGCACTTTCAGCCCGGCGTTCCGTTTCTTTACCAGGCCCCGTTCTACAAGGGTTTCGGGCGTGAAGTTGTCGCCCTCCAGCTTTTCCAACGCGCCAACATTAATGATGGTGTATTCCTTGCGGAAGATATTGTTGAAGCCGCGCTTGGGGAGGCGACGATGCAGAGGCATCTGGCCGCCCTCGAACCCGCGCATTTTGCTGTAGCCGGAGATGGACTTCTGCCCTTTGGCGCCGCGCCCGGAATATTTGCCGCGGCCCGAACCCATGCCTTGGCCGATGCGCTGCTTTTTGTGTTTCTGGCCCTTAGGAGGGCGAAGATTGCTGAGGTTCATTGCAGTTGGTCCTTCAACCCGTCGCTCACGCTCCGGGCTCTGTTTCTCTTATTATTTCGAGCAGGTGCGGCACCTTCGCCACCATGCCGCGAAAAGCCGGCGTGTCGGGCCGCTCGACGACACGATTGATCTTATGCAGGCCGAGCGATCTCACGATTGCCTTGTGCTTTTGGGGCGTGCAGATCGGGCTGCGCACCAACTTAATTTTAATGGTTCCCTGAGCCATAGCTTAAAGCCTTTCAGGCGGCAGACCGCGCAGGTCCGCAATTGCGGCTTTATCACAGAGCTGCTCGAGCGCGTCGATGGTCGCCTTCACGACATTGTGAGCATTGTGCGAGCCGATCGATTTCGTAAGCACGTTCGGAATGCCGACGGCTTGGATGACCGCGCGTACCGGACCGCCGGCAATCACGCCGGTTCCGGCCGGAGCCGGCTTGAGCAGCACCAGGCCGCTGCCGAAACGCCCCAGAACCGGGTGGCGGATGGTCGTTTCGAGCACGTGTATTTTGCGCAGGTTTTTCTTCGCGGCTTCGATTCCCTTTTTGATGGCGGAGGGGACTTCTTTGGCCTTTCCGGTGCCGAAGCCCACGACTTTCGCCGCCGGGTCGCCGACCACCACCAGCGCCGAAAAGCTCATATTCTTACCGCCCTTAACGACCTTGGTCACGCGATTGATGCTGACCACCTGTTCCTTCAGGTTCAGATTCTGCGTGTCGAGCCGTTTGGTTCCGTTCAATGGCATCCGTTAAAACTCCAATCCCGCCTGGCGGGCCGCATCGGCCAGCGCCTTCACGCGGCCATGATAAAGATATCCGCCACGGTCGAAGACCACTCTGGCGATTCCCTTTTGCCGGGCGCGCTCGGCAACCGTCTTGCCGATCAGCTTGGCCCCTTCGACCTTTCCGCCCTTGCCGCGCAGATCCTTTTCGACCGAAGAGGCGGCGACGAGCGTGCGGCCTTCGCGATCGTCGATCACCTGCGCATAAATATGATTGAGACTGCGGAAGACGGCGAGGCGCGGACGCTCCCCGGATCCCGCTACCCGCCGGCGAATCCGGCGGTGCACATGCAGCCGCGTTTCGTTTCTCGATAGCCGCGCCATTACTTACCTCCCGCGCCGGTTTTGCCGGCTTTCTTGCGCAGCACTTCGCCGGTGTAGCGCACGCCCTTGTTCTTATACGGATCGGGCGGCCGCAAGGCCCGGATCTGAGCCGCCACTTCGCCCACCATCTGGCGGTTGTAACCGCTCAATACCAGATGGGTTTGTTTCTCTACTTTCAGATCGACGCCATTGGGCAGCAAAACCTCGATGGGATGTGAATACCCGAGAGTCAGCGTAGCGACACGGCCCTTTACGTCGGCGCGATAGCCGGTGCCGACGATATCGAGCTCGCGCGTAAATCCGGCGGAAACGCCCTGGACGGCATTGGCCGCGAGTGCCCTTGTGAGACCGTGCAGCGCGGCTTGCTTGTCGCCGTCGCGCACGACTTCCAAACGCCCGTCACGCTGTTCGATGTGAATGCCGGACGGAATGGGCACCGAGAGCTTCCCCTTCGGCCCTTGGACGTCGAGCTGCGCGCCGATATTGATTTTCACTCCGCTCGGCAGGGGAATGGGTTTTTTTCCTACTCGTGACATGGGGTTCCTTAGCGATCAGCGATCAGCGGACAGCTTGCAGCCAGCTGATCG
Source organism: Bryobacteraceae bacterium (assembly GCA_036379475.1). Classification (GTDB taxonomy): domain Bacteria; phylum Acidobacteriota; class Terriglobia; order Bryobacterales; family Bryobacteraceae; genus Bog-105. The sequence goes on along the minus strand of DASVGP010000002.1, from coordinate 5,105 downwards.
CTGAATGCTCTTAGCTGAAGGCTTCTGGGCAACGAACGTTTCATACGACTCACCAAATCTGGCACAGCACTTCGCCGCCGACGCCTTCCTTGCGCGCCGTGGCGCCGGTCATGACGCCCTTGGCGGTGGTGAGAATGTTGATTCCCAAGCCGCCGAGAACGCGCGGAATATCTTTGTGGCCGACATAGACGCGGCAACCGGGCCGCGAGACGCGTTCGATGCGCGAAATCACCGGCAAGCTGGCCGGGCTGTATTTCAGGTAGAGGCGGGTAAACTTCTTAGCGCCTTCTTCGGTCAGCTTGTAATTGAGAATGTAGCCCTCGTCTTTCAAGATGCGGGCGATCTCGTTCTTGAGCCGCGAGGCGGGCACATCCACCTTGGCGTGCCGTGCAATCAGCGCGTTGCGGACGCGCGTGAGCATATCGGCGATGGGATCTGCTGTCATACTTACTTACCAACTCGCTTTCGTGACGCCCGGAACTTCGCCCGCCAGCGCGAACTTGCGGAAACAGATCCGGCAGAGGGAAAACTTACGCAAAAAACCGCGAGGCCGGCCGCAGTTCTTGCAGCGGTTGCGGCCGCGCGTGGAAAACTTCTGCTTCTTCTGTTCTTTTGCGATCTTCGCAGTAGTTGCCATGAAAACCTTTCTATTGCCGGAACGGCATGCCCAGGTGACGCAGCAGCGCCACACCCTCGGCGTCCGTTTTGGCTGTGGTGGTGATGCAGACGTTCATGCCCTTCACCTTGTCTACCTTGTTGTAATCGATTTCGGGGAAGATCAATTGATCCTTCAACCCGAGCGTATAATTGCCGCGGCCGTCTAGCGACTTCGGCGAAACGCCGCGGAAATCGCGCACGCGCGGCAGCGCCACATTCATCAGACGGTCCAAAAACTCATACATGCGATCGCCGCGCAGGGTAACCATGCAGCCGATCGACATGCCTTCGCGCAGCTTAAACGCCGCAATCGATTTTTTCGCTTTGGTGATCACCGGCTTCTGCCCGACGATCGCGGCCAATTCGTTTACCGCACTGTCCATCAGCTTCGAGTTGCCGCTGGCTTCGCCCAGGCCGATATTGATGGAGACTTTTTCGAGCTTGGGCACCGCCATCGGATTGCGGTAGCCGAAATCTTTTTTGAGCGCCGGAATCACGGATTTCAGGTAATGCTCGCGTAGCCGGGCCTTTCCGCCGCTCTGGGCCTTGGGGGCGTCCGCCCGCGCTGCCTCTTGCTGTTTGGCAGGCGCCTCGGCGGCCTTCTTTTTGCCCTGCGCCGCAGGTTTGGCGGGGGGGTTCGGCTGGTTGTCTGTTTTCTTTGGCATTGGTGTTCCCTAGCTTTAGCTATTAGCTGTTAGCTATTTCCTATCGAGCGTTTCGCCTCCCTTACGCGCGATGCGGACGCGCCGGGGCTTGCCACCGGTGCCCGGCTCCAATTTGTAGCCGATGCGGGTGGGGATGCCGCCCGGGGTGAGCACCATCACGTTGGATACGTCGATGGGCATAGGTTTTTCCGCGATACCACCCTGGACCTGCTGGGCAGGATTTTTGCGCGTATGCCGCTTGACCAGCATCACGCCTTCCACCAGCACCTTGCGTTCAAAACGATGCACTTCGAGCACCTTGCCGGTTTTGCCTTTGTCGCGCCCGGCAAGGACTCGCACCAGATCGTCTTTTTTAATTTTCATCCGCAGCGGCTTGCGCTCGCCTTTGCGCTGCCGCCGCTCATAAGCTGTGCCAGCCATAAATCAAAGCACCTCCGGGGCGAGAGACACGATTTTCATAAAGCGCTTGTCGCGTAGTTCGCGCGCCACCGGGCCAAACACGCGCGTGCCCACGGGTTCGCCCGCATCGTTGATCAGCACGGCCGCGTTCGAGTCGAAGCGGATGTAGGTGCCATCTTTGCGGCGCGTCTCCTTGCGCATCCGCACTACGACGCAGCGCACTACTTTGCCTTTTTTGATGCTGGAATCGGGCGCCGCTTCCTTCACGCTGGCGGTAATGACATCGCCCAACCCCGCGCGCAGCCCCAGGTCGCCGCCGCGCGGCAAAATACATTGCAGCTTGCGCGCACCGCTGTTGTCAGCGGCCTCCAACATCGTTCGCATTCCGATCATGACGTTTTCGCTCTCCCCAAAACCGCTCCCTCGCGGTCGCGGCTCAGTTAGCTTGCCCTCCTCTTGAGGGTTTTCTTCTCGCGCGTGTCGGCACGGGCGGTGAGCGCCGGATGCTCAACATTCACTTGCACCGCGCGGCGGACGACATTCGCCAGATCCCACCGCTTCAAACGGCTCATGGGGCGGGACTCCACGATACGGACCAGATCGCCCGGCTTCGCGGTCCCGGTCTCGTCGTGGGCATAGAATTTCTTGCGCCGGCTGACAATACGTTTGTAAAGCGGATGCGGAACGCGGCGGGTGACTTCGACCACGATGGTCTTGGCCATTTTGGTGGACACCACTTGGCCGATCTTCTCGTTGCGGGATCTTTCCTGGGCCATGGCCGCTATTTCCTCTTTTCTTTCTTCTTCGTGGCAGGGGCCGCCGCGGTTTCGCCGGCCCGGTATTTTTCGTTCAGCACCGTCAGCATGCGCGCGCGCTCCTTCTTCGTGTTCCGGTACTTTTTCAAACCTTCGAACTGACCCATGCCCATCTGAAAAGTGAGGCGGAACAGTTGCTCGCGCGCCTCGCTCGCCCGGCGTTCCAGATCGGCCACATCGAGGCCGCGCAATCGCTCTGCTTTGATCATGGCTAACTTACCTTACTTACCTTGCTTACTTCGACCGGCTGGCTGCGCGAAACAAAGCGCGTCGGCACCGCGAGCTTGCCCGCGGCCAAGCGCATCGCCTCGGCCGCCACGCTGGGCGCAACGCCTTCCATTTCAAACAGCATCTTGCCCGGCTTGACCACGGCCACCCAAGCCTCCGGAGCGCCCTTGCCCTTTCCCATGCGGGTTTCGGGCGGCTTTTTGGTGATCGGCTTATCGGGGAACACGCGGATCCAGACTTTGCCGCCGCGCTTGATGAAGCGCGTCATGGCGATACGCGCGGCCTCAATCTGCCGGTTGCTTACCCAACCGCAAGTGAGCGCTTTCAGGCCAAATTCGCCGAACGAGAGCTCGGAGCCGCGCCAGGCTTTGCCCGACATGCGCCCGCGCTGCTGCTTGCGGTATTTCACTTTTTTCGGCATTAACATAATTTCAATCCTCCGCTTACTATCGTTCGCGGTTCTGTTGGCCGAATGCTAACAGCTGACAGCTAACAGCTATTCGCTTCCCGGCTCCTTTCCCTCGGTCGGCTGTGGTTCCTGTTTCCAGGACGGGGCAACTGGCGTTGCGAGCGGGGGAATAATGGGCGCGATCGCCGGTTTCGGCATCTCGGCGGGCGCCTGCTGCACCGCTGGGCCGGTCACCTCGGCAGGCACGAACCGGCGCTCTTCGCGACGGCGGCGGCGCGGCTCGCCTTCGTTGCGGAGCGAAGCACGGCGTCCGGCGGAGCCCTCCAGTACTTCGCCTTTATATACCCACACTTTCACGCCAATTACGCCGTAAGTCGTGTATGCCTGGCTGAAGCCGAAATCGACATCGGCGCGCAGCGTGTGCAGCGGCAACTGACCTTGCAAATACCACTCGCTGCGGGCGATTTCGTTGCCGTTCAACCGGCCCGAGACCCGCACTTTAATCCCTTTACACCCGAACCGCAGGGCCGAATCGACTGCCTTGCGCATAGCGCGCCGGAAGGCAACGCGTTTTTCGAGCTGCAGCGCGATCGATTCCGAGACCAGTTGCGCATCGAGCTCGGGGCGGTGCACTTCCTGGATATCAATAAAGACCTCGCGCTTGGTCTTCTTGGCGAGATCGCCTTTCAGTTTTTCGATCTCGGCGCCTTTGCGTCCGATGATGATGCCGGGACGTGATGTGCGAATCGTGATGCGCAGCTTATTGCCGGGGCGGTCGACTTCAATCGAACTCACGCCGGCCGACTTCAAACGCCGCAGCAGCGACTGCTTCAGTTCGAGATCCTCGTGCAGCAGCTTGGAGTATTCCTGCTTAGAGAACCAGCGCGAGCGCCAGGTCTTGGTGACGCCCAGGCGGAACCCGTATGGATGAACTTTCTGGCCCATGTAATTCCTTATTGAGAGCTTTCGGCCGTCAGTAAACAGGTTTCGGCTAACTGACGGCTGACAACTGACGACTGACAGCTTTCTGGTCGCTTACGCTTCCGGCTCGGATTCATTCTTCTTCTTCCTCCGCGCGCTCGCCGAGCTTGACCACGATGTGCGACATGCGCCGCTGGTAGCGGTAGGCGCGGCCCATGGGCGCCGGGCGGATCCGCTTCATGCGCGGCCCTTCGTTGACATATGCTTCGGCGACAAACAGCCGGTCCACATCCACGTCCTCGGAGCGATTCTCCGCGTTGGAAATTGCCGAGCGCAGTACTTTTTCGACCGCCGGCGCGACGCGCTTCTTGGTCGAGCCGAGAATGGTCACTGCTTCGCCCGCCTGCATGCCGCGGATCATGTTCACAACCAGACGGGCCTTCTGCGCCGAGACGCGCACATAGCGTGCTTCCGCCTTAGCCAAAATCGGAGTCGCCGCCTCTGCCATCACTTCGCTCCTTTCTCGGTCGCCTTGGCGGCGTGGCCTTTAAAGGTGCGCGTGGGGGAAAATTCGCCCAGCTTGTGTCCCACCATATTTTCGGTGATGTAGACCGGGATGAACTTCTTCCCGTTGTGCACTGCGAGCGTATGCCCTACGAAATCGGGCACGATGGTAGAGCGGCGCGACCAGGTGCGCACCACCTGCTTCTGATTCTTGTCGTTCAGCACGCCCACCTTGTGTAAGAGGTGGTCATCGGTGAACGGTCCTTTCTTGAGCGATCGACTCATATCTCGTCCTTACCGCTTCTTCGCCTTTCTCGTTACGATCCAGCGGTCGGTGCGCTTATTGTTGCGGGTCTTGAAGCCGCGCGTAGGCTGACCCCAGGGCGTGACCGGGTGGCGTCCGCCGGAAGTTTTGCCCTCGCCGCCGCCATGCGGAGGGTCGACCGGATTCATGGAACCGCCGCGATTGTGGGGCCGGCGTCCGAGCCAGCGCTTGCGCCCTGCTTT
>DASVGP010000001.1:0-28032 GCA_036379475.1 Bryobacteraceae bacterium | reverse complement strand
GTGCGGGCCGCTCCGGAACCGGCGTTCTGCTGCACGCCGCGGGCGGAATTTCGCATACGGGCGGGGTTCAGCCCCAGCTGGTCGATCTGCTGGTGGGCATTCCAGGCGCCGCCCAACCTCCCGCTCCCCCATCGCCGGCCGAAACCTTCCTGCGCATCTTCGACCAGCAAGAGTTGATTTCGCTCGACAACTTATTCGCTCTCGCCGACGGAGCCGCCAAAGGCAAGCCGAACCCGACCGTGGTCAAGGCGGTCAAAGACCAGCTCGCGCGCTTCGTCGAGTCGGAAACGCTGCATAGCTCGCTTTCGAGCGAGGAGAAAAACACCTCCGCCTACGGCTACTGGAGCCAGCGGCACATCGAGCGGGAGAGTAAGTTCAATCTGGATGATTTCCTGAAAAACGCGGGCAAAAAGGACCCGCGCGCGACTCTGGCGCCGTTTCTGCGCGATTCGCTGGTGGGTTTGCTCTACGCCTATTACGCTCCGCCCGGCGCGCAGTTGCTGCTCGCTAATCCGCTTTTTGTGCGCAACCATGACTTTATCGGCGCCCAAGGCGCTCCGGGCGAATGGCGGCAGACGGAACTGGCGGGGACGGGCTGGCCGGAAAGCGGCGGCGGCCGTCTCACCGGCTCGTTGATCGGCCTGCCCTATGCGCTGGCCAATGCCGAGGAGAATTTCCTCACGCCCACGCATCGGCAGGCCTTGATCTGGACCGATCTCGCGCCGCAGATTATCGCCAACGTCACGCTGGTGCGCTGGCGCCATGTCACGCCCGAGCAGATCCGCTGGGCTGCGCTGCACATGGAGCGCGGCCGCACGCTGCTCGCTGCAGCTTGTCTGGACTCGGCTATCCGCCCGAAGGTGCTCGCTTCCTTCAGCCGCTTTGCCGATCCTGGCCGCGTGGATTGGCTCTCGCGTCTGCTGGCGGCGGGAGATTTCCAGCGAGCTGCCCGTGCCGTCACACCAGCCGCCCTTTACCGGATGGCCCAAGATCCCACACTCCAAGACGTCTCGCCCGATCTTTCCTCTACCCAGATCGCGGCTATGGCTTCCCAGCATCGTCCCGACCTCACGCCCAAAGCCATCGCCGCCGTATTTGGAACCCCCAAGCCGATCCTGCGCCATACTTACCGGCCCAAGCTGCTCAAGATCCGCATCTTCCCTGCTCTGATGGGCTATTCCAGCCGCATTCTTGCCGAGACCTGGGAATCGGACAGCCTTTATTACGCCGCGCTGGCCGAGGAAACCGGCGTTCCGGTCAACAAACTCGATGCCTATGTCCCGGTCTGGAACGAAGATGCGATTGAAGACATCTTCGCTACCCATTTGGAGGATTGGCCGGCCCTAGTGCGCTCGCTCCATAACGTAGGGGCGAGCGTGGCGCAGCGCAACGGCCAGACCGCCGCGGCCGGGGCGGGTTTGGTCGCGGCATCGAATCCACAGAGGTGAACCGTGAGTAAGCTTCTCCCTATCGCAACCGGCGCGGCCATCGCCGCAACCTTGACCGGCCTCTGTGCCGCATACCCGCAGGATCGGAGCCCGGATCAGGCGACCTTCCATGTGAAAGTCGAGATGGTGGTGCTCAGCTTCACCGTCACCGACAAAAAGGGAAGATACGTGAACGGTCTCAAGCCCGGCGATTTTCACGTGTATGAAGACAATATTCGCGAACAGATCGCCACCTTCGCGGAAGGCAACCGGGCACCGGTTCGCGTGCTCGTCGACGGCAAGACGGTGCCCCTGCCGGCTCCCGTTTCCCAACCCTCGAACGGCGCGCCGAACCCCAACGTGGTCGGTTTGCGCCCCGACACCATGGGCGCCAACGTCTTCATCCTGTTCGACACCAGTAATTACATGTTTCGCGGCTTCGTCTACGCCTCCGATGCCATCGCCGATTTCATACGCGGGCTGGACCGCGCCGATTCGGTCGCCGTCTACACCTACAGCCGGAACCTGGACCGCACGGCTCTGCTCGAACGCAACCGCGAGGCCGCCATCACCGGTCTGCGCAAAGCCGTGGCCGGCGACGATTCCGCGCTCTACAACTGTTTACTGCTCACGCTGCGCGACGCCTCCCGCGTGCCCGGCCGCAAAGTCGTCATCGTGTTCTCGAACGGGCCCGACAACGCCAGCGTGGTTTCGCCCGAAGACGTGCGCGCCCTCGCAGAAGATGAGGGGATTCCCATTTATGTGATTTCCACCAGCGAAGTCACCAGAGACCCCATCTCCAGCGCCACGTTCCGGCGCCTCTCGAAGAATACCGGCGGCAAGAGTTATTTTGCCAAGACCTGGCAGAAGCAGGTGGAGGCTTTTGAATCCATTCGCGAGGATCTGGGCAACAGTTACACACTAACTTATTACCCAAAGGCCAATCCCAATGAGGGATTCCGCCACATCCACATTGACCTGACGCTCCCGAACGCGAAAAAATATAGAATCCGCGCGCGCCCGGGTTATCGCCCGCAGCGGACGTTTGAATAGGCGTAACCGGAGGCTTCCACGACGGCCTGGCAGACCGCTTCTGAGGAACTTCGACTAAGGGACTATCGCGTGGGCTGAAGCCCACGCCGGCACGCGGAAGCGTGCGCCACAATCAGACGAGCACCGAGCCGGTGCGCTGAGTGTCATAGCCGGCAACGGCCTGGAGTTTGTTTCGCAAGACAGCGCGGTTGAGCAGATCGAGGACCGCCCTGGCGGCGGCCAGGTCGAGAGACGACTGCGCGAAGACGAGATCGAAGCGCTCGACATTTAGTGGAACGAACTCCAGCCCGTAACAGCGCGCGGCAGACCGGTTCGCGATGCAGCAATCCGCGGCGCCGCCGGCGACCTCACCGGCGGCCGCAAGATGGCCACCTGCGAGGTTGTCGTATCCGGTGACGGCGCGAGCGGCGATCCCGGCTGCTCCCAAACCTTTGTCGAGCAGGTCCCTGCTGCCCGATCCCTTTTCGCGGTTGACAATGGCGACGGTTTTCCGGCCGAGATCGGCAAGCGAGCGAATTGCTTTCGGATTGCCGCGCCGCACCACGAGGCCCTCCTCCCAAGATGCGAAGGTCACCACGCGAACCGCACCTTTCCGGAACAGACGATTGACAATCGGAAGGTTATATTCTCCGCTGGCGTGGTCCAGCAGATGCGTGCCGGCCGCATGTACCCGCCCCTGTTTCAGCCATTCGAGGGCACGACGGCTGGAACACGGAATCGCAATCATTTCGATTCCCGCGCCAGCGAGCAGTTCCCCGATCACGGAGAGCGCCGGATCGCAGCCGGCGAGCAAGAGCCTCTTGCCGGATTCAGGCAGTTTGATTGGCGTTTCCACCGAGACGGAATGGCGGGACTTTTTTGCAATGGCTCCATCCGCCGCGGGCAGGTAGGCGGCAGCGCAGGAAGCCGGTACTGCCACCGTGCGTTCACCGAGGCAGCATAAGCGCACAAGGCCGGCTTCGGGTGCACTCTCCCGAACATCGGGAGCGAGCAGGTCTGCCTGAACTCTGACCGGATCGGAAGCAGAGTCTCCCATAGAGAAGATCTCTTCGACGGCAACATCGAGGACGCGGGCCAGTTGAAGCGCGATGGCAGTATTGGGAGAAAAGCTGCCGCTCTCGATGGCGTAGATGGTTTGCCGGCGGACGCCCGCGCTGCGAGCCAGCGCAGCGGCGGAAATGCCGCGCGTTTCGCGGATCCTTTTCAAGTGGCAGATCATATCCCGATTATCGTCCATTATTATGGACATTAGTCCTCTATCCATGACACATCCCAGAGTTTACTGCGTCGCTCTGCTATTTTGCTCTATTTTGCCCGTGGCAGCTCAGGAGAACGCGTCGATCTCGGGAGACGTGGTGGATCCCTCGGGAGCCGCAGTAACACAGGCCGCGATCACCCTAAGCAGCGTTGACTCCGGCGCGCGCCGGAAGACGCTGACGGATGGATCCGGGCATTATGCGTTCGTGCAACTGCCGGCGGGGACGTACGAGGTGCAAGCCGGAATGAGCGGCTTTAAGACTGCAATCCGACGAGGCATCCGGGTTGCTGTTAATCAGGCCGCTGTCGTGAACCTATTCCTGCAGCTTGGACCGGTCTCGGAAGAAGTGGTGGTTACGGAAAACGCGCCTATCGTCGCGGCTACGATCGGGCAGACATCGGGCCTGGTCGAGGGCAGGCAGATCCGCAATCTTCCGTTGAACGGCCGCAGCTATGACGAGCTGCTCACATTGAATCCGGGCATTGCCAATTATTCGAACGAGAAAAACAACACAACTCCGGGAGTCTCCAATTCCGCCGTTGGCAACATGTTCGCCGTTTCGGGAAGGCGCCCGCAGGAAAACCTATTCCTGTTGAACGGCGTTGAATATACGGGTTCGGCCGAAATCGATATGACTCCGGGCGGGACCAGCGGCTTGCTGCTGGGCGTAGATGCGGTGCGCGAATTTAACGTCCTCACGAATTATTACGGCGCCGAATACGGGAAACGGCCGGGCGCTCAGGTGCTCATCGTCAGCAGATCGGGGAGCAACCGCTTGCACGGCTCCGTTTATGAGTTCTTGCGGAATAGCTGGTTCGATGCACGCAACTTTTTCGACCGGAATTCGGTGCCTGCGTTTCGGCGGAATCAGTTCGGAGGATCTTTGGGCGGCGCCTTGGTTCGCAACCGAACATTTCTGTTCGGAGACTATGAAGGGCTGCGCCAAAACCTTCATCTGAGCAGTGTGACGCTGGTGCCGGACAACAACGCGCGGCGAGGCATTCTTCCCTCGGGCAAAGTTTCGGTTTCGCCGGCCGCGGCGCAGCTCCTCTCGTTATGGCCGGAGCAAAGTCCCAACACACCGTTCGATAAGAACGGCATTGCGGAAGCATTCAGCACACCGGAACAAAGGATTCGCGAAGATTTCGGAACTACGCGGCTGGATCAGGTTTTCTCGGATCGCCACACGCTCTCGGGCAGCTATACGCTTGACGATAGCGCCGACCGTACGCCCACGGCGAATCCTCTCGCGCTGGATATTGAGAGCTTGCGCGAGCAGGTGGCGAACCTGCGCGAAACTCATGTTTTTTCGCCGGCTTCGATCAACACGGCAACACTGGGCTATTCGAGGGCGAGCTACTTCTATACCGGCGAACCCACAGTAAGCGGCATTCCGGGGTTCATCGCAGGGAATCAGGTGGGAGCCGTGATCATCGGCGGCAGCGCGACCCCGAATACGTCCAGTTCCATCGCCATGGCGGGCAGCAATTACGGCAGCCATCTCTTCGCCACACGCAACCTTTTCACTTATCAGGATCAGGTTGCCATTTCGGAAGGTATCCAGCAGATCAGCGCGGGCGTTTGGTTCCAGCGCGTACAGTCGAACGACGAGCTGGCGCTCGGGCAATACGGGCAGGCGACGTTTTCGAGTTTGCAAACGTTTCTCGCGGGCACTGTTACCACTTTCACGTCCGTGCCCTCGCCCACTCCCCTGGGATGGCGTTCCTGGGAGGGAGCGTGGTTTGTACAAGACGAGCTTCGGCTCTCTCCGCGGTTCACGCTGTCGCTCGGGTTCCGCGACGAGTTCACCAATGGCTGGAATGAAGTGAACGGACGCGCGGCAAATTTCATCTACGGCCCCGATGGCGTTCTCGAAACGCAGCCTCGAGTGGCGCATTCGGTTTTTACGATCAATCGCGCGAAGTTTCTTCCCCAGCCGCGGGCCGGGATTGCATGGGACGTGCTCGGAAGCGGGAAAACCGTGATCCATGCTGGTTTCGGAATGTATAACGATCTGCAGGACTCCTTGAGTTATCGGTTGGATCAAAACGCGCCGTTCAACGCGAGCATTACGCTGACCAATGTGCCGCTCTCGTCATTTCCGATGATTCCCGGCGATCTCACAGCGCATTACAAGATCGCGCCGGCGGGTGTGCAGCAGGATCTCTCTACTCCGACCGTAGTGAGCTATCTTTTTCGCGTGGATCAGGAGCTGACGCCGAACACGCTGTTGTCGGTGGGCTATGCCGGTTCTCACGGCTACCACGAGCTGCTCAGTGCCGATTTAAACCAGCCGCGGCCGACGATTTGTCCTGCTGCGCCATGTCCGGCAAGCTATCCGCCCGGAACCACTTACTATCCTCCCGGCGCGCCGCCGGCGAATCCGGCGCTCGCGAGCACCTGGACCTGGATATCTGAAGGCAACAGCAATTACAATGCACTGGAAGTCGATTTCAGGCACCGGCTGGCAAGCGGTTTTCAGTTTCGTACGGCTTATACATGGTCCAAGTCGCTCGACGATGGAGACACGCTAAACGCAAGCGCGGCGGCCAATGCGCCGGGCCTTGCTGAAGACGCTCAGAACTTACGGCTCGATTACGGCCCATCGACCTTCGACGTTCGCCAGATACTAGCGGTGAGCGGCGTATATGAACTGCCCTTCGGCCCGGGCAGGAGGTTCTTGCGACATGGCAACGGTTTCACGAAACTGCTGGCAGAAGGTTGGTCGCTCGACGGAATCGTGAGTTATAACACGGGTTTTCCGTTCACGCCGGAACTCAGTTTCAATCCATCGAACAATGGAAATACAACGAATCCGGTGCGCCCTTCGTTGAATCCTGAGTTTTCAGGACCAATGATCACGGGGAATCCCAATCAGTACTTCAACCCCAATGCATTTATTGTGCCGCTGCCCGGAACCTATGGAGATCTCGGACGCAATGCCTTTTATGGACCGGGGCTCGCGGAAGTGGATGTGGCGCTCATCAAGAACACGCATATCGGCGAAGGTTTGACGCTGCAGCTTCGGGGGGAGGCGTTCAACATAGCGAATCACCCCAATTTCAATACACCGACCCTGACGGTCTTTTCCGCGGCCGGCGCGCCGGCTTCGGGCTCCGCGGGAGTCATCACCAGTACTTCGACCACTTCGCGCCAGATCCAAGTGGCGGCGAAGCTCATCTGGTGAGGGTTAGCAGGCCAAATCTTCGCGGCCCACTTCGATGCCGCCCAGCCGTCCCAGCATGGCCAGCGCGATGTTCTCGGTACGGAAGAATTCCTGGGCCATTAGCTGCACCTCGTCGCGGCGCACGGCTTCGATCATTTCGAGCATGTCGTCGAACGAGAGAAAGCGGTCGAAGTACATTTCCTGCCGCGCCAGGTTCGACATGCGGCTAGACGTGGATTCCAGGCTCAGCATCAGCGAGCCTTTCAAATGATCCTTGGCCCGGCGCAGTTCCTCTTCGGTGATCAGATCCCGCTTCAGGGCACGCAACTCTTCCATCACCGAGGCAACCACTTGTTTGGCGGTTTCGGCGGCCGTTCCCGCGTAGACCAGCAGGCATCCCGTATCGCTGAACAGGTTCAGTTCCGAATAGACCGCATAGGCCAAGCCCTGCTTTTCGCGAATGTTCTGAAACAGCCGCGAGCTCATGCCGCCGCCGAGCACAGTGTTCAGCACATACATGGGAAAGCGCAGTTCGTGCGCCATCGGGTACGCCGGCACGCCCAGCGTGATGTGCACCTGCTCGAGCGAATCTTTTTTCTTCAGCACGATGGGCGCGTGGCTCTTGGGAACGGAGGCAGCGGGCGGGGTGCCGCGCTCGCCCACGTGGAATTTGTCGCGTATCAGATCCACGATGCGGCCGTGGTCAAGATTGCCGGCGGCAGTCACCAAAATGTTCTTGGGCGTGTAGACACGCTCGTAGTAGCCGTGCAGCGCCTCGCTGTTGAATTTCTTAACCGTTTCCCGTGTACCCAGGATCGGCTTGCCGAGCCCGTGGCCCTTCCAGAAATTGCTCAAGAATGCCTCGTGAAGCACAAACTCCGGCTGGTCGGCCTCCATCTTGATCTCTTCCAGGATGACGCCTTTTTCTTTCTCGATGTCCTGTTCGCGAAACAGCGGATTCAGCACCAGATCCGCCAGCACGTCGAGCGCAAAGGGCAAATGTTCGTCCAGAACCTTGGTGTTGAAGCTCACCAGTTCCTTGCTGGTGAAAGCGTCCAGACCGCCGCCGACCGAATCGACCGAACGGGCGATCTCCTCCGCGCTGCGGTTCTTGGTGCCCTTAAACACCATGTGCTCAAGAAAATGCGAGATCCCGTTTTCCGGCCCATGCTCCACACGCGAACCGCTGCCGATCCACACGCCAAGCGAAACCGAGCGCACGTAGGGCATGGCTTCGGTAACTATACGAATCCCATTAGGGAGCGCCGCCCGCTCGATCTCACGCACGCTAGAGGATGCCGATACCATATTTTGCGCCTTTCGTTAGGGATGAAACCGGTCGCATACGCTTCCGGCCCTGGTTTGGTGGCGTTACACTAAAACCAGATGTTGCAACAACTTGAGCGGCAATCGCTGATCGGGATGGACGTCGCCGACCTGCAACGCCTGCTGGGACCGGAGCACCCCGCCTATCGAGCCCGGCAACTATATGACGCGTTGTACAAGCAAGGCGTCGCGGATTTAACCTGCGTTTCAACTTTATCGGAATCCTTTAAGAATCAACTACTTAGCGTATTACCCCTAGGATTTCCCACGCTCGACCGCCGTTTTGAGTCGCAGGACGGAACCCGCCGCTATCTGCTCCGCCTTGAAGATAACAGAACCGTGGAAGCGGTTTTGATGCCTGAGGAGGCGCGGGACACGATTTGCATCTCAAGCCAAGTGGGCTGTCCGGTGGATTGCAAATTCTGTTTGACGGCGCTGATGGGCCTCGAACGCAATCTGTCGGCAGGCGAAATCGTCGGCCAGGTACTCTACATCGCACGCGAAAACGGGTTGCGTCCGGGCGCTGGGCGTTTGAACATCGTGCTGATGGGCATGGGCGAACCGCTGCTCAATCTCGACAACGTGCTCAAGGCGACTCGCCTGCTCACCGATCCGCGCGGCGCCGGTTTATCGCCCAAGCGCATCACGCTTTCGACCTCGGGGATTCTTCCCCAGATCGAGGAGCTTGGCCGCGCCGAGGTTCGCCCCAAACTCGCGATCTCGCTCAACGCGTCCAGCGAAGAGCAGCGCCGCGAGCTGATGCCGATCACGCGTAAATATCACCTGAATGATTTGCTGGATGCTTGCCGGGCGTTTCCGCTGCGGCCCTGGGAGAAGCTGACGTTCGAGTACGTTCTGCTGAGGGACGTGAACGACAGCGATGCCGACGCCCGGCGCGTTGTGCGTCTGCTGGCGCACCTGAATTGCAAGCTGAATCTCATCGCTCTCAATCCCGGCCCCGGCATACCGTTTGCCACGCCCGATCCCGAACGCGTCGCCAGTTTTCAACACATCGTCCGCGCCTCCCTGCCCTGTTTTGTGCGCAAGCCGCGCGGCCGCGACATCTTCGCAGCCTGCGGCCAACTGAAACGGGAAACCGTCCCGCTTTCGTAGGGCGGGATGCATCCTGCGCGGGGCTGGGAAACGCAGCTAAAGCTCCGTGCGGGCTGGAAGCCCGCCCTCCAGCCGTGGGAGAATGCCGTAAATGAAGCCATTCTTGCTGTTCATACTCAGCGCCGGGCTGCTGGCTGCCGCCGCACCGGCCAAGGTCGATGTTTACTCGGCCGCCCAACTGCATTCGATCGCGGGAAAGCTCGCCGCCAAAAATACGCCGTTTGCAGACACAGATCTCGCCGCATATAAAGGCCATCGCACCATGCTTGCGGTGCGCAAGGCGACCGGATCAGCCGAGTTTCACGCGCACGATGCGGACATTTTTTTCGTGGTCAGTGGAAGCGCGACCCTGGTGACAGGCGGGAAGCTAGTGAACCCGAAAACATTGAAACCCGGAGAAATTCGCGGCAGTTCCATTCGCGGCGGCGAGCGGCATAGGCTTTCCGCCGGCGATATCGTCCACATCCCGGCACGCACGCCGCACTGGATCCTGGTGAACGGCGGCAAGCCGTTCGCTTATTTCGTGGTGAAAGTGTCCGACCAATAAAATGGCTGCCGCATGGGCCTTGACCTTGCTCGCGCTCTGCGGCGTGGCGATCGGAGTTTCGCTCGGACAAAAGCGGCTGTTGTCGGCGCATTTTTCCGCCGCGGGCGGCGGCTTGCTGCTGGGCATCGGGCTGTTCTGGCTGCTGCCGGAAATTGCGGAGCTTTCGGGCTGGCCCATTGCGGCTGGTTTTACGATCGTTGTGTTTTGTGGGGTGGGCCTGCTGGATCGCCTGCTGCTGCACGCGGAACATTCGTCTCGCGAGCGTATCCTGTTACCGCTATTTGGAGCGACGGCGATACACAGCTTCTTCGATGGCTGGAGCGTGCGCATGCTCACCGCCCAGGCGCTTGCCGGAGTGGCAGCGCCCGTCGGCCTGGCTCTGCACAAAATTCCCGAGGGCCTAGCCTTGGGCTGGATCGCGCGTCGCTCGATGAAATCCACGCGCACGGCTGTCGGCGTAAGCGTTGCGGTGGAACTGGTCACCCTGCTCGGCGCCTTTGTCGAACCTTCCGCAAACCGCTCCGGCGCCGCCGCTTTCGGCGATTGGTGGACCGCGGCCGTGCTCGCTGTCATCGCCGGGAGTTTTATATTTCTCGGCTTCCACACCGTATTCCCGAACCGCAAGAACACGGGCGTAATCGGTATCTTCTTCGCCGCCCTGGCGGCCACGGCCGCCGCCTCGCTGGTGCATGGACGTACGATTTGAATTCAGCCCGTCACAAGTATTAAGCTATACCGCCGGATGCCGCTTATGAAAATCGCTGCGGTTTTGAAATGCGCGGGCAAAGGCCAGGATCGTATTCTCCAAGAACGGCCGGGAGATGATTTGCAAACCGATGGGCAATCCATTGACGAAGCCGCAGGGGATCGACAATCCGGGCAAGCCGCATAAATTCGCCGCGGGAACCAAGCCTGCGCCGACACCTTTCTTGCCGGGCCGGTTTGGCGTATCCGTGGGAAACGGAACGCTTGCCAGTTCCGGCGGACTGAAATGGGTGGGCGCGATCAGAAGATCGATTTGCTCGAACATCTCCGCGAACGCATCCTGTATCTGCCTTCGCACGCGCATCGCTTTGAGATAGTCCAGCGCCGAGTAAGTCAGCGAAGCTTTCAGACCGGCGATCTGGCTCTTATCGGCAAGCTCGTCCACTTTCCCACTGCGAATCAATGGCTCGAACGCTGACGCACCTTCGGAATCGATGACGGCGCCAATAACGGTGCCGTACGGATAGTCCGGCAGCTTGGTTTCGACCATATGCGAGCCAATCGATCTGATGATCCGCAAGGCATTCCGGAAAGCGGGCCTTAGCGGTTCGTCGGGCCATTCGGAAAAATCGATCTCGGCATAGCCGATGTGTAAGTCGCTCATCTTCCGCTCGTATTGCGGAGTGTAATAGAAACTCTTGTGAGCTGAACCCGGATCGTTGTCGTCGCCTCCTGCAATCGCGTGCAAGACCAGGCCGCAATCTTCTGCTGTATGTGCCAGGACGCCGATTTTGTCCAACGTCCAGGAAAGCGCCATGGCTCCCTGGCGACTTACTAACCCGTAAGTCGGACGCAAACCGGAAAGACCGCAATAACAGGCCGGCGTCATGATGGAGCCCGAAGTCTCCGAGCCCAGCGCGAACGGAACCAAGCCAGCCGCAACGGCCGCGCCCGGGCCGCTCGAAGAACCTCCGGCCCAATAGGCGCGGTTCCAGGGATTCAGGCACGGGCCTTGCAGCGAAGCCGATGCCAAACTGTAGCCCCCGCCTCCGGCGAGCTCGATCATCGAAAGCTTGCCGATCAAAATCGACTGGGCATCCTGGAGCCGATCGATGGCGCGCGCGTTGAAGTCGAATACCTGATGGGCGAACGGTTTCGCGCCCCAGGTGGTCGGATATTTGGCGAACGCCAGCAGGTCTTTGGCGCCATAGGGGATGCCCTGCAAAGGCCCGCGAAACCGGCCACGCTTGAGATCGTAATCGGCCTGCTTGGCGGCGCGATGCGCGGTTTTCAACGTCGAGCAGGCGAGCGCGTTGTAGACCGGACCAGACTTTTCCAGGCGACGTCCGAAATATTTCGTCAGTTCGGCGGACGAAATTTCGCGGTTGCGCAGCGCGACATTCAGCTCCGGAATCGTGGCAAACGGCAGCGACGCTTGGTCGAGCTTTGCCCGGGGCTCAGCCTCTCGCGGCATGGAAGGAAAACGCCGGCTCGAGAGCCATCGGAACTTCGATCCGCGACAGATGCTTGCTGACGCTGCGAACGGTCGCCAGCGCTTCCTGCAGTTCCGGATCCGGCGGCGGGGCGGGTGCAGTCTGCGGAGTTTGGGGGACGGACTGGGCAGCGAGAGGTGCGGCTGCGGCGAGCGCGGCGAACTTGCGGCGCGTATAGCGCAAACTCATGCGGCCATTGTCGCAAAGAGACCGCAAGGAGGGCGGGGTTCACCCCGCAGCGGGACGGAGCTAAAGCTCCGTGCGGTCTTAAGCCCGCCTTCCGGCGAGAGGTGGGCACTTGCAAGCGCGCGCCTCTCGTGACAGTGTAAAAGCGGGAGACATCATGGCGATAGATGCGGCGGCAATAGCCGCCGAGGCGGAGATCAATCCGTGGGAATCCGCCGCCCACCGGTTCGACGAAGCCGCCGAACTGCTGAAACTCAACGACGGCATTCGCAAGGTATTGCGTACGCCCGGCCTCGAGCTGACCGTGAACTTTCCGGCGCTGCTCGACGACGGCCGCATTGAGGTTTTTACCGGCTATCGAGTTCAGCATTCGCTCGCGCGCGGTCCGGCCAAAGGCGGCGTCCGCTTCGCGCCCGACGTGTCGCTGGACGAAGTGCGCGCCCTCGCCGCCTGGATGACCTGGAAGTGCGCTGTGGTCAATATTCCGTTCGGGGGCGCAAAAGGCGGGGTGATTTGCGATCCGAATATCATGAGCCGCGGCGAGCTGGAGCGTATCACGCGGCGCTATACCGCCGAGATTTACGAATTTATAGGCCCCGAACGCGATGTTCCCGCCCCCGATGTCAATACGAATGACCAAACCATGGCTTGGATCATGGACACCTACTCCATGCACCGGCGGCACACGGTCACAGCGGTGGTAACCGGCAAACCGCTCGAACTCGGCGGTTCGAAAGGCCGCACGGAAGCGACCGGCAGAGGCTGCATGCTGGTCACTTTGGAGGCGTTAAAGCGCTTCGGCCTCACTCCGGAAAACACGCGCGTCATTATTCAAGGATTCGGCAACGTAGGCGGAATGGCGGCCCGGCTGATGAGTCAGCACGGCTTCAAGATCGTCTGCATCATCGAATACGACGGCGCGGTGTACAATCCGCGCGGGCTCGACATTCAGGCCCTCGCCCAGCACCGGAAGGAAACCGGCTCCATTCGCGGTTTTTCCGAAGCCGAAGATGTGGATCGCGACGCCGCCCTGCTGATGGATTGCGAGGTTTTGCTACCGGCGGCGCGCGAAAACGTCATCACGTCGCACAATGCCGCGGGGATTAAAGCCAAAATCCTCTGCGAAGGCGCAAACGGGCCGACCACTTACCCGGCAGATTCGATTTTGGCGGAAAAAAAAGTTTTCGTGATCCCCGATATCCTGGCCAATGCGGGTGGGGTAACCGTATCTTACTTCGAATGGGTGCAGGACCGGCAAGGCTATTTTTGGAATGAGAAGCAAGTAAACCGGCGCCTCGAAGAGAATATGGTTGCCGGCTTTCAGGACGTCACCGGTTACGCCGAAAAACACAGCGTGAACAACCGCACGGCCGCCTACATACTGGCATTGGATCGTGTCGCGAAGGCGATTAAGCTGCGCGGATTGTACGCGTGATCGCCGAACCTACCGTTGATGCATCTACAGAGTCAGGGCGTCGGGACAAGTCTCGAGGCTGCCCAGAGGGCGCACGCACGAGTGCGCGCCGCGGGGAAAGCGGACCCAAAGAAAGGAGCCCTCTCCTATGGACTATGCCTAGGTGTCGGAATCGAATTCCGCGTGGTCCAATCTTCGGAAATTAAACCCACGGAAAGGAAACCGGGATGAAGAACCTATTCTATTCGCTTATCTTGGCCGGTATCTCGATTCCCCTGCTCGCCAGCCCCGGGCCGCTTCAGCAGGCAGGTGGCGGGGCGACGCAAAACGGCGCACAAGGCGGTACGACACCAGAACACGGCACGGGAACACAGACGCCGCCGACCGGCCAATCCGGAAATTCCGGAACCATGAACAACAACAATACTCGTAACGGCAAAGGGTCCAAACAGAATCGAAACCGGCGCAAACGCCGCAACCACAACAACGACCGCAACAACAACCAAAGCGGAACAGCAAACAATCCGAACAGAACGGGCCGATAAGACGCCAGCTCCGGCTTGGTTGAAAAAAAGCCGCTCCGGCTCTTGCAACGGACCCACGCCCGTGCCACTGTAAGGAGAAGATGTTGGCGATTCCCGGCGTTTTGGTACCGGCGTGAGCGGCGAGCCGGCGACACCCCTGATGCGGCAATACTATGCCGCAAAAAAGCAGGTGCCGGGCGCGCTTTTATTATTCCGGCTAGGCGACTTCTACGAGCTTTTCTACGACGACGCGATTACCGCCGCCCGCGAGCTGGGAATCACGCTCACTTCCCGCAATAAGGAACGCGGCGAGCCGATCCCTATGTGCGGCGTGCCGTATCACGCGGCCGAAGGATATCTTTCACGGCTGATCCAAAGCGGCTATCGCGTTGCGATCTGCGAGCAGATGGAGGAGCCTGGGCCGGGCAAGAAGCTCGTCCGACGCGAAGTCACGCGGATCGTCACGCCGGGTACGGCGACCGACACCAGCGTGCTGCGCTCGCACGAGAATAACTATCTGGCCGCCGTGTTTCGGAAGGGCGCACGGGCCGGGCTGGCGTATGTGGATGTCTCGACCGGCGAGTTCCGGACGACGGAACTCGCGACGGAGGAAATACTGCCGGCATTCGAAGCGCTCAGTGTCCGCGAAGTGCTGCACCCGGACGGCGATGCTCCCGGGGCAGCCTGTCTGGAAACTCCGCTCGACCACTGGGTTTTCGGCGGCGACTACGCCGGCCGACAGATTCTGGAAAATTTCCGGCTTCTGTCGCTCGACGGCTGCGGGCTGGGCGAGAAGCCGCTGGCAACCGCCGCGGCGGGCGCCGTGCTGCATTACCTTCGCGAAACGCAAAAGACGGCGCTCGATCATGTGAGCACACCCTCATATTTTGAGCGCACGGACTACATGGTGTTGGATGCGGCGACGGTGCGCAATCTGGAATTACTCGAACCGCTATTTGCCGGCGAGAGCCGCGAGGCGACGCTCATTCACGTGTTGGACGACACCTCGACCGGCATGGGCGGGCGTTTGTTGCGGCGGCGGCTGCTCGCGCCTTCGTGCAACCGGGAAGAGATTGAAGCGCGCCTGGACGCGGTGGCGGAATTGGCCAGCAAGATCATGTTGCGGAACGAGCTGCGAAAGAGACTCGGTTCGGTACAGGACTTAGAACGGCTACTGGCAAAGACGACGCTCGGCAGCGCCACGCCACGCGACGTACTGGCGCTGGGCCGATCGCTAGCACAGTTGCCGAAGATCGCGGAAATGACGGCGCAGCTCGACGCTGCGAGCCTAAAATCGAGTATCGAAGCGGTCCCCGCAGTACGGGACAAAATTCTCACGGCCATTTCCGACGAGCCGCCGGTGAATTTGAACGACGGCGGAACGATTCGCGACGGCTATTCGGCGGAACTCGACGAACTGCGCGACATCAGCCGCAACAGCCGCCAATACATCGCCGCCATCGAAACGCGCGAGCGCGCGCGAACGGGAATTCAGTCGCTGAAGGTCCGCTTCAACAACGTATTCGGCTACTACATCGAAATTTCCAAGGCGAATCTGCATCTCGCGCCGGACGATTATCAGCGCAAACAGACGCTTGCGAACGCGGAACGCTTCACGACGCCGGAATTAAAGGAACTGGAAGCTAAAGTGTTGGCGGCGGAAGAAAAAATTCTGGCGCTCGAGCGAGAAATCTTCCAGGAAGTCCGGCTTTTCGCCGCTTCCCACGCCGAACAGATCAAATGCGCCGCCGCGCGCGTGGCCGAGATCGATGTCGCCGCAACGCTGGCGCAGGTCGCCGTCGAAAACCGCTACCGCCGCCCGCGATTTTCCGATTCCGGCGAGATGCGCATCGATGCCGGGCGCCATCCGGTGATCGAGAAACTCTCCGAGCGGGACGCGGGCCGCTTCATCCCGAACGACCTTTACCTGAATTCTTCGGGCGAATTCGTCGCCGTCATCACCGGCCCGAATATGGGCGGCAAATCCACCTATCTCCGCCAGGCTGCGCTGATCCTGATCCTGGCCCAGATTGGGTCGTTTGTGCCGGCTGATGCGGCGCTGCTACCCGTTGTGGACCGGGTATTTACCCGGATCGGGGCGGCGGATAACCTGGCACGCGGACGATCCACGTTTATGGTCGAAATGACCGAGGCGGCCGCCATCCTGAACACCGCCACGACCCGCAGTTTCATCGTCCTGGACGAGATAGGGCGCGGCACGTCCACCTATGACGGTTTGGCGCTCGCCTGGGCGGTTGTGGAGCATATTCACAACGAAACTAGGGCGAAAACACTATTTGCGACCCATTATCACGAGCTAACCGAGCTTGCCGATCAACTTTCCGGCGTAAGAAATTTGCATGTGGCCGTAAAAGAATCCGCAGACCGTATCTTATTCATAAGAAAGGTCGAACCCGGGTCCGCCGACCGCAGTTACGGCATTGAAGTGGCCCGTTTGGCGGGTCTACCCCTGCAAGTAATCGAGCGGGCAAGGTCAGTTTTATTGCATCATGAAGTAAGGGAACACTCGGTTCAGGAAGAACTGGCGCCGAGTGACGCGGAAACGCCCCTACAAATCAGACTTTTCGAGCCCGTGAACCAGGGGCTCGCGGATCGGATCCGGGCCCTCGATATTGACGAGCTCCGGCCGGTTGAAGCGTTGCAGATTCTACAAGAGTTGCAGCTAGAGTTGCGAAAGAGATGAGAATAGCAGGTATCATGAGCGGGACTTCGCTCGATGGCATCGATGTGGCGATCGTCGATATCACCGGGTCTGGCTTTAGGGCAAAGATCAATGTCCTGACGAGCCACTCCGTCCCTTACCCCAGAAGAATCCGTGAGGCGCTCTTCGCCGTTTCGAATACCAGCGCCCAGACGGGAGATATTTCGCGGTTGAACTTCCTCCTCGGGGAATTATACGCCGAGGCACTGGAGGAGACCGCCGAGCGCGCCCAGATTCCGCTCGAGTCCGTCAAGCTGATCGGCTGCCATGGGCAGACGATCTTCCACGAAGGACAGAGCACGCAGTATCTGGGCAAGAAGGTCACCAGCACGTTCCAGATCGGGGAATCCAGCGTGATCACCGAGCGCACGGGCATCGACGTAATCTCGAATTTTCGGGAGCGCGACGTCGCGGCGGGCGGCAAAGGAGCGCCGCTCGTGCCCTACCTCGATTACATGCTGATCCGGCATCGCGGGCGCGGGCGCGTGGCGGTCAACATCGGCGGTATTGCCAACCTGACGGCCATCCCTCCGAATACGAATTCGGACCGCGTGATTGCCTTCGACACCGGGCCCGGCAATATTGTGATCGACCAGCTCGTAACGCGCATTACGCAGGGCGCGCAGACTTACGACCGGGACGGCGTGATGGCGGCGGCGGGCGAGGTGGATCCGAAGCTGCTTGCCAAGCTGCTGCGCGATAAATATTTCCGCCAGAAGCCGCCGAAGACGGCGGGGCGCGAGCAGTACGGCACCGAGTACGTCTCCAAACTGCTCGACACCGAACTCAGCAGCGAAGACCTGATTGCGACCGCGACCGCGTTAACGGCCGAGAGCATCGCAGTCAGCGTGCGCAACTTCGTGATGACGGACATGCGCGTGGACGAGATCTTCGTCTCCGGCGGCGGCACGCATAACGCGACGCTGATGCAAAACTTGCGCAAGGCGATGGACCCGATTCCGGTGATGGAAACTACCGAGGTCGGTCTCGACGTGGACGCGAAAGAAGCAATTGCCTTCGCGGTGCTGGCCTATGAGACGGCGCACTCGCGGCCTTCGAATATTCCGATGGCGACGGGAGCAAATCGTGCCGTTGTTCTCGGCAAGATCACGCCCAACGGACCGCCGCGAAACGGCGGGGCAAACGGCACGTCTGTCAACGGCAACGCGGCGATACATAAATCGAAAGCGACGCGGACTACGAAGGTGACGCGGTCTGCGATGCCAAGCAAAGCCAAAGCGGCGGCGAGATAGCAACTTCCTTGTGGCGCACGCTCCGGCGAGCGTGGGCTAAAGCCCACGCCGGCACGCTGAAGCGTACGCCACAACTGTGTTCCTACGCGAACGCTGCTCTCGCGCGCGGCAATAATTCCACCTTCAGCCAGCCTGCCTGGCGGCGATCGAAGGCCCGGTAGGCCTCAATCGCATCCGAGATCGGTTCCACTTGTGTGAGAATCGCGGTCGGGTCCACAGTGCCGTTGCGCACCATCTCCAGCAGCTTCGGCGCGTACTTGCGATGGTTGCAATTTCCCATGTTGATCGTGAGATTCTTGTTCATCGCCGTGCCGATCGGAAACACGGTTGCGGCTTGTGGATAGACGCCGGCGATCGAAAGCGTGCCCGCCTTCGAGAGCGCCTCCACGGCCCATTCAAGAACCTGCGAGGGCGCATCGCCCGGTACCCAATTTCCGTGCTTCGAATTGATTTTCGGCGCAATCTCATTCAATTCGCGTTTATATTCCTTGGCTTTGGCATCCGCCTGTTTGGCCGCGGGTCCGCTATGCGGCCGCTGCGCATCGACGCCGACCGCGTCGATCGCGCGGTCCACGCCAATGCCGCCGGTTAGTTCACGGATCGCCGTTAGCGGATGGTCGCGCTCGAAGTGAATGGTTTCGGCGCCTTGCTGGCGCGCCATATCGAGCCGCGATTCCACATGGTCGATAGCGAAAATGCGCCCAGCCTCCATGAGCTTCGCGCTGGCAATGGCAAATTGGCCGACCGGCCCGCAGCCAAACACAGCTACCGTATCGCCACGCTTGATCTGCGCTAGTTCGGCGGCGAAATAGCCGGTGGGGAAAATATCGGAGATCAAAATCGCCTGATCGTCGGTGACTTCGGCCGGCAATTTCACCAGCCCGACGCTGGCAAACGGAACTCGCGCGTACTCGGCTTGCAGCCCGTGAAAGGGTCCGGTCTGCTTGGGACCGCCAAAAAATGCCGTGCCCGCCTGCTTACCGTTCGGATTCGCATTGTCGCACATGGCGTAATATCCGGCGCGGCAATACGAACAATAGCCGCAAGCGATGGTGGAAAGGATCAATACG
Organism: Bryobacteraceae bacterium; assembly: GCA_036379475.1. Taxonomy (GTDB): domain Bacteria; phylum Acidobacteriota; class Terriglobia; order Bryobacterales; family Bryobacteraceae; genus Bog-105. Next base: position 8,775 of record DASVGP010000001.1, on the reverse strand, counting down.
CGATCGCCGATGTTCAGATTGCGAACGTCTCTACCTGCCGCTTCTATCACGCCCACACCCTCGTGGCCTAGAATTGTTCCCGGCTTCATGCCCGGCATGGTGCCGCGGACCATGTGCAGATCGGTGCCGCAAATGGCGCTGGAGGTGAGCCGAACGATGGCGTCGGTATCTTCCTGAATCTTCGGCTCTCTTACGTCTTCGAGGCGAATATCGCCGATGCCGTGAAATACAACAGCTTTCATATCTGTAAGGACGCCGGGCAGAGGGCGTTGTTACCAAAGCTAAATTACTGTTTGGCGACGGGGAACCGCTCCCGCTTCGGCTATACTCGACCCATGCAAGTCACGCTTACTCCGCATACTGAAGAACCGGTGCGCCGGGAGCAGCGCTGAAAACCGCGACGCCCGGCAAATCGGTCATGATGGTGGCCGTGCGCCGCCTGTTGCCGTTCGCGCTCTTGCTGCTGGCGGGAACCGCCTGCTCTGCTGAAAAGCCCGGGCCCATTCCCGTCGGGTTGGACGCCTATCGCTACTGGAGCCATTGGGCCGATCAGCGGATCGGCATGCGCTCCTATATGCGCAGCACTTATGACCGCAGCGGCGGAAACGAAGGCGCGGACGCGTCGCATTTTCTTTATCAGCTTTCGGATCAATTCAACGTTACGCTCGACCTCGAAGGTCCCGGCCTGCTGGTCTTCAGCCGCTTCAATCATTGGCACGGCAGTCCTTGGCATTACGTCGTCGATGGAACCGATCACATTGTGCAGGAAACCAGCACGCACGATCCTTTGCATCCCGCACCCTTTTCCATTTTTCTTCCGCATAGCCCGTTTCCCGGGCCGCTGAATTGGACATGGGCGGCGACCAGAGGAGCCGATCTCATCTGGACGCCGATTCCTTTTTTGCGCAGCTTTCAGATGGCCTACGCACGAACGCACTATGGAACCGGCCACTACATTTACGACCGTTTTGTGCCCGGGACGCCACTCTCGCACCCATTGGAGAGTTGGAAGGGAAGTTCTCCACCTCAAGATGTGCTCGATCTCATTTCCCGCTCCGGCACCGATATCGCTCCGAAAACCGGATCTAAATCGGTATCCGGAACTGCGAATCTTCCGGCAAACAGTTCGATTACGGTAGCGCGACTGAAAGGCAAGCACGTGATTCGTGCTCTCGAATTTTCCATTCCGCGCTCCGAGGCTCTCGCTTTCGAGCACGTCCGTCTCCGCGCTACCTGGGACGGAAGGAAGTATCCCTCCATCGACGCGCCCATCGCGCTTTTTTATGGAGCCGGCACTCTTTTCAACCGCGATGACCGCGAGTACCTCGTAAAAGCATTTCCGGTCAGCATTCGTTTCGCTAAAGAACGCATTTACCTCGACTGTTACTTCCCGATGCCGTTCTTTCATTCCGCGCGCATCGAGCTACTTGGCGCGAATCAAGTTGTCAGCGGAATCAACTGGCACATCCGTTATCTGCCGCTCCAGGAACCCGCGAACCTGACTTCGTATTTCCACGCCACTTACAAAGATTTCCCTCATCCCACCCCCGGCAAAGATCTCGCCCTTCTCGACACACGCAAAACGGAGGGCGGCGGCGATTGGTCGGGACAGTTCGTCGGCACATCATTTATCTTTTCGCACGAAGCAAACCTGATCACGCTCGAAGGCGATCCCCGGTTCTTTTTCGACGACAGCCTGACACCGCAAGCGCAGGGCACGGGCACGGAAGAGTGGGCGGGCGGAGGCGATTATTGGGGCGGCTGCAACATGAGTCTTCCTTTTGCGGGCCATCCCGTCGGCGCGCACAGCCCGCAATCCTCCCTTAACGACGAAGACAAGATTGAATCGGCATACCGCTTCCTGCTAACCGATGCGATGCCGTTCGGAAAGAATGCAGTCATTCGACTGGAGCACGGCGGCACGGATGAGTCCACGCAGCACTACGAGACGGTGACTTATTGGTACGGTCTGCCGGCGCCTTCGCTTATCGAAACCGACATGCTGGAAGTCGGAGATCCAGCCGGCGAGAAGAGCCATGGCTATTCATCCCCGCAAGCTTCCGCCCCATATACAATCACTTCGCGCTATGAGTGGGGCGTCAACAGTCCGGTGCGGACCGCCCATGGCCGTACAACGACCGGAACTTCCGAGTTCCGCCTTCGCATCCGTCCAAACAATCTGGGAGTTCTCCTGCGGCGCACACTCGACTACTCATTTCCGAACCAAAGGGCCGAGGTGTACGCCGCCGGGCCGTCGAAATCCGATTGGAAATTCGCAGGGATCTGGTATCTCGCCGGCTCGAATCAGTGCGTCTACTCGAATCCAAAGCAGGAACTCGGCGCAACACAGCACATCGTCGAGACCTCGAACCGCCGTTTTCGCGATGACGAATTCCTCATTGGCCGGCAGCTTACGCGCGGCCGAAAATCGATCTGGGTCCGCGTGAAGTTCACCCCGGTAAACCGTCCTCTCTATCCCGGCTATCCGCTCGGCAAGCAAGCCTGGAGCGAGATCAAGTACACGGCCTACAGCTTCGTGCTACCACATTTCCGCCCCTGACTGGAGATCGGTTTCCGGAGCGCTGGCTGTGCTTGGGGCAAGCGCAGTTTCGCGCTCCGGCCTCGGTCGTTCCGCCATCTTCATTTTGTGGAGACGGGGATAAGCGCGACCCCGGACCGATTAATGTTACGCGCTAGCATTTCGCGTTGCTTCTTCCCTGTGGCGAAGTAATACGTCTTGCCGATCGGTGCCAGGTGCAAAGCGCGAACCTGTTGGTTCACGATGCGCAGCGAACTCTGATCATGCGTGTTCCCATCCCCAGAGGCCTGAAGCACCACGAACCCGATCATCTTTGTTCCTTTCGTGATTGTGATCCGCTCCCACGCATCGACGAGATCCATGGTGAACGCGTACGTGCCGGCTGGCAGAACTGCTCGTTGCCAGTACACTTGCGAGGGCAAGGTAAAACTCCCTGCAAGTTCTGACGGCCCTACTTCTGCCGCTCCCAGCGAGCCGGCCGCAACGAATATCGAGGCTATGCCCAAAAGCATGCTCGTTTTCCTGATCGACTGCATTTCTTTTTCTCCTTTATGGCTGCGAACGATCTTAAAAATCGTTCGTGCAAAGCCACTCTGCGGCAATGCGCGCTGCGAGTCCATAGAAGCCGGCTTATTTATCCATGTGTGAATGCTGTCGATCTAACTTCTTGAAAATGCAACAAATTTGTTCGGATGTGTCCAGCCGTTAAACGGCTGTGGTGCAGTTTAGCTGAAAAGTCCTCCGCCGGGACAGAAATGTGTCTTGCCGGAAATGCCGGGAAAGCGTATGATTCCAGCATCAGGTTCGGGCGGTATGGAAGCAGTAAACCAGGAAGCGCGGCCCTTTCAGTTCGGAGCTTTCGAACTGGACCCGCACTCAGGTGAGCTGCGCAAGCACGGAATCAGGCTTAAGCTGCAACCCCAGCCGCTGCAAATTCTCTCCATGCTGCTCGAACGCCCCGGCGAAGCCGTCACACGGGAAGAGATTCAAAAGCGCCTTTGGCCCGATAATACCTATGTCGATTTCGAAAACGCGATCAACAGCGCCGTCCGCAAGCTGCGGGATGCGCTGGGCGACATTGCGGAGAACCCGCGGTTTATCGAAACGCTGTCGAGGCGCGGCTACCGGTTTATTTATCCACTCCCAGGCGCTAGGCGCGCTCTGCCGGTTACGCCACCGAAAGCATCCCGCGAACAGCACCGGATCGGGTGGGCTGCACTCTCCGTTTGCGTAGGCCTTGCGGCCACAGTCGGGTTGTGGATCGCGAATTCCGGAAATGAAGCTACCGCTCCGCCGGCAGTTCCAGTCCCACTGACCAGTTATCCGGGCTACCAATTGTTCCCAACCTTTTCCCCGGAAGGCACGCGCGTTGCGTTTTCGTGGGACGAGCCCGGGAAACGGCCCTCCAGCATCTACGTCAAGATGATCGGTCCCGGCGAGCCCGTCCGCTTGACGACAAGTCCTAATTGGGATTTCGCGCCGGCATGGTCACCGGACGGTCGTTCTATCGCATTCCTGCGAGCCCTGGATGATTATCGTGCTTCAGTTATGGTGATCCCAGCCATGGGCGGCCAGGAACGGAAACTAACCCGGATTGCGTTCAACACCTTTGACGCAGTCATGCACTGGCGGCTGAATGTTCCTCCTCCGTACCTCGCCTGGTCCGCAGATGGGAAATGGCTGCTCGCCGTTGACGGCGATACTCCCGATTACAACGAAACTTACCACATCATTCGAATCTCCACAGAAACTGGGGGAAAGCGGCCATTGACAGCCCCGCCCGGGACCACATCGGGGGATGGCAGCCTCGCGCTCTCGCCCGACGGGAAAACACTCGCATTCACTCGAACGCTCACTTCGTCCGTGAGCGACATATATGTTGTCCCACTTTCGAGGGAACTCCTCCCGACGGGGAACCCGCAGCAAGTCACCTTCGATAGGAAGGAGATTGACGGCCTTGCATGGACCGAGGATGGGCGGGCCCTGGTGTTCCCATCCACGCGCGGAACCAGGCTGGAATTATGGCGCGTCCCGGCAAAGCCGCTCGGCAAGCCTGTGAGGCTAACCGTAACCGGTGATGATCCGGTTGACGTCCAAATCTCGCCCCAAGGACATCGCCTGATTTACTCTCCCGTTTTCGAAAACACGAATATCTGGCGCGTCTCTCTCCGAGGCGGCCAAACGGGCCAAGCAACCAATCTCATTCCTTCGACAAGAAGTGAATTCCATCCGAGATACTCGCCGGACGGGAGGCGCATCGCGTTCGAAGCACCTACCGGAGTGAATAGCGGTTTTTCCGCAAGCGAGGCGATCTGGGTCGCCAACAGTAACGGTTCGAATCCTGTTCAACTCACTTCGTTTGGAAATGCATGGGCGGGCAGCCCGCGGTGGTCTCCAGATGGACAGAAGATCGCATTCGACTGCAATGCCGCGGGGAATTGGGACATCTATGTCATCAATTCTGAGGGCGGAAAACCAGTCCGGCTCACAATGAGTCTGGCGGACGATACAAAGCCAAGCTGGTCGCGCGATGGTAAACGGATCTACTTCTCCTCGAACCGCACCGGAACGTTTCAAATTTGGAAGATTCCAGCCGGCGGTGGCAAGGGAAGCCAGCTCACTAAGAACGGCGGCATGGTGGCATTCGAATCAACGGATGGCGGATCGCTCTATTACTCGGCCGGGGCCGATCTCTGGAGAATACCCGTTTCGGGCGGGAGCGCAACGAGGATTTTGGAGTGCCCGGTTGTTACCCCGTTCGCTCCCGCGAAGCACGGCATATATTTTCTCGATCGCCGCGACGCACATCTTAAGCTGCTCGATTTAAAGACTCATGCGATCAAGACCATCGCCCCTGTCGCAGGCCAAGTGCGGGACGAAATCAGCATCTCGCCGGACGAGCAATGGATGGTTTACGAAAAAACCAATTACGCCGGCAGCGAGCTGATGCTGGTGGAGAATTTCCGATGAAACAGTTCGCGCGCAATCAGGAACAGTCCTCGTTTCAATTCGGAGCTTTCGAACTGGACCCGCACTCAAGTGAGCTGCGTAAGCACGGAATCAGACTCAAGCTGCAGCCCCAGCCGCTGCAAATTCTCGCTATTTTGCTGGAATGTCCCGGCGAAGTCGTTACGCGCGAGGAGATTCAAAAACGGCTCTGGCCCGATAAGACTTACGTAGATTTCGATAACGCGATCAACAGTGCCATCCGCAAGCTGCGGGACGCGCTCGGCGACACCGCGGAAAATCCGCGATTCATCGAAACTCTTGCCCGCCGGGGCTATCGATTTATTTACCCCATCTCGAGCAGCGTTCGCGTATTATCGATACCGTTACCGAAGACCCCGACGCGACGCCGCATCGGATGGCCTCGGGTCTCCGCAGTCGGGGCCGCGGCTGTGGCCGTAATTGCACTCGGCTTCTGGATCGCACCGCGCCGCCCAGGCGCTGGACCGAAAGCCGGTACGCTCCATCGGATTACATCTGATGCTGGGCTCACCATAAATCCGGCGGTATCTCGCGATGGAACGCTGCTCGCGTATGCTTCCGATCGCGGCGATGAAGGCCACCTCCACATCTGGGTACAGCAATTGAGCGGCGGAGAAGCTATTCGCCTGACCCATTCCCCTGCCGACGATCAGGAGCCTTCGTTTTCTCCCGACGGCACCCAAATTGCCTTCCATTCGAAACGAGATGGTGGCGGCATTTACGTGGTCCCCTCTCTCGGCGGTATCGCGACGCTTATCGCTCCGCAGGGACGTGCGCCACGATTCTCCCCGGATGGCAAATGGATCGCGTACTGGGTCGGTTTAGCCTCGGGCTCCGTGCCGGCAGGCGGAAGCGGTGCTGTGTACATCGTGCCCGCAACGGGTGGATCGCCCAGACTGGTTTCGAAAGCTCTGGCTTACGCCGCCGCGCCCGTGTGGTCGCCGGATGGCAAATACTTGTTGGTCGTCGGAGAGAAAACCCTTTTTGCGCACTTCGCGGCCATACCGGATTGGTGGACTCTTCCGCTGCAAGGTGGAGCGCCCATCTGCACCGGCGCCCGAGAGCGCTTTGGTCGGCACGGATTGGATCTGGATCCGCATGCGATGCCTTACGCAACAGACTGGGCCGCGGACAAGATTCTGTTTTCCGCGGTCGCCGGCGACTCCGATGACCTTTGGCAAGTTCCGATCCGCTCCGGTACCTGGCAGATCGCGGGCAAGCCCGAGCGGCTGACCTCCTCGGCCGGAATTGCACTCTCGCCAGTGTTTGCAACAGGCGGCAGGATTGTTTTCGCGAGCGAGTCGGAGCAAACGCATCTGTGGATGCTCCCGATGGACACGAGCCGGGGAGTCTTGAAAGGTGCTCCGGTGCAGATAACGGACAGCGCTGCTGACGAGTACTGGCCCTCGGTTTCAACGGACAGGACACGCCTCGCGTTTACATCGACGCGCAACGGCAAAGAGGATATTTGGCTAAAGAATCTAAAGACGGGCGCGGAAACACGCATTCCATCCGTCGGCGATACGCAAGAATTTCCGAAGTTCTCGCACGATGGCCGCAGGCTCGCGTTCACTGCAATCTACGGCCAACACGACGGCGTGGAGAAGGCATCCACTTACATTTTGTCGTTGGACACCATGCGACCGCAGAAGGTTTTGGAGAAAGGTGATTGGGTGTGGGACTGGTCAGAAGACGACCGGTACTTACTTTCCAAGTGGGGCGCCCCGCGATATGTCCAGTTAGTCGACGCGGCCTCGGGACATATGCAGGAACTTCTCCGGGATCGTAGCGAGAATGTCTTTCAGGTAACTCCGTCGCCCGATGGCCGCTGGTTAGCGTTCAATGGTATGTCGGGCATCTTTGTTGCGCCATACCAAACGCATCGCGCTATCCCGAAGCAGGACTGGATACGTGTCACCAGCGGCTTCTTCGACGATAAGCCCCGCTGGTCTCCCGACGGATCGCGGATCTATTTCTTGTCATACCGCGATGGATGGGCTTGCCTATGGGTACAGTATCTTGACCCGGAAACGATAACTCCCATTGGCCATTCCATCGCGGTTTACCACTCCCACTCCGCACGCCGCTCTATCGGAAACATGGTCGCCCCTTTAGCGGATATTGCGGTGTCTCGTGACAGCGTGATTTTCCCTCAAACGGAACTCAAAAGCAATATCTGGATGACCGTCCATCGCTAGCGAGATTTCGGTTAGCCCTCCGCTAGTCCGCGGTTAGCCTGGCGTTAGCTTGACTAGGGGTCGCTTACGCTCCCGGCTCGGTTTCGAGATTTCGAAGTTTCGAGAGGTGCGACATGGCCTTGCGCCAAGTGAACATGGAGCCGTTGACCAGGATTGAACTGGTGACCTCGTCCTTACCAAATAGGAAGCCGAATGTGTTTGCAAGATGTTACGAGCGTTGGCACCTGTGGTCTGTACGGGTTTTTAGCTATGCTTCGGGAGGTTTTGCCCCAAGTTTTGAACCGCAAAGAACCGGGAGGGTTCGACACGACGGGTCTCGAACGGTCTCGAACCTGTCAGGTTTGTCCTGCGTTCATCCGTTTGCGCGAAGAGCGGGTGATTCCTGCGCGAATTGGGCGATAATGGGCGGCGGCGAAATGCGTGTGCAGCACCCGGAGTCCAGCGTTCTAAAACTCCTGGCCTCCTATCGGCGTGTCGGTTCTGATATGCTGTCATCCGCTGCAAAAATCCAAGCTAAAGTGAGGCGTCTATGGTCGCGGATCGCGGGTTGTACGTTCTCCTGTTCACGCTTTGCGCTTTCCCGGCTTTCCCATTCCAGCGCTCAATGTCGGTTGCTGACATTGCACGCGCGGTGCGCCCTTCAGTCGTGGTCATCACGACTCAGGACCAGGGCGGCAACCCCCTCGAACAAGGCAGCGGGTTCATAGTTGCCTCCGATGGGCTTATCGCGACGAACGTGCACGTCGTTGACGGGGCATATAGCGCCACCGTAGAACTTGAGAACGGGGATGTCTATGATTCCGTCTGGGTCGTAGCTTTTGACAGACGCAGGGATCTCGCTCTCATTAGGATAAAGGCCTTGAACCTTCATCCAGTAAGGCTCGGCGACTCCGACAACCTCAAAGTTGGTGAACACATAACAGCTATTGGCAATCCCAGCGGTCTCACCGATACTGTGTCGGACGGCATTCTGAGCGCACAGCGCCAGGTTGATGGCATCACGCTCCTTCAAGTCACGGCTCCAATTTCGCCAGGAAGCAGCGGCGGCCC